>DUQB01000104.1 GCA_012838035.1 Bacillota bacterium | reverse complement strand
TTTCACTCGAGACTGTCCGTTTGATTAACCTTGCCGGTTATGATCCTGAGATCTGCATTAAGCCGATCGACACCTAGATCCCTGGTAGAAATTCTGGCCAACTGTGTTTATGGGTGCGGAATGACGGCTATGAGCGGAACCTCTTTCCCACAGGGTTCTCCGTAGACCGAGACCGTTATGCTCGGGATCCGGATCTAAACATTTTCGCATGGGATTATAATATTGTCATGATCCAATCACAGTTGGAGTACCAAAACGCTAAGCCTGAGGAACAACGCAGGATGATGCGGCCGTTTACCTCCATTTCTTCTGTCTCTGCGGTCACCGCAGGTTTTGTCGTCCTCATGAAGAGTGTTGATAACACTTTGCCACCTGAGCAGTATAAAAACATTCTAAGGCAAGCAAGTAGGGAATTAGATTATGAAGGTCGCATCATCTCGCTGGCGCCTGATGTTTATGCGGCATTAAAGAGTATTCCCACAGTGCGTGTACCCAACTAGGATGAGGTAGAAAGCTGCATGGCGGGTTGAACGCGCCTATAGCGGAAATTGCAGAAGCCGGTGATGCAAGACAAAAAACCCCAGCTTAACTGGGGTTTACTTTGCTATGGTGCCGAAGGTGGGAATCGATAGAACGAATGTTCCTTTGTGTTGTCAGGTGCTGATATGCCCGTTTAGCGGGCGTTTTTTCGTTTGTGAGTGTCTGTATGTCCGCCCAGTATTGCCCTGTTATGAAAATTGCATGGGCAACTGATGGGCAAACTTAATGGATAACTCGCTTGCATTCGCAGTGCTGAGGCTCTACACGCTAGCTCAGAGTTGAGAAGACAACTTGATATAATACTCGGAAGTCGGTATAATGGCTCTAGGAGAGACTTGGGAGGGGTATAGTGTTATCAGATGTGTTTGAACGAATCGAGTTTGAATATATGGAAGCTGATGGGGCTCTAGTAGCCCTAGGTGATTGCCTTGATATTTTGAAGTGTATTAAGGATAAACAAGTAGATCTTATTTTCGCGGATCCTCCATATAACTTAGGGAAAGATTTCGGTAATGGAAGTGATAATTGGGAAAATAGAGAGGAATACTTAGAATGGTGTTATGCCTGGATTGATGAGTGTTTTCGAGTGCTAAGGGACGAGGGCACCTTTTATATAATGAACTCAACTCAAAACATGCCTTTTATATCAGTCTATCTACAGGAAAAGTATAACATCATAAATGACATAGTGTGGGTTTATGATAGCTCAGGAGTGCAATCAAAGAAGAAGTACGGTTCACTTTATGAGCCAATAGTTATGGCAAACAAGAATTCCTCAATCCCTTACACATTCAACTGGGAGGACATACTGGTTGAAGCTAAAACCGGGGCAAAAAGGAAATTGATAGACTACCGTAAGACACCACCACAACCATACAACACAAAGAAGGTTCCGTTCAGTAAGTCAACAAACGTCGGGAAATCAGTCACTAATTTCGTGATGCATGGTACAGTCTACGCTCTAAGAAGGTCTTCTCCTTTACAGCCTGGCGCTCAGCCAGAATGCGTTCTGTTTCCCCAGCATGTGCAAGTGCCGGCGTTATCATGTTTAAAGCAGTGTGGTAGTGTTCATTGTTGTACCAGTCAAAAAACGTTGTGAAGTATTCAACTGCATCAATCATCGTTTCAAACCGCTTTGGGTAACCCGGCCAATTCTTAACGGTGCTGAAGAGCGCCTCAATATGGGGGTTATCGTTAGGTGTGTTCGGGCGTGAATACAACTGCGTGATTCCTAGGTCCTTGAAGAATTGCTTCGTGCTCTTAGATCTCATTTGCGAACCACGATCACTTAGGGACACCGGACATTCCTCTGCCGGTTTATCAGTAAGCTTTTCTGCCAGCAGTGCTGCGTCCCAAAGTTGCTGAGCCACATCACTCGATAGCTCGTCACATACTATCCAGGCGACCACCTTGCGACTCACTCGGTCGATGATTGCGTACAGGTAGAAAAATTTCAGACGCTCGTTGGTTAGGAGGTAGGTAATATCCCAAGCCCAGAGTTGGTTAGGTTTCTTTGCCCAGGTGGTTTCTGGCTTCGTTCGCGCAGTTAGCCGCTTAGCCTGAATACCTCGTGGGCCGTTAATTCCTTTGGCCTTCATAGCCTCCCAGTAAGACACATGAGAGATATATATCCCCTCTTGTTCGAGTGTACGGATGCTGAGTTCACGGCAGCTAGCGTCTGCGTACTCTTTGGCAGCAAGGTACTGTTCTAAAACCGCCTTCTGTTCTGGAGTTAATGCATTGTATGGCACATGTGGTTTAGCGTCACATGCGGACTGCCGCGTATAGCATCCCTCTTCCGCCAATTTGATCCAACGTTGTATGCG
>DUQB01000103.1 GCA_012838035.1 Bacillota bacterium | reverse complement strand
CGCTGAGTTCAAAGGCTGGTTTGGCGATCAGGTAGCCGTGCTGCACAGTAGGCTCTCAGTAAGTGAGCGTGCCGATCAGTGGCATGCGGCTGCCGACGGAGAGGTGCAAGTAGTGTTGGGAGCACGTTCGGCAGTGTTTGCTCCCTTAAGGAATTTGGGCCTGATTATCATTGACGAAGAACAGGAGAACGCCTATAAACAAGAAGAGACGCCGCGCTACCATACGCGTGACGTAGCGGCGCGTCGCTTGAGTAAGAACGGCGTACTGGTATTAGGGAGCGCTACACCGAGTATAGAGAGCTATACGGCTGCGCAGCAGCAGCAGTTTGAATTGCTGCGCTTACCCCATCGTGTCGATAATTCGCCGCTCCCACCGGTCGAAGTTGTCGATATGCGAGAAGAGTTACTTGCAGGTAATCGGAGCATATTCAGTCGCAAACTGCAACTGGAGCTGCACAATTGTCTGACGCATGGCGAACAAGCCGTTCTCTTCCTCAATCGGCGCGGATTTGCCTCGTTTGTATTGTGCAGGGAATGCGGCGCCGCTATGGGATGTCGCCACTGCCAGGTAAGCCTGACGTTCCACGAACCAAACACATTGGCGTGTCACTATTGCGGGGCCCGGCGCGCCTTGCCGCAGAGGTGTCCTACATGTGGCGGCGTATATTTAAGACCCTTCGGAGCCGGGACGCAACGTGTGGAGCAGGAAGTGCGCAAGCTGTATCCGCGTGCGCGGGTGCTGCGCATGGATGTTGATACCACTGCCAGAAAAGGGGCGCATGAAGCCATTTGGCAGGCATTTTTACATAGACAAGCCGATATATTGGTGGGCACGCAGATGGTGGCCAAGGGGCTTCACTTCCCGGGGGTCACGTTGGTAGGCGTGGTTTCCGCCGATACATCACTGCACTTTCCGGATTTCCGTGCCGCGGAACGCACCTTTCAATTGCTCACCCAGGTAGCAGGTCGAGCCGGCAGAGGAGAAAAGGACGGTCGTGTGGTTATACAAACCTATACGCCTGATCACTATGCGGTCATCACTGCCAAGGAGCAAAATTATGAGGCTTTTTATGAAGTGGAGCGGGAGTTCCGCAAGCGGGCGAACTACCCGCCGTTTGGGTCGTTGGCACGCCTGTTGCTTACCGCAGATGATGAAGAGGAGCTGGCTCGCATTGCAGGTCGAGTCGGTTTGGCCTGCCAAGGCACGGGCGCGGAGGTCGTCGGACCGGCGCCGGCACCGCTTAGCCGCTTGAAGGATCGCTATCGATGGCATATTCTATTAAAAGGGGAGCAGAGGGCCGTTCTAGCAGCTGCAAAAGCCGGTATAGCGGCAGCCGGACGCTCCTGTCGAATTATTGCTGATGTGAACCCGTACTCGTTACTCTAGTCTGCATAATAGTCTGCAGGCGGCATCCGGTGGCGGTACGACGGAGGTGTTATACGGCATGGCCCGTTTGGAGATAAGAAAAGATGGAGATCCTGTGTTGCGAGAGAAAGCAAAGCAGGTCCCGAAGGTGACGAAGCGCATTCAAAAGTTGTTAAACGACATGGAAGAGACCATGTACGCCGCCGATGGCGTAGGCCTGGCTGCTCCGCAGGTGGGCGTCAGTGAGCGTGTTGTTGTCATTGACGTTGGCGACGGGCCGCTGCACCTCATCAACCCGGAAATTATCGAGGCGCAAGGTCGAGACATCGATAGCGAAGGATGTCTGTCCTTTCCAGGTGTTTACGGTTATGTGGAAAGGGCTGCCAGAGTGAAGGTCAGTTATATGGACCGCGGCAATAAGGAAAAACGGCTTGAAGCGACCGGATTACTAGCTCGAGCGCTGCAACACGAAATCGATCACTTGGACGGGATTCTGTTTGTGGACAAGGCGACGCAACTGGAAACCACCGGCCGGGAGACCGAGCAACGACAGGGGGACTAAGTGTGCGCCTTGTGTTTATGGGAACGCCGGAATTCGCGGTACCAAGCCTGCGAGCCATAGTAAAGGCTGGTTTTACGGTGTGTGCGGTGGTAACGCAACCTGACCGCCCCAAAGGGCGGGGTATGCGCTTAACGCCTCCACCGGTAAAAGCTTGCGCGCAAGAGCTGCAACTTCCTGTCTATCAGCCGGAAAAAGTGCGTGACGCCACCTTTGTGCAACAGTTTCAAGACCTGGCGCCGGATTGCGTAGCGGTTGTGGCTTTTGGCCAACTTATTCCGGAAATTCTGCTGCAGACGCCACCTTTAGGTTTTATCAACGTGCATCCCTCTCTGTTGCCGAAATATCGTGGTGCAACGCCGATCCAACAGGCGCTGCTGGATGGAGTAACAGAGACGGGCGTATCCACCATGTACCTGGATATGGGGATGGATACCGGTGATGTGATACTACAAGTGAAGACACGTGTAGATGCTGACGAAAATGCCGGTGATCTGCATGATCGCTTAGCTCTTGTCGGTGCCGATCTTCTGGTGGAAACGCTGCGGTTGGTTGAAGCGGGTGATGCTCCGCGCATACCGCAAGACCATGCGAAGGCGACAGTTACGCATAAGCTGAAGGAGAACGACGGACACCTGGACTGGCAGCACTCTGCCGTAGCATTGGTCAATCGCATCAGGGCGTTTACGCCGTGGCCGAGCGCCTACACCTACTATAATACCGAACGGCTGAAGGTACTCAAAGCACGTGCCATGCCAAGCGCGAAATCTGTTCATGAGTTGCATCCTGGAGGTATTCTTTCTATCAGCGAGGAAGGCATCCAGGTGGTTTGCTCCGAGGGGATTCTGGAACTCCAACTGGTTCAGCCACAGAACGGTCGAGTCATGTCGGCGGCTGCGTATGCCCATGGCAAGCGACTACGGACAGGGGATAGCTTTAGAAGCCGGCAGAGTAGCAGCAAATGATGTCATGTTCGGGAAGTAGGTCCTAATATGCGGCAACACCAGGTGACTGCCAGACAAATAGCGGTTGAGGTGCTGAACCGCGTTGAGCAAGACCAAGCATATGCCAATATTGAGTTAGCTAAGCTCTTGCGCAGAGCTCAGCTCGACTCAAGAGATCGGGCCTTGGCTACGGAGTTGACCTATGGCGCTTTGCGTCGGCGCAGCTTGCTGGACCTGGCCATCGGGACAGCCTGCGGACGACCTTTGCGACAGGTTGCGCCGACTGTGCTCAATACCTTACGTATCACCGCATATCAGTTGTTCTATCTTTCGCATATTCCAGCGCATGCCGCTGTGAATGAAGCGGTCAACCTCGTGCGCAGGATGGGGGAAGGCAGGGCTCAGGGCTTTGTCAATGCCGTAGCACGGCGCATGGCCAGAGAAGGCAAACCGGATATTCCGCCGGACACTTTTTCTGATCTGAGCGAACAATTGGCTACAGAATGGTCGCACCCTGCGTGGCTGGTAAAACGGTGGTTAAGTATCTATGGAGAAACGGCTGTAAGAGAGTTTTTACCGATTAACCAATTGCCTGCCCCTTTAGTGTTGCGTGTCAACACAATGCAAATTGATCGCAGCCAATTTCTGGCTCGTTTGGGGCGCCAAGGCATCTCAGCCCAATTGGGTCCGACACCGGAAGCCGTCATTGTGGACGCCGGCATGAAACCAGCTGATATACCCGGTTACGCAGCAGGCTGGTTCGTCGTGCAGGACGTCAGTTCACAATTGGTCGCGCACGCGCTCAATCCCCAACCTGGTGAAACTGTCGCAGACATGTGCAGCGCTCCAGGTGGAAAGGCGACGCATATCGCCCAGCTGATGGGGGATTGCGGTAGAGTGATCGCCATGGAGTTACATGCGCACCGTTGCCGCTTGGTGAAAGCTACCGCCGGACGTTTGCGCCTAAAGAGCATTGAAGTGCGCCAAGGCGATAGTCAAGTGGTACCGCCCGATTGGCAGCATAGGTTCGATCGCATTCTGTTGGACGCGCCATGCACCGGTACCGGTGTGCTCCGCCGCCGTGTTGATTTGCGGTGGCGCTTGCAGCCCCAAGACCAAAAAGAGTTGGTGCAGGTGCAAAAGAGGTTGTTGGCCGCAGCCGCCCAAATGCTACGGCCGGGGGGTAGATTGGTCTACAGCACGTGCAGCTTAGAGCCGGAAGAAAACCAACAGCAAATAGCCGCTTTTCTTATTGATCAGCCCGAGTGGCGTAGGGGGAGCTTGGACCATTTACAGGAAGTTGCAGCATCTTTGACAGCAGCTCATCCGGAAGTACATAAAGCTGAACTCCAACTATTGCCGAGCCATGAGAGCGATGGTTTCTATCTGGCCGTATTAGAACGTAACTCATAGGAGCGCTATTGATGATCCGAGTTCTGATTGTGGACGATGATACTCGATTGGCTGAGTGTCTGCGGGATTATCTGAACATATTGCCGGACATGGAGGTTGTGGCTGTCGCAAATAACGGATTGGAGGCCTTACGTCGCATCAGGAAACTGCAGCCCGACGTCGTATTGCTCGATATAACCATGCCGCTGCTTGATGGCGTAGGCGTGCTTGAGCAACTGAGCGAAGACGAGCGCAAGAAAACCAACATCATCATTCATTCAGCCTTGGCTACGGACGATATACAGCAACGCCTTATAACGCTGGGAGCCAAGTACTTCCTGGTCAAACCGTGTGACTTTCAGATGACGGCCGAGCGCATCAGGCAACTGACGACTGATGCCGCGCACTGATCCAATGTGGCGGGATGTATCTAATTCGACCCTTTATGCTCATACTAGTCGCGAGCAAAAGGGAGGTGTAAGAGCTTGGATCAGAAGCAAAACAAGACCAAGAGGGCGAACCGCCAACAACAGCAACAGCAACAGGCGGGTATGACCAAAACACAGTATGAAACCGCAAGTGAATTCGGCTCTCAAGCGCAGGAGAACGCTGCGGCATATGAGCAGGCGAAGAAACAGCAGGAGCAAAGGCAGAAGAAGCAACAGAACTAGGTTAACAACGTTTTGCAGTAAATAGAACCCACCGGATGCTATCGGTGGGTTCTGTTTTTGCGAGGTGTGAATGTCTTTATGCATTAGCGCCGAACTAATCGGGAGCTGGACCGGCAGTGTTGCCGCTAATGAATTCTGACTCGACGCTGATGCGAACGGTGCCGGTCAGTTCGCCGCGCAAGTAACCTGCCGCCAATTGACCAACATGATAACCGAGCTCCCGGAAGCGGAAGCCGAAGGTGGTGAGGCCGATATTGTGCGAAGGCAAGTGGTCGTGACCAATGACCGAGATCTGTTCGGGAATGTGTATTCCTTGAGTTTTCAGAGTGACGATAACTGCGCTGGCGGCAACATCGTTACACGTCCAGATTGCTGTCGGCGGCTCAGGCAGGTCTAGTAGCCGTTTAACGCATTGGCATGCCCACTCTAGAATGTCGCCGGTCAACGGCGTTGCGCACAGCTCCGGACGATACAACCCTTTACGCTCCAGAGCGGCGCGGTAGCCTCTAAGACGATCCTGCATGCTGGTAGACGACTGTACTCCCGGTAAATAGGCTATGCGTTCGTGTCCTAAGTTAGTGAGGTACTCGACGACGGTCCAACCTGTGGCAAAGTCGTCCAAGGTGACGCTGGCGGCTCGCGTGCCGATATAACGATTGATCAGGATCACCGGTACGTTCAGGTTCCCAATCTGCTCAGCTTCTGTTTCGTTGATATTATCCCAAGTCCCTAAGACGACCACGCCTTCCTTCATGTCGCGCGCTTTGGCTATAGCGCCGCTCACCGGCTCATGTCGCCGGACGCGTTCGATTATCACCTCAAAGTTGTGTTCTTCTCCGTAACGTGTCAGTTCATGAATAGACTCTTCAAAAAAGGAGCCCCAACCGGTATCCAGCACGTGTACTACGACTGGTCCGACTGCATTGGTCAATTCAGATTGGAGCGACACGCCCATTTCCTGAGCGATCTGCATGATGTAGCGGCGAGTACTTTCGGCAACACGAGCATCATCGCGCAGGGCGCGAGACACCGTGGCAATGGATACATTCGCTCTCTCGGCAATGTCTTTCAAGGTTGTTTTAGTCTTGCTCATCATTTCGCTCCTTGTTCTGAGTTGTAACCGCTTTGAACCAGTGAGGAGCCGACTTCAAACAAGCGAAGTCGGCTCGCGCGCGACATCTTAAATTACTGGATTAGAGCCTGCAGATCGAATTGCAGCGAGTTGCCCATGGTCAACGCATCGATCTGCCCTGAGTACAACCGAGAATACCAGGTTCTGATGGCATTCTCAATGGAGGTGACGCTCACGGCGCACGAGGGGTGCGGCAGACTGTATTCCAGGATTTCCAGCAAAGTGGATTTATGTTGCTTGGTGAGCAGGTTGCTTTGAGTCACCATCTTGGCAACAACAGTGCGTCGGCTGCCTAAGCCGTTTGATAATTCGGCAAACCTATAGATATTCTCAGCACGGAAGAGGTAGCGCATGACCTCCCATGCCTCCTCCTTGTGTTTGGAGGCTTGCATCAAAACCCATCCCGTGGACGAGATGCGCGATGCACGGGTGCCTGAGGGACCAAGGGGGATATGTCCGTAATCCCAGTTCTCGCCGAATGTAAAGTTGCCTTCCGAACTGTTGGAGACTCGCAAGGCCGCCGTACCTCCACTGAAGCCGCCGCCATGGAGGCCTTCACTTACCGTCATCTGCAGCCAGGAAAACGCTTGAATGCTCTGTGGCGCATTGGCTCGCGGAATGAATGTTTGCCGTTCCGGCATCACTGGGGTAAAGAAATCGCCTTCATGCATCCATAAGAACGGAAGGAAGGCAGGCCACCAATTGAAGCCGTTGAGACCCCATTGCGTGGTAATTCCTTCGGCATTTATCCGAGTCGTTCTGCGCGCAACGGTGGTAAAATCATCCAGGGTCCAATTCGGAGAATAGCGTACACCGGCCTGATCAAGCAAGTCTTGATTATAGTATATGGTTAATGTGTGCAGAACTCCAGGTAGCCCATATATCTCCGTCCCGATTTTATAGGCGTTGACGGAGGTGGGGAAGAAGTCATCGATTTCTTTCGACAGGTCCCTGTTGATGAAGGAGGTGATATCGGCAAATGCGCCGGCTGCCGCAAACGCAGGCAGCGCCTTGTCGTTGAAGTAGAGAATGTCCGGACCGGTGCCTGTAGCAAGTTCCACCGCCAGCTTTTCCAGCATAACGTTCTCACTGTCGCCCGCGTAATTGCGGATATTTACATGGATGGCGGATTGACTTGCATTGAACGCATCGATCAACTCGGAGTGAAAGGGCAGTACGGTCTCAAATCCGACCACCGCATAATCAAGGACGACCTGAGCGCTTGCTATTGCGAAGATACTCATGACCAAAATGGCTGTGAAGGTGGCAACAGTGCATCTTCTCATTTTCAATCTCCTTCCCATATTTATTGCGAGTACCCGTACCATACGGAACATCGTGTAGTTGATGTGAGTTCGCACCTCCTTTCGTCAATCGATTCTTCTGACAACTTGCGCAGGATCACTCTATTGGCCCCATGTAACGGCCTTTTTTCGTATTACAGAGTGATCCGACGGCAGGTGTTGATACTCCCGCTATCATAGGGTTATGCAAGTGTTCGTCGCCGCAAACCAATTTCCTTTGATTTGCAGAAAAAATATCAGCAAAGATGCTCTCTTTTTTGCATAGCGTCATTGCACTACTTTTGCATAGGGCCGGATACTGCATTGGTAAGACAGAAAACCGCCACGTTGGGCGGTCTGAAGAAAAAAGAAAAAAGCCCGGCATAACCAGGCTTCCTATTTAGTATTGTGGTCGGGGTGAGAGGATTTGAACCTCCGGCCTCTGCGTCCCGAACGCAGCGCTCTAGCCAAGCTGAGCCACACCCCGCAGCCGCAACAAGTTGTATTATACGGTGGAAGCAATCTTGTTGTCAAGCTTGAGTCGCACATTTACTTCAAGCACCAGCACACTTACTTCACCGATCATGATATCATAACAATGGGTCTAAGATATGGCGGAGTTCTTCTTCGCCGTCAAAGGATTTTGGGGAATATCGAGGCACTCCTGCGCAAAATGGTAGAACTTGCGTAAAGAGCTGCGCAAGCGTTTGGCATAACCGACACTGGCCGTCTGCTTTTTTATGTACCGGTCAATATCAGCATCAGTGACCGTACTCAATAAATAACGCAGAAAGCGACTGGCATCTCCTAAGTAAACCTCTTCGGTACGAATGCCGCGATCCAGAAGATACTCAACATAAGCTGTCAGAAAGTATACTCTGGTAGACTTACCCAATGTCGCGCCCTCCTTGGCAAGCGGTATCAACCTTTGTCGCGGAAACGAAGAACCGACCATAGGGTTTGCCCATGAATTTGGCTTGCGATCCGCTCGAAACGCTATTCTTCCCTTTCTGCTTATCCGTGATTCCATCTCCAGGAGGGAAGAGTAATTCATGCCGAATGAGCGCTTGGAGGAAAGCCATGCGATATGCAGAAATACTAGCAGGATGAATTGTACAACCATCCTGGTTCAGCGTGGTCGAGGCCGGTTTACATAATCACATGTAGGCTTTGGCGCACACTCTATGATGTAATTGCTCTAATGACGATGTAGCGCTACTTACTATCCTATGGAGGCGTAAGCAAGGATGGATGTACGTATTCGACCCAACATCATAGGTATGGACTTGGCGGAACTCACCACCAGGCTGGAAGGCATGGGTGAACCAAGGTATCGCGCCAAGCAGGTGTTTGATTGGATATATGATAAGGCGGTATATGATTTTTCGGCGATGGTCAACCTACCGGCGGCTTTACGTGATAAACTACGAAGTGAAATGCGAGTGTCACTACCACAAGTAGTACAAACACAGAACGCTGCCGATGGAACGAGCAAGTATCTGCTTCAGCTGGATGACGGTCAACATGTTGAATGCGTAATAATCCCGGACATGCCGCGCATGACCGCATGTTTGTCGTCGCAGGTCGGTTGTGCGGTTGGTTGCGCTTTTTGCGCTACCGGCCAGAGCGGTTTTGCGCGCAATCTACAGCCTGGCGAAATCATCGGTCAGTTGCTCGTATCACAGCAAATCCGCGGCGAACGACTTACCAACGTGGTCATGATGGGTATGGGAGAGCCATTGGCCAACTACGACAATGTGATGGCCGCGCTACGCCTAATGAACGATCGCGCCGCCATAGCGATGGGCGCTCGGCGATTCACCATTTCTACGGTAGGTTTAGTGCCCGGCATTAAAAGGCTCACCGGTGAAAAGCTGCAAGTGAATTTGGCTGTTTCCTTGCATGCGCCCAATGATCATCTGCGCAACCAATTAGTGCCTATTAATCGCAAGTACCCGATAGCAATGCTAATGGAGACCTGCAAGGAATATATCGCGGCAGTCGGACGACGCGTTACTTTTGAATACGTATTGTTGCGCAATGTGAACGATCAAGCCGCGCATGCGCATCAGTTGGCTCAATTGGTACGCGGTATGTTGTGTCATATCAACTTAATTCCGGTGAATCCCGTCAGTGAAAAAGGCTTTTCACGCCCTTCAGAGCAGGGAACTGCCGAATTTGCCCGAATTGTTAGGGGTTATGGGGTGGAAGTAACGGTGCGTAAGGAAAAGGGTACCGGAATTGACGCAGCTTGCGGGCAATTGCGCGCCCGCCGAATGAGGTGAGCAAGGTTGAATTTGCTGTTACGCATAGAGAAGTGGCTTGAGGAAAACATTGAACGATTCTTTGGGCCGCGTGAAAGCGTCCAGCCGATTGAGATCGCACGCCGCATGGTACGCGCTATGGAGGAGCAGCAACGTATTAGCGTACAGCGCACCTATGTACCCAACGTATTTGATATCCATGTCTGCAAAGAAGATTATGCCGAGCTTGAGAGTCTACTGGGCACGTTAACCCAAGACTTGGCCAACCATGTACGTGCCGCGGCACAGCGACAGGGTTATGCCTTCTCTGGTCCCATTGAGGTGCGTTTTGCCGTGGAAGAATCTCTGAAGCGCGGCGAAACCCGCATCGAGGCCTTGTTTGTTGAGAGCGAAGAAGAACAGGAAAGTGCTGAGGTCGCTGTGGAAAGCGATGTCGCCGGCAGCGGTGAAAAGGCCGCACAAGAAGACGGACATACCGGTCGGTATCGGACGCGTCGCACTGAATCCGAGGCTGAATCCATGCAAAGCACTCAGATGTATAGAGCGGGCAAACGTCAGTACACGCTGATGATCCGCATTGAGGGCGGACCAGATAGCGGAACCGACTTTACCGTCAATGTACCAGCCACAATCGGCCGACGGCAGGGTTGCGACATCCAGCTGCGCGATCAGAAGGTATCACGCATGCATGCGCGCTTAGAGCGCACCAATGAAGGTCTAGTGATCATAGATACCGACAGCATGAACGGCGTGCGTGTAAACGGCCGTGTTGTCAGTCAGGCGTCACTTCATTCTGGTGATATCATTGAGTTGGGATCGACGCGGCTTGTACTGCATGTACAAGGGGGCGAGTAGATGATCGATCAGCTGTTTGTCCTGGGACGCGTCGGGATGCTGGTCGTCTTGATGCTGTTTATGATTGCGTTGGCAAAAGTGCTGGCAAGAACAAATGCGCCGGATGATCGTCCAAGAACAAAAGCAACGCCTGTACCGCCGCCAAAGCCCAAACAGCCGGAAATTTTCGGCGTTCTGCGCTTACTGCAAGGCGACCACAATGTCTGGATAAAAGAACCTAAAGGTGAAAAGAGGATGGAACCCGGCGCCCCGATTACGGTCGGCCGACTCCTATCATTGGGACGTGCCCCTGGTAACGATATCCGATTGGAAGATCCTTTTGCATCAGCCTTTCATGCGCGTATGAAAGCAACGCCGAACGGTATCGTCCTTGAGGATCTGGGCGCTACCAATGGGACCAGGGTGAACGGCGTGCGTATCAGCGGCGCGGTTCAAATCCAACCTGGCGATATCATCGATATAGGCTCTACCAGCTTTGCCGTTGAGGAGTGAAACAAATGCACGTAGGGGCGGAAACTCACGTGGGGCGGATTAGGCATCTGAATGAAGATGACTACCACGTGGCTCCCAAGCTATTGGCGGTAGCTGATGGCATGGGTGGGCATGCAGCCGGGGAAGTTGCCAGCAGACTGGTGATCAGCGCTCTGGCCGATTGGCCTGGATGGGATGAACCTGCTAGCGCATTGCGCGCGTGTTTGTTACATGCCAACGACCTCATTATTAGAGGAGCCAAGGCAGATACTACGCAGGCGGGTATGGGGACCACCGCTACCGTTGCCCGCATTGATAACGGCAAACTGCACTATGCTCACGTGGGAGACAGCCGTTTATACCTTCTACGCCATAGTATACTCAAAAGGCTGACTCACGATCACTCTGTCGTAGCGGAGTTACAGCGCAGCGGTCAACTGACGGAGAATGAAGCCCGGACACATCCGCAGCGTAATTTGCTCACACGCGCGCTCGGTGTATCCGGCCATATTGACATTGATTTGGGCGAGATCGATTTGGCACTGTACGATCGGCTTCTTTTGTGTACCGACGGGCTCAATGTCGTGCTGACGGACCAAGAGATTCAACATATTCTAACTACGCCGGATCCGCAAAAAGCGGCTGAGCAACTGGTCGCAGCAGCGAATGCACGCGGCGGTCCCGACAATATTACCGTCATCGTAGCCGACATTGGTAAGGAGGACCTTCTATGAGGGGCAGCGGTTTGCTGCTTCTGGGATTGATAAGCGGAGCCTTAGCGCAGGTACTGGTACATCTGGCGGGCGACACTCTCGATACCAGAGCTTATACCGCCATGGCCTTTTATGTGTGCTCGTTCATCTTTCTTCATTTCTGGACGAGACAAAAAGGCGACATCGTATTGCTGCCGACGCTCTCCGTCCTGGTAGGATTGGGGCTAGCTGAAATTTGGCGCATTGATCCCGAATTAGGCTGGCAGCAGGCGCAATGGGTCGTGTTGGGTACCATCGTGTTCGCTGTGGCCAGTCGCTTCCGTAATTGGAACACCGTTGCCGATCTCAAGTATGTATGGGCTTTCGTAGGCGCCATTCTTCTACTCCTTACTTTGATCTTCGGCAGAGAGGTGGGCGGCGCTAAAGCATGGATCCGCATAGGCAGGGCAAGCTTTCAAGCTTCTGAAGTCGTAAAACTGTTGGTTGTGGCCAGTCTAGCCGGACACTTGGCGGAGTCTAAAGAGTTCTTGGCCGCGCCGCGCAAGCGATTCGGTTTTCTTCGCATTCCTTCTACCCGCCATTTCGGTCCGCTTTTGGTCATGTGGCTGCTTTTCATGTTCATGTTCGTCGTACAACGCGACTTAGGCGGCGCTCTGCTTTTGTTCGGCGTTTTTGTCACCATGGTGTACGTAGCGAGCGGTCGGATGCTCTATTTGGGCATCGGCACCTTGATGGTCGCCTTCGGCGGATTGCTTGCCTACACGTTTTTTGATCATGTGCGAACCCGCTTTGTGGTGTGGATTAATCCCTGGCCTTATTTCCAAAACCGGGGGTACCAAATAGTGCAGGCCTTGTTCTCGGTGGCGGCAGGTGGCGTATTGGGCACAGGATTAGGGCTGGGTTCACCTCAATTGGTGCCCGCGGCGGTCAACGACTTCATCTTCGTAGCCTTAGTGGAGGAGTTAGGACTTATCGGCGGTATTGCCATCATATGCCTGTATATGGTTCTGGTTGCACGCGGGCTAAGGTACGCCGCTTTGCACGGCGATAGCGTTCAAGCTCTAGTGGGGATGGGGTTGTCGGTTTTACTGGGCGTGCAGGCGTTACTCATTCTAGGCGGTGTAACCAGACTCATTCCGGTTACAGGCGTCACGCTGCCGTTCCTCAGCTATGGCGGCAGTTCCTTACTGACCAGCTTTGCCCAGTTAGGCTTGATGTACAGCCTTTCCGCCAGTGTTCCCGTCGGGCCGATCATGCCTTTTAAGAGTTCGGCGGAGGTGGGCGCGTGGAACTGAATATCCGCAAAGTACAGCTTGCATTCATCACGGTTTTTATTGTACTGGGGGCTTGGCTGGGCTACTGGGTGGTATTTAAAGGCGAAGCCTTGTCAAATGATGCGCGCAATCCGCGGCATATCATTGCAGAGTTGCGTATTGCCAGAGGACGGATATTGGACATCTACGGCAATCCCTTGGTAACCAGCGTGCTTGAGAATAATATGTATCGTAGAGAATATTCGGCTCCTCTTTCAGCCGCTCAAACCATCGGCTATATGAGCACCCGGTTTGGTAAAACCGGACTGGAGAAGGCCTACGATACGGAACTGAGCGGTTCGACCCGGGCGCATAGAGGTCTATTATCTGGTTTACTGCAGCCGCCTGAAGCAGGATTGGACATAAAAACTACGCTCGATCCTAAATTACAAAAAGCGGCTGAAGAGGGGTTGGCGGGTAATTCAGGCGCAGTCGTCGTACTAGATGCTGATGACGGCGCCATACTGGTCGCAGCCAGCACGCCTTACTTTGACCCAAATAACATGACCGAAGACATTTTTCAGGATGTAAAAGGCGAACCTCTGTTTAACCGGGCGTTTCAGGGTAGGTACCCACCGGGTTCAGCCTTTAAACCGCTGATATTGGCAGCTGCGCTGGAAACCAATTCGGTCTCGGTTAACCAGATATTTCAGGACAACTCCTCGTATACGGTAGACGGTTTTACGATCAGCAACTTCCAGAACTCATCACACGGACGATTGGATCTGAACGGCGCTCTCACTTACTCATCCAACGTGGTGTTCGTTCAAGTGGGTCTGGCAACCGGCGGAGCCGCCATACGCGCTTTAGCGGAGCGCATCGGCATGTTAGAAACGCCTCAACTACCGGTACCTGCAGCAGCGAGCCATTTACCTAGTCTGCGAGACCTTTCCAGTCCGCGTGCCGTTGCGCAAATCAGCATCGGGCAGGGCGAAGCCTGGGTTACGCCCTTGCATATGGCGATGCTGGCGGCAACAATCGCCAATGGTGGATACGCGGTGCAACCTTATCTGATAGAATCCGTAGGGGAACAGATCGTGAAGCCTTCTGTCGCCAAAAACCGGGTCATATCGGCAGGTGTCGTGCAATATGTCGCTGAAGCAATGCGTTCGGTGGTCACCAATGGTTCCGGTCGACGGGCTGCCGTCAGCGGCGTAGCAGTGTCCGGAAAAACGGGTACTGCGCAAAACCCTTTAGGTAAGGATCACGCCTGGTTTATTGGCTTTGCAAAGGTAAAAGATCGTACGCTAGCAGTCGCCGCCGTCGTGGAGAACGCCGGGCAAGGCGGACATCAAGCCGCGCCGATTGTGGCAACGATTATACAAGCGGCCAAAGAGTGACAGCGTTACAGGGAGTAGGTGGACACAGCTATGATCGGCAAAATCATTGCCAATCGATATGAAGTCATAGCGCGAGTAGGCGAAGGCGGCATGGCCGTGGTCTACAGAGCGCGCGATCTACTATTAGGTCGCATCGTCGCATTGAAGGTGCTACGGCCCCAATATGCCAGTGATAACGACTTTGTAGAACGCTTCCGTCGGGAAGCGCAAACGGCTGCCAGTCTGTCTCATTCTAACGTGGTGAATATTTACGACGTAGGCGAAGAGGGCAAGATCTACTATATCGTCATGGAGTTTGTCGAAGGTCGCAATCTCAAGGAGATTATTAAGCAAGAGGGACCGTTGCCGAATAAAACAGCCGTATTTATTGCCGGCGAAATTTGCAAAGCGCTTGAGGCCGCCCACAGGCAAAATCTGACGCATAGAGACGTAAAGCCGCACAACATTCTGATCACCTATGACGGAAGGGTTAAAGTGACCGACTTCGGCATCGCACGTGCCGCTGCAACCTCCTCATTAACCCAGACGGGAACGGTGATCGGTTCTGTGCACTACTTCTCGCCCGAACAGGCGCGCGGGGCTCCGGTGGGGACGGCGTCGGACATCTACTCGTTGGGCGTGTTGTGCTATGAAATGGTCACCGGTAACGTGCCTTTTTCAGGAGAGAGCCCTGTTTCTGTCGCGCTCAAACACTTGCAGGAGCAACCTGTACCGCCCAGACAGCACAATCCGCAAGTCTCGCAAGAGTTCGAGCGGATCATTTTGAAGGCTATGGCTAAAACAGAATCGCAGCGCTATCCGTCTGCAAGCGCGATGCTGCGCGAATTGCGCAGCTTAGGTGAGGAGTACGAGGCCGTGCCCAGCGATGACGAGGTCACGCAGCCCATGACGCCGGTCAATATAGGCGAAACCTCATTATTGCGCGTACCGGAGGGTGACGTCGTGCCGCAACGCATAGCAAAAAGGCGGAGAAAAAAGAGTGGCAATGTTTGGCTTTGGGCAATTGCCATGGTATCGTTTCTTGGAGGACTATTTTGGGCGGGAACGGCGTTGCCGGGGTATTTGTTCCCCAATGACATCCGTGTGCCTTCAGTTGTCGGTTTAAGCCTTGCCGATGCCGAAATCGTTCTAAAGGAAGTCGGGCTTAATCTGGTTGAAGAACACTCCGTGTACGATCCAAACGTGCCTGTGAACCATATCATCAACCAAGATCCGCGAGAAAACCGCAGGGTACGCTTGGGTCAAGATGTTCGGGTCACCTATAGTAAAGGACCTGAATACGTCGTTGTGCCCGACGTTCTCGGATTGCCGATCGCAAGCGCTACGGCGCGCCTGAATCAAGTCGGATTGCAGGTAGGAACCGTGGAGGAGGAGAGTCAACCCGGCGGCGGTCCGGGCAATGTCATCCGACAAGATCCTGCCGGAGGCAGTAGGCTTTCTAAAAACGAAAAGGTAGATCTAGTCATTGTGGCTGATGATCAGCAAGGAATGACTATTGTCGTGCCCGACTTGCGGGAATTGACGGTGAGCGCCGCACAAGAACGGCTTGAAGCGTTGGGACTGCAAGTAGGTGCAACATATTCCGAACCGGAACCTTCCGCCATTCCCGGTACCATTTACGATCAGAATCCTCAACCGGGCACCGAGGTGGCAACCGGCAGCAGCGTTGATCTCATCTACGCTCCGCTGGAAATAAGACCGCAGTTGTTGTCTTCCGATGGCGGCGGATATATCGTTCGCACCATTACGATTCCGGCAGAGCTTGGAGCCGGCGCCGAAGTAATCATAGAGACCATCGATGATTTCGGCACACGCATTTGGTATCAGGGTGTGAAAGAGAGTGGCGAAGTCGTCAGCGTAGATGTGCGGGTGCGCGGCGGCAACCCGGTTGCTCGAGTGTATTTTGACGGCAATCTCTTCCAGGAGATCGCATTGTAAAAGAAGCGGACTGCGCGTTCAATACGTAAAGCGGAGTATCAAGCCGGTGCGCGCGGAACGGTAAGCCGCTGATGCTCCGGCTTGTTTCAGTATTCGTAGCTACCGTAGGTAAGGTTGAGGGAGGTGACTTCTTGACGCATCAGGCCGTACCCGGAGTGGTACTGCGAGCGGTAGGCGGGTTCTACCGAGTCTGTATAGACGATCAAGAAATTCATGAGTGTAAAATTGCCGGTCGCCTAAAGCCGCGTGGCGCCGGCGGTCGCCGCGAACCCGTATTGCCCGGAGATAAGGTTTTGCTCCACGAGGTAGACGGCGTTTATGTCGTCAAAGAGGTCTTACCACGGGTTAATCAGTTGGTTCGTCCGGCTATAGCCAATATCGATCTCTGCGTAATCGTGCAGGCCGTAACCAATCCGAGTCCCAACCTTGAGCTTATCGATCGGATTTTGGTTCATACGCGGCATATGAAGATAGCAACCGCGCTTTGCCTAACCAAAACGGATCTATTGGACCCTGACCCCCAGATGATCGAGACTTATCAACAGGCGGGGTGCCGAGTGTTAACCACATCCGCGGTTAACGGAGCAGGTATTTCTGAACTGGCGACTATATTGAAAGACAAGGTGAGTATTCTCTCCGGACCATCAGGTGTAGGTAAATCACGTCTGCTCAATAGTGTGTCACCAGGTTTTCAGCGTGAAACGGGCGAAGTAAGTCGGAAGCTGAAGCGTGGGCGTCATACGACGCGGCAGGTGGAACTGCTGCAGTTGCCGCAAGGCGGTTGGGTTGCCGATTCGCCCGGATTCTCCGTGTTGGAGTTTGCGCAGCTGACTATGCGGGAGTTACCCTTGCTTTATCCTGAATTCGAGGATCCGGCATTACAGTGTCGGTTTGCGGGCTGTATGCACCGCAGTGAACCAGGGTGCGTCGTGAGGGAAGCGGTGGAAATGAACCAGATCGATGCCGGCAGGTACTACCGCTATCTGCAGTTTCTCAAGGAGGTTGAAGAGAATGAACTCAACCGCTACTGACATCATTGTCGCTCCATCGATCCTCTCCGCCGATTTTGCCGCTCTGGCGGAGAGTATCAAGCCGGTAGCCG
Organism: Bacillota bacterium; assembly: GCA_012838035.1. Classification (GTDB taxonomy): domain Bacteria; phylum Bacillota; class Limnochordia; order DTU080; family DTU080; genus DUQB01. The sequence goes on along the minus strand of DUQB01000103.1, from coordinate 10,025 downwards.
ATGCGCCGTGGTTGCACGTTGATGTAATGGACGGTTCGTTTGTACCCAACATCACGATTGGACCACCGGTAGTGGCTGCATTACATAAAGTCACATCCCAAGTGCTTGACGTTCATCTAATGATAGTAGAACCGGAAAGGTACATCGATGCCTTTGCCGCAGCCGGTGCCGATGTGCTTACCGTCCATGCGGAAGCTTGTCCACATTTGCACCGCGTTGTCCAACAAATCAAAGCTGCCGGTATGCAGGCCGGCGTTTCTCTTAATCCATCCACGCCGCCGGATGTCCTTGAATGGGTGATCAACGACCTGGATCTGGTGCTCATAATGACCGTCAACCCCGGATTCGGCGGGCAGAAGTTTATTGCGAGCATGCTGCCGAAGGTGGAAAGAGTTCGCCGTATGATAGAGGCTGCACATGCAGACTGCCTTTTAGAAGTCGATGGTGGTGTTGATATAAATACGGCTGCACCTCTAGTGCGTGCCGGTGCACGTGTTCTTGTCGCCGGGTCAGCCGTCTTCGGCGCGCCGGCTCCTGCCCAGGCTCTGAAAGCCATCGCTAAGGCCGCACGTGCAGGTTTGACATAACGATTACCGGGTAAAAGAACGCAGCTATCTGTCAATTGCCTTTTCTGCGCCGGTCGTCCACTGTGTTGAACGACCGTGTTCTATTTGTGGTGAAGTTACTATATGTAACTAACATTATAACGTTCATACAAATATAGCTTGACAAGCGTTCTCGCGCGAGATATACTGACGATGTCGAGAGTCGAAAGGGATACTGCGGAGCAATACTATAGAGGAAGGTGTTGCCGCCGGAGATTACCGTCTAAGCAAGCTCAGTATATTCTATATGCAAAACCAATATTCCCTCACGGGCATGGCTGGTGACCTATATTCTGGGGTAGGGATCAAGAACATACGCCCGCAGTTCCGCCATAAGGGACAACCGCAAGGTTGTCCCTTATGGTAAGTAAATATAGCGTCGTACGCCAGCGAATCTCTCTGAGATAATACGCCTTGCGTCCACCTGGAGAACACAACAAAAAGAAAAGGGTAGAGACATACCCTACCCAAACGCAGCCATGGCTCATCCTAAGCCTATATGGCGCGTTCCACTTTGTTGGACCGAAGGCACCGAGAACATACAAATGCTCTCTGCGGCGTACCTTTGACCATAATTCGGACTCTCTGCAGGTTGCACTGCCATCTCCGGCGTACCTTACGGTTCGAGTGACTTACTGCGTTACCGCTCATAGTCTGCTTTGAACAGACGAAGCACTGCCTTGCCACTATGTCAGCCTCCTTATCGAAAACGGTTAGATGGTTCGGGAGCAAGGTACTTCTAACATTTTCGTCCTTCTACATTGCATCCATAGGTTGTTTTGGATGGTTGGGCGCTTCCGGTTCCGCACCGGTCGCCTTAGTTCCAGTGGAAAGGACTGAGCTCTCGTTTACCTGAAAAAGCTCAGGATACCGACCCGTTTGTGATTCCACCGTTCCACATTTCATGTTTTTATGGTAACTTGTTGGTGATGCCATGACTCCCGGGGACCTAGTGCGTAATGCACATAATACTGGGAGAAGGGCATCCTCCATATTCTAGCATGCTGAATTCATGGTGTCTAGCATATATGTAACACGGTGAAGGCAAGAGGAATAATGCTAAATGCCATCGAATACTAACGCCATTTGAGTTACTAGGTGATGCCGTATTGGATAAACTTACTGGTAGTGTTTTCCGAAACATGGCCAAATCCGCAGCGATTAGACTTGAAGCCGAAAAAGCCAGGGTCAATGCGCTGAACGTGTTTCCCGTTCCCGATGGAGATACCGGAACCAACATGTCGCTTACGCTCAGTTCGGCTGTAGAAGCGGTGTTGGCATCCAACAGCAATTCCATAGGTGAGTTGGCGGAAAGCGCGGCGCAAGGCGCATTGATGGGAGCCCGAGGTAATTCGGGCGTAATTCTGTCCCAATTTCTCAGGGGTTTTGCCGACGGTGTCAAGGGCTTAGAAGAAGCCGATTCCGTTGAGCTGGCTCAGGCTCTGGTCAAAGCGGCTGAGGCCGCGTATGGCGCCGTAATAAAGCCGGTTGAAGGTACTGTCCTTACCGTGGGAAAGGAAGCTGCAGCGGAAGCGATGCGTTTGGCGAAACGCGGCGGCGACTTACTTGCCGTTCTGGAGGGCGCATTGTTGGCTGCAATCGACACTCTGGCCCATACCCCCGATTTACTGGCGGCTCTGCGAGAGGCCGGCGTAGTGGATGCGGGAGGAGAGGGTCTGGTTGTTGCGGCTAAAGGAGCATTTAGCGCGCTCAATGGCGAAGCCTCACCGGAAGAACTTGAGCTCGCGTCGATGCAGGCCTCCGGCACTGCTGCGCAGAGCACCATCAATAGTGTCGAAGAGCATTCCGCTTCAACCTCTGTTTCCGACTCTCCCAAAACCGGAATTCAGGAAACAGAGGTTGTTTATCGCTATTGTACCGAGTTTATCGTAAAAGGTGTCAATATCGATCAAGCCGGTATCAAACGTGATCTGGAAGACTTGGGTGACAGTCTGTTGGTAGTAGGGCAGCCGAACATGGTGAAGGTGCATGTGCATACCAATCACCCGGGTACGGTACTGGAGCTTTGCGGAGTACGCGGCGATCTGTTCAATATTCATATCAACAACATGGAAGAACAGAACCGCGAAGCTGCAAAGCACGAGCATGACATGACATTGCCGGACGAAAAACCTGTTCAACCTGCTCCGCAACCGGTAAGCACAGCCGTCATAGCTGTCGCCAACGGTGTGGGTTGTATCGAGTTGATGAAGAGTCTAGGCTGCACTGCGGTGGTCGAAGGTGGTCAGACGCTTAATCCCAGTACCGAGGAAATTCTAGCTGCAATTAGGGAGTCCGGCGCGAGAAAGGCCCTGGTACTTCCGAATAATAAAAACGTTCTGATGACCGCACGGCAAGCCGCTCACCTGTCGCCTATTCCCGTCATCGTCATCCCCACAAAATCTTTCTGTCAAGGGGTCGCCGCTCTGTTGCGCTTCACACCTGAAGAAAGCGCAGAGGAAAACGCCGGCAGGATGGAAGCGGCTATAGACGAAATAGCGTGCGGCGAGGTCACAGTAGCAGTGCGCGATGCCGTAATTGAGTCTCGTGTCATTAAAGAAGGTGAATACCTCGGCATTAGTGGTGGAAAGATCCTCACGACGGGTACGTCCATCAACGATGTAACCATGGATCTCATCGCCGAGCTTATGACTGAGAATAGCAGTCTGATCACGCTTTACTATGGCGAGAGCGTTACTGCAGAAACGGCGGAAACCTTGCAAGCCGTTTTGGCCGAAAGGTACGCAGTCGACGTGGAGATCTATCCTGGAGGCCAACCCGTATACGATTATCTGCTTTCAGTCGAGTAGATCCTCAAGGCACATTACCCGTTACATCCTGTGACTTGCGTTTCGTGTTGCTACAGGGGTAGGCGTAGTGTGCTTTTTGCTTCACTTTTTTCGCTATGTCTTTGAGCGAAACACACATTGGTGTGCTCAAAGCGCAATTTAGTCTGCGGCTGAAAAGCCGCGGTAGGAGGTAAACCTACAATGGCCGTACGGATTTTTGTCGATTCCAGTTCAGATATCACTCCGGAGCTGGCTGCTGAACTGAACATCCATGTAGTACCCCTGACAATCCACTTCGGCGATATGGTCTACAAGGATAGGATCGACATTACCCCTGCGCTCTTCTACGAGCAGATAAGGAAAAGCAAAACACCGCCCAATACGTCGCAACCATCGCCGGGTGAATTCCTCAAAATCTACGAGGAGCATAGCTCCCCAGGCGATACCATCTTGTCTTTTCATATCTCCAGTAAATTGAGCGGCACCTACCAATCGGCCGTTTTGGCAAGCAAACAGATAACTGATCGTACCGTCCACGTTATCGACACCTTCTCGGTATCCATGGGTGTTGCGATCCCTGCCGTCTATGCCGCTCGCTGGGCGGCCACAGGCGTTGCCGTCACAGAGATACTGTCACGATGCGCCAAAATGATCGCATCGACTCGTATTTATTTTTTGGTAGATACGTTGGAGTATCTACAGCGCAACGGTCGTATCGGCAAAGCACAAGCGGTGGTGGGTAGTCTGCTGAATATCAAGCCGGTACTGTGCATGGACGACGGGGAAGTGGCGGCTGCGGACCGCGTCCGTGGTAAGGTGCAGGCAAAAGCCAGATTGGTAGACTTAGCTTTTAGCGACGTTAAGCAGGCACGAAAGTATGCATGCGCTGTTATGGATGCGGTAAATCCGCAGGAGCGCGATGCGCTGGCGAGTATCACCAAAGAACGACTGCCTGAAGTCGACTTGTATCAGGCTCCCTTGGGCCCTGTAGTGGGTACCCATGCCGGTCCGGGTACCGTCGGGATCATTATTACCGAAGTGGAGTAAGGGATCGGTCATGCAGGCAAAAAAGACTGGGGAAACACATATCACCGTCGATCATCCGGTCACGCGACTGCCCGGCGTGGGAAAGGTTCGGGCGCGACAATTGAGCAAAATCGGCGTCGTCACCATACGCGATCTCTTGTACCTACGCCCGCTCCGTTATGAAGACTTCTCATGCCTGGCTCAACCTAATCAACTCCAACCAGGAGAGAACGCGACCTTGGTTGGAGTTGTACGCGCTATGGGCACGCGTCGAACTAGGCGACGCGGAGTGTTCCTATGTGAGGCGGCTTTGCGGTGTGACGAGGGAGAGTTGGTTCTGATATGGTTTCTGCCCGCAAGGTTGGCTTCACGTCCTCCGGTAGCCATAGGAGACCGTGTTCTAGTAGCAGGTACCGTCTCGCATGGAGTGCGCGGCTTGCAAATGGTTCACCCATACCTAAAAAAACCACCGACTGCGGAACAAGGTGTAATCCTGCCGGTATACCCGTTGACGCGCGGCTTGCAGCAACGCTTCTTGCACAAATGTCTGAATGCCGCCATGCCCGCCTTGGCCACTTTAGTCGATCCTATACCGGCATACCTGCTACGGCGGCAAGGTTTACCTTCTTTATCCCAGGCTGTTCAGTGGACGCATCATCCGATTCATCTGCAGCAAACCGATGCGGCTCGGATGCGCTTAGCGTATCAGGAGGCGCTGGGCATTGCCATCGCCATGTCTTGGAGTCGGCGAAACAGGCATGTGAGCAACGTGTCAGCTTGTCAAGGCGATACTCTCTCATTACAGCAATGGGAGAGCTTATTACCTTACAAACTGACACCTGGACAACGCGAGGCTGTTGTCGCTGTGAAACGAGATATGGAACGGTCTCAGCCTATGCAGCGACTTGTGCACGGCGATGTGGGATCGGGAAAAACCACCGTAGCCATGTATGCCATTACCAAGGCATGTGTCAACGGCATGCAGGCTGTGCTGCTTACCCCTACACGCATTTTGGCTGAACAGCATTACGTACGTTGGCAGGCTCATCTTGCCGAACAGGGTATCCGAACCGCACTGCACTTAGGTGGTAACGCCGCGTCTCACATCAATAAACAATTAGAACAAGGCGAGATCGATGTCGTAATTGGTACGCAAGCCGTATTAGAGTTGACGTACTCTCGCTTGGGGCTGCTGGTAGTGGACGAACAGCATCGTTTCGGCGTACGTCAGCGCGGCTATCTGGCCCAACGGTACCCAGCGCACTGCCTTTACTTATCGGCTACTCCCATACCGCGTTCACTGGCGCTCATCCTCTGGGGCGATACGGATGTGTCGGTCATCGCCGCCAAACCTGCCGGGAGGACGTCGGTTGATACACGTTGGATCTCGCCGACCAAAAGAGACGATCTATACCGCTTTGTTCTAAAAGAAGTCGCAGCCGGACACCAAGCCTATATTGTGTATCCGCGCATTGAGGAGGATTTGGTTAGAGGAGAGGAAAGCCTGTTTGCTGAAGAGACGGCGGCTCAAACGCCTACGACTGCGGAGGCGGCGTTCCAGTATTTAAAGGCCGGCCCGTTGCATACTGCGCGATTAGGTTTACTCCATGGTAGAATGCCCGTTCAGCAACAGGAAGAGGTTATGCGGGATTTTGCACAAGGGCGCATCGATATCTTGATTTGTACTACCGTCATCGAGGTAGGCGTGGACGTGCCGAATGCGACGGTGATGATTATCGAGGAAGCGGATATGTATGGTTTGGCGCAGTTGCATCAGCTGCGCGGACGTGTCGGCCGCGGAGATGCGCCGGGATACTGTCTACTAGTCGCTAACCCACGTACGCCGCAAGGCGCGGAACGCATACGCGTGATGCGTTCCACAGACGATGGGTTTCTGATAGCCGAAGAGGATTTGCGTTTACGCGGGCCGGGCGAAGTACTTGGTACGCAACAGTCGGGCTATGGCGAACTGATGTATGCGCGGTTCCCGGATGACCTGGCGATCATCCGTGCCGCGCAGGAAGACGCCGGTGTTTTGTTGCAGGAGGATCCGTGCTTATCGCAACCGCGGCATCAGGCCCTCTTGGAACATGTGCGAGCATGTTTTCCGACCGTTATTGGGCAACTGCCGCAATAAACAAGGAGTATGGCAATGCGTGTTATTGCGGGCGAAATGAGAGGTATGACGCTAAGAGCCCCCAAAGGGGATCAGACCCGGCCCACAGCGGATCGGGTGAAAGAGTCGTTATTTGCAATTTTAACGCCTTATCTGGACGGTGCGCAGGTGCTCGATCTATTTGCAGGCAGTGGCGCTTTAGCCATTGAAGCGCTCAGTCGCGGAGCGCGAGCCGCGGTTTTGGTGGATCGCAACCCCTTTGCAGCAGAATGCATCCGCCATAATCTGCGGCACACGAGACTGGAACACCGTGCCGAATTACTCGTTCAACCGGTGGAAAGGGCGCTGACGTATCTCCATAAACAGCAAAAAAAATTCGATCTTATTTTTGCGGATCCACCTTACGGCAAAGGAATATTAACGCAGGTAACTCGGCTTTTGCTGGAACTGAACCTTCTGGCTCCGGCAGGGATCATCATACTTGAGCACGGCCATAAAGAGGATATGACGCAAACGGTGGAGAATTTTGCCTGCATTCGGCAAAAGAGTTACGGAGACACAACGCTCACGTTTCTCCGTATGTGATAAACGTTAAGTCGCGCTGCTCGTGCAGTACGTATTTTCGATTGGAGAGACACTCATTGCGAACCGCCGTATATCCTGGAAGCTTTGATCCGGTTACGCTTGGTCATCTCGATATCATCACTCGTGCCGCCAAAATTTTCGACACCTTATATGTTGCCGTCCTGATCAACCCTACCAAGCGCAACACGTGGTTTTCAGCGGAAGAGCGTGTGGCTATGTTGCATGAGGCTACAGCTCATTTGCCTAACGTAATCTGTGAGAGCTTCTCCGGGTTATCCGTAGACTATGCGCATAAACGCGAGGCAACGGTGCTTGTGCGCGGTCTAAGGGCGGTCTCCGATTTTGAGTATGAACTAAAGTTGTCGGAAGCTAATCGCCATCTGTCTTCTGAAGTTGAGACCGTCTTTCTCATGACTAACCACGCGTACTCGTTCATCAGTTCCGGTATTGTACGAGAGGTAGCTGAGTTTGGCGGTTCCGTGATAGGTTGGGTTCCGGAGTGCGTCCTGCCGCGATTGGCGGAGCGGATAAAAAAACAGGAGGGTAGGGGTAAATAAAATGAACCGGATGAATTTAGTTATTCTTATCGATAAACTCGATCAACTGATAGACTCGGCGCCAGAAATACCGTTGACCGGCAAAGCTCTCATTGATGCCGAGGCCGCGCTTGATCTCATTGATAAAATCCGTAATGCCATCCCCGAAGAGGTCAAGCGAGCAGAGTGGCTCACCTCTGAGAAAGACAAGGTGCTGTCGGAAGGACAAGCGGAGGCTGATCGCATCAAGTTGCAAGCAGAAGAGTACGCGGCGAAACTGGTGAGTGAGTCCGAGTTGGTGCGGCGTGCGACGCTGGAAGCGGAAAATATCATCGCTGAGGCCAAAGCCAGAGCTTTGGACATCGAGATGGGGGCCAACGAGTATGCGGATTCGGTATTGGCCGCCTTGCACGATCAGCTCGATAGAACCATACGGGTGGTACGTAAGGGCAGAGAAGAACTGCAAAAAGTGGCGCATCACTAAGCATGCCTATTCGACGCAAACAGACGGCTGTAGCCTGGGAACGACGCCTATTAGGCAGATGGCCGTCGCCAGTGAGGTGAGCCTTGTCGTGAAGCGGTTGTCGGCTATGTTGCTTTTCGCCACGCTGAGCCTTCTAACCATGGCGCGTGTCGAAGCCGCCTTACCGTCGTCCGTACTAAAAAGCGGTGATAAGGGAGACAATGTATTTCAGCTGCAATTGACGTTATATCAGTTGGGCTACTTGACCGTCTTACCTACCGGTACCTTCGATACGCAAACAACCAGCGCCGTGAAAGCGTTTCAAACCACAGAAGGTTTGGTTGTGGACGGTGCGGTAGGGAACCAAACATGGACACGTTTACAGGCGATCTTCAGCACTACGCCCAAACAGTACCACACGGTCCAAGCCGGCGATACGCTGTGGAGTCTGGCAAAAAAGTATAAGGTCACTGTAAACATGATTGCTCAAGCTAATAACATCAAAGATGCCGATGTGCTTAAAATCGGGCAGAAGCTGATCATCCCCCTCCCCAAGTCCGTTACCACGACGCCCGCTTTGACGACGGCACAGAAGTCGGATGCGCAGAAGGCGAGAGAAATTGCCGATAGCCTGACGCCTGAGCTGCTGAAGTGGTCGGAGGCGGATCGCCTGTTCCCCGCCAAGAGCGTAGCTCGCATCATTGATGTTGAGACGGGACGCTCCTTCCGCGTGCACCGCTTGTATGGGCACAATCATGCCGACGTAGAGCCTCTTACGGCAGAAGATACGGCTGTTCTTAAAGAGCTCTACAATGGTAAATGGAGCTGGGAACGCCGGGCGGTAGTCGTCGAAGTGGCCGGTAGACGCATTGCAGGAAGCATCAATGGCTACCCGCATGGGGGAACCTCCATTACGACGAATAATTTCCCGGGACATATCTGTCTGCACTTCCTGGATAGTCGTACGCACGAAACTAATAGAGTATGTCCTGAGCATCAGGCTGCCATAAAAAGAGCAGCCCAATGGAACCCGGAAATCATTGTCTACTAGTACTCGGAGTACGCGACGCCTTGACAGGCCTGAACTCGTGTCGTTATAATGACTGGGTGAGTTTATGAAGATCAATATTGGTGCTCTAAGGAAGAGCTTAGGCGCCACGCTGGCAACCCAAAGCGAGTTGCCTCCGTTCAGCGTCAATTGGGACGATGATGTAAAGGCAGTCTCTCCAATACATGTAAAGGCGAAAGTTACCAACACTGGGCGCTGTCTAGTTGTTGCCGGTACGCTCACGTGTAACGTCGAGCTATACTGTGATCGGTGTTTAAAGCCCTTCTCGCTCCAGCTGCAAACGCCTTTCGAAGAGGAGTTTTTTGAAAGGAACGCAGGACGCAAGCAGGCGGATGAAGAGACTGCCGAAATATTTGCCGAGGTCAGCACATACTCCGGTGATATTTTGGATCTCACAGAAGCTATACAGGAGTATGCGCTTCTGACACTACCGTATAGAGCACTGTGTAAACCAGATTGCGCCGGACTTTGCGCCCACTGCGGGCAAGATCTGAACGAAGGAAAATGCGGGTGTGAGCAGGTCTCCATAGATCCGCGCCTAGCTGATTTAGCTCGCCTTCTTGAGGAGAAGAAAGAGGGCGGTAAGGAGTAGTCCGTATACGGACCCCGCGGCTCACATGCAGGCAAGTTTAAAAAGCGTATCGTACTGGTATGGCCAGGCGCTTTGTAATGACAGAGTTGAATTGAGGAGGAAGTAAGCGTGGGCAACCCAAAAAGGCGTTTTTCGAAGGCTCGCACGCGCAGTCGTAGGGCAAACTGGAAGGTAGCGCCGGTGCAAATCGCAGAGTGTCCGCACTGCCATGAACCGAAGCTAAACCATCGGGTGTGTGGAAACT
>DUQB01000102.1 GCA_012838035.1 Bacillota bacterium | reverse complement strand
ATGAACAGTTTGGACCGACCATGTGTATGTTGGCACGCATTGCTGCAGAAAACGGCATGCAGATTCAGAGTTGCGCTGAAGTGGTTGATCTGACACCTTACGGCATTGAGCGGGGCAGCTGTATAGACGGCGCCCTAATCGAAGAACTATTCGGGATCAGGGTTACTAGTGCTAAAGATAGAGGGCAGCGGTCGCCCTGTAGCTGTGTGCAAAGCAGAGATATTGGGGTTTACGGCAGCTGCGGCTTTGGTTGCGTTTACTGCTATGCCCGACGTAGCGAACATGTGGATGCCGGTCACTTCGCATTCTTAAAGCAGTAGATGGTGCATTTTCAAATAGAGGCGACAGAGGTGAGGCGTCGTATGGATGACAGGAAGCAGCAGGCTACCGAGTGGGCGACGTTGGGAGGAGGGTGCTTTTGGTGTCTGGAAGCGGTGTTTTCCGATTTGCGGGGCGTCGTGAGCGTTAAATCGGGTTTTGCCGGTGGAACGACCGCCGATCCTACCTATGAACAGGTCTGCACGGGCAATACCGGACATGCCGAGGTGGTGCATATTGAGTTTGATCCCACGGTCATCTCTTTTAAACAGCTGCTCAATGTGTTCTTCTACATCCATAATCCGACTACGCTCAACAGGCAAGGTGACGACGTAGGTACGCAGTATCGTTCCGTGGTGTTTTACCATAGCGAGCGGCAAGAGCGCGAAACCCGGGAGTTCATGCGGGAATTGGAACAGGAAGGCGTTTGGCGGGAGCCTATTGTAACCGAAGTAACGCCTTTCACGCGGTTTTTTCCGGCTGAAGCCGAACACGATGACTACTTCAGACGCCATCCCGATCAGGTATATTGTCGTCTGGTCATTGCGCCTAAGGTGGACAAGTTTCATAAGCGTTTTAAGGACTTGTTGCAGCCGAAGAGCGGTGAGTAGGTATGTGCTGCCGGGATTCCGTTGAGTTAGCAGGCTACGCCTCACCTGGCAGAGCGTGGCAAAACGCAACAGAGCCCTGGCGGGCGGAATCAGGGAAGGCGATTTTCACTACGTGAAAACGCCTTAGCAGGGTTTTTGAGATGTGTTGCCAATTTAATAGTTAATAGTAGGCTGGAGCAGAACGATAGAAAGGGGAATGGTAAGGTGTCGAGACGGACAAGTACAGTTGCACTAATGCTTACCATGTTGCTGATCCTAATGGGTTTTCCTGCCGGAGCAGCCGAGATGAAAGTGGCAAATCACAGCTTTGAAGAGGGTTTAGGTGAAAATGGCTTCCCTGTGGGATGGCCTTCCGCTTTTTCCTCACCGGCGTTCGGCCTGGAAATGACACTTTCTGAAGCTCAGGCCTATGACGGCAAAACCAGCGTTCGCATAGAAGACAGATCTGCGAGTGCCAACGTAGGTCTACGCAGCGCTATGATGCCTGTTAAGGAAGGTTACACGTATACCGCCACCGTACAGGCCTATAACGAAACAGGAGCTGCGCAGTTCTACCTAGAGTTCTGGGATGCGAACGGTACGCGTATCGATACCGGTTTAGTAGGATCCAGCGTACCACAGAGTTGGCATACTCTGCAGGTTCGGCGTGAAACTCCCAAAGGCGCAGTTGGAGCCACCTTGTTGGTCTATTCGCATAATGCCAATATCGGCGTTACCTATTATGACAACGCCACCCTCTACGAGGAGGATCCTAATTTGTTATCGCCCATCTCTCCCATCGCGCACATCAAACCTGCCGCGTTCGATCTGTCTGCAGCGCCGTTGGGAGTCACTTCCCTTGAGGCTGTAAGGGCCAAGGTGCCGGATGCGCATCCGCGTTTATTCGTCACCCCTGATACCCTGGAAGACTTGAGGGAT
>DUQB01000014.1 GCA_012838035.1 Bacillota bacterium | reverse complement strand
GCCTCAATTATTGCCGCCTCGAGGCGGCTTTATTGCTTACAAACCTGCCGTAGAGAGCAGGGACATTGGGGCCAGATGAAAAACCCTCCTCTTTGGCTAAAATGAGTGAACGAATGTGGGAATCTCTCCAAAAGGGCCTAGCCAGCTCAACGAGAGAAACCGCATTACGCTCCTCCGCCCATGCCAAGAAGGGAGGGTTTTCATGCCTATCGTACTATCTTGCGGCTGGGATCACAAGAGCTTTGACGGTGGAAAAGAAGTGAAAGGGCAACTGGAACTCCCCAAGAAATGCCCTTACTGTGAATCGGGCGTTCTGCAACGCTGGGGAAGTTATCAACGCAGTTACGTAGTTGATGGACACGATCTCAAGCATCAAATCAAGATCGTCCGGATGCGCTGCAAATGCTGCGGGAAAACCGTAGCCGTGTTGCCGGAGGTCCGACGTAATTCACCTTCGGAAGTGCTCGCGTCCAGTCATGGTGGTAGCGATTGCGCGGCGCTCCAGTAGACCTGCCTAAGTTCAGGAGTGTTCAGTAGAAAACGGGTTGGTGGAGTTGCAACTGCCACCAGACCATACTTCTACACCAGGCTACAGATGGTTGTTTCTCAGACCAGGATAGACCATCTGTTTTCTATTATTACGCCTAGGACATAGGGAAGGTTCACCTGAGCGTAAGTGCTGTCTACTCCTGCTCGACCGAAAAGGCGCAAGTCCTAGAAGGTACACCGTGAGGCCGTTGTCTTGTCGCATTATTGCATGCCGACTTTGGTTGCTTCATTGGTATAGTCTGGCCATTTACTTTAACTAAAGTTTACCAATTGCAGGACAAGGACAGCATTTACGCATGCCGAAACTGTTGTCAGCGATATGAGTGGACAGGCATGGTTTATTACCGGTGACAACCGGCGCTGGGATAATCTTCGGCGCAGGGAGTGAGTTAGGAAAGGGGATGTCGTTTGTGTCTACTATGAAGATCATGAACATTTTGATCCTATATGTGGTGCTGTTCGTGTTGTCTACGGTTGTTGCTGTACAAGCAGCAGACGGAAACTTGGTGTTGAACAAGCCGGTCACCACCTCTTTTGCCGCTGCCAGTTATCCGGGTAATCTTGCAGTGGATAACAGCGCTGCCACTTATTGGCGTGTAGGCGTTACCGAAGGTGAAATCTGGCTTGTCGTCGATTTAGGCCGACCAATGCCGTTCGATAGTTACAAGCTGGATGTTTATGGGTATCCGTATATGAGCGGGTATAAGTTCCAGTACTCTAACGACGGTGAGCATTGGACCGATGCCATGGAGAAGATCGATGCCGTTTTGCGCGATGAGGCTGGTTCGTTTCCGACCGTCACGGCCAGATATGTACGTTATGTGGCTCTGCGCAATGATACCAAGAGTTCGGCCATCGGCCTACGGAACTTCGAACTGTACTATCACGGCAATCCGGTGTTAGGGCAACTGGCTGTTCCTGAAATCGGTTATGTCGTACCTAGCCCCCTGCAGGACGTGTATGATGTGATTGTGCCTGATGAAATCACGCAAGTGACTTTACAGGCTGTTCCTATGACGGCTACTCAAAGCGTGCTTATGAACGGTGAACGGGTAAACCAAGTGGTAGTGGAGTTGGGAGCAGGAGCGGAGCAGGTCGTGATGGTGACCGTTACAGAGGCGGATGGTAAGTCTAATACATTCAAGGTTATTCTCAAGCGCCGTCCTACACAAAGCGATTATTATCAACTCACCTATGAGGACCACTTCACGGGAGATGGGCTCAACACAAACGACTGGTTTTATCGCACCGGTACGAAGTGGGACAGCTACAACTTGCCGAGCAACGTTCGGGTAGGACCGGATGCGGCAGGTAACTCTAATCTGTATATCGATTTCAAACAGGCCGATTATAACATGGACGGCAAACTCGATTACTCCGCAGGGGGCATAATCTCCCGCAATCCGTTTGGTTATGGATACTATGAAGTACGTGCTAAGCTTTACGGCGCTACGCCTGGATTACATCAGTCATTTTGGACTATGGGTTCGTTCAGCGGTGAGGATGTTCAAAGCGGGCAGGCTCCGAGGTTGGGCGCCTTGTTGGAAATTGACGGTTTCGAAGTGGACTCAGAAAATTCTAGTCGCTTGAACGTGACCATCCACCGTCATTTTCCGGAAGCGTACAGCTATCCGGGCCGAGCGCGTTTTGAAATTGATACGACGAACTGGTTCACATGGGGATTTGAATGGCTACCCGGCAGGGTGAATTTCTACGCTGACGGTGAGTATGTTTATACTTATCACATAGAAGACGTCTTCGCACCGCAAAATGTGCTTTTAACTGCGCTAGCCGACGGGCGTACTTATACTCAGGCTCCTTTATCCAATGCCGCAGCCCAGTTCGACTACTTCCGGTTCTATGCTCGTGTCGATCAGGAGATCAACTATGTCGGCAACGCTTCTTTTGAGCTGAACAATTCGAGTGAAGCTCTGGGCTGGATCAAGCAGGGCGCCGCGAGCGCAAGCAAGGTGGTGGCCGGCGGCCGCAGCGGGGAGTACGCATTGGAGCATTCCGGCGACCAAGCGTATCAAGCGACGACTAAACAGCGCTTAAGCCATCTTCCACAGGGAACCTACCAGGTTTCGGCTTGGGTGCGAAGCAGCGGCGGTCATACGGCGGCCAAGCTGCAGGTAAGCAACTATGGGGGAGAAATACTCGAAGTTAATCTGGAGCCAAGCTCCGAATGGCGGTACGTGGTGATCGATCAGGTGGCAGTGACCGAGAACTATATGGAGATAGCCGTCGTTTCCGCAAGTGACGGCGCTGCTTCGGTGTGGTTGCAAGTTGATGATGTGGCGGTCATGAGGAAGTAATCGCATATCGCGTCTTGACGGCTCAGCAGTTCACCGCTTGGACATGAATGCAAAAAGAATCATCATAGGCGCTCAGGTAGATATTACCTATTGCGACCTATGATGATTCGTATTTGACGGATGTTACTTATTCTGGATAAAAGCCTCCGGGACGATCCTATTCCACCACTGCCAGCTGGATCTCATCGATGTAGGTATGCATTGGTCGCCGCGGAATCCATAGCGACAAGGTTACATATTTCGCATTTGCCGGGGCATCGGCCATAACGATAACCTCTTCCCAGGTGTTGAAGCTTTTTGCGGCGGCCCATACGGCAGAGAGCCTTTTAGAGGTGCCCCATCCGCCTGGAGTTTGCTCACGCCAGCTCTCCTCCGACCAGAAGTCCCGATGTCCCCACCAGCCCTGGTCATCAGCCCAGAACTCCATATAAGCTTGGGTATGATTCGTAGCCAGATCATCTACGTCAAAAATCCGAAATAGAGCGGCGTATGTTAATCCGCCCTGGATAGGGATGGGACGGCTGGATAGCAAGATGCTGGCGGCATCATTGGTATACAAACGGACGGCGAACTTGCCGCTGAACACTTTTGCGTCGGTCAACGATGCTGAGATATGACCGTCTGGTATTGTCGGCGCGGTAGCAATCGAGGCTGACCAGCCGTAAGGCGTTTTACCCAGAGCCTCTTCAGCTGTTACTCCCTCGGGCAACAGCTCAAAGTCCCCGTTGAAAACCGCTAGATCCTGCGCGTAGACCAAGCCGAAGCTCGCCAACAGTACGCATAATACGAAGATGACGACAGTACGGAATGTTCTCATGTAACCTACCTCCTAATGCATTTTGTACCTGCTTAAATATAGATTCACCTTTGTACTGCGGGATCCTTCGTGATGACCGTCATTTTAACGGCATCATCAGCTCCGATTGGTGTTGCAACACATGGAACGGCCGGATAGAACGTTCGAATTCTAATGTGTCACCCTATAAATATAGACAGCGCAGAGACAGGATCCGACGGATATTGCTGGAAGTACAGGTCTTAGGTCTGTGGCCATAGACTTGAGCCGACGGATCTTGGCGCGGATGAAAGCGGATCGATTCGCCGCCGAGAGCAATAGGGCACAGCGGCAGATCAGTCATGCGTTATCGTATTAACTATTTCTTTTTAGTACTCAATCTCAAGTGGATGGAGTGAGCACTGGTGGCACATGAGCGAAGAATCACCGACTTTACTGCAATCAACGTGAAGAAGTACGGCGTCGTAGGAGACGGCGTAACGGATGATACCGCGTGCTTGCAAGAAGCAATGCGCGGTGGTGACAATGCGATTTTTCTGCCTCCGGGACGCTATCTGATCAGTCATAGTCTGGACGTTGACTTGGGAGCCGGGGGTAAATCCGCCATTTATGGGGCCGGGGCGGTTATTATCATGACGGGAGCAGGCCCGGCTTTGCGATTGCGCGGGTGCCATCAAGGCACTTCCAACCCCTTGACGGTAACCGCCGAAACCGATGCCCGGGAGATCAACCCCATTGTACAGGGTATAGAAATACAAGGCCGACATCCTGAAGCCGACGGCATTACCATCAAAGGTACTTTCAAAGCCACAATAAATCAGACGTTCATTCGCAACTGTCGCTACGGCATCCATGCGATAGAGCGCAACCGCGACCTACTGATAGATACCTGTCACATATACAATAACCGGATCGGGGTTTATTTGGACCATGTCGACTTTCACCAAATAAATATCAGCGACAGCCACATCAGCCACAATCATGCAGGCGGCATCAAGGTGGTGGGCGGTGCCATCCGCAATATCCAAATTTGTGGTAACGATATTGAGTACAACCACAAAGAAGGCGGCAGCGACATTTGGTTCATTGCCGGCGAAAATGCGATTCGGGAAGGCGCTATTGTGGGCAATACCATCCAGGCCTTACCGGGAGAGGGAGAAGCCAACATCCGCTTTGAAGGTTATGTTGCCAAATCGCCTAACAAAATCGGTTTCTTCTCCATTTCCGGGAACCACATTGCCAATCAGTCCAAAACCAACATCTGGATAAAGAACAGCAGGGGCATCGTGATAGAGGGAAACACTTTGCAGGGAGCCGAACGCAACATCGTCATCGAGGATTCCATGGCGATTGTCTGCAGCCAAAACACTTTAGACGACAACCCGGATTATCGTCTAAACAAGAAGGTAAGTAATGTAGGCGGCATTGTGATGCAAAATTCCCGGTACTGCTCCTTGCAAGGGAATCTATTGGTAGGCGCCATAGGTGGCTCTCTTGAGCGCGGCGGGGCCGTAGAAGCAAGTAATTGCGCCTTTTTAAACATCAACGGTTGCACCATTATCGGACCGCATTACCGGGGGATCTGGCTGGAAGATGTCACCGATTCGGTCGTGGCAAATTGCATAGTGGCGCCTGGCGAAGGAGTGGACGGCATGTTGGCCGCCATTGCTGAAACAGGCTGCAGTCGCCGCAATCTGTTCAGCGCCAATCGCCTAAACAGCGGTTTACAAGGTGCTCTTATGTTGGCGTCGGCTGAAAGTACGGCGCATGGTAACCTGGTGAGCTGATGGTAATTGGGCTTGAGTATGGCGCCGGTACTGCGTGAAGCACGTCCTACTTCGTTTTTGCGGATGGTACCGGCGCGAATATCTGCGATATTTCTAGTATCAGGCGCTTGGATAAGAACACAGGCGCCTGTTCATTTTTAGTGTGCGTAGACGTCTTTGACGGCCTGAGTTTACACATGGCCGCTATGTGTAGGGAGTGCGCTAAGTTTTGTTTACCGAAAAAAATGAGATAGTGATCATGTTTATAGCCTGGTTTTTCGTCCGTTTATATGGCGTATGACGTCTAGCCCACAACAAGCTAATCCTCCGATAATCGGACATATTGATGCATTGTAAACGCTATTTAGCCCATGTATAATTGTAAATAAGTTGTTACTAGTGATATTGGATACCTGAAACGAGGCCGCGTGTATGGCAATAATAAACCGTACTCAAGCGAGAATTCTGAAGTATCTATATCAAAAGGGAATAAGTTCCAGAAGGGATATCGGACGTTACTTAAACCTTGGCTCCAGCATGACGAGCGATTTGGTATCCGACCTTATTCTCCAAGGTCTTATCGTTGAGAAAGGCACAATCAGTACGCCGCGCGGCCGCTGTCCCGTAGCATTGTCTTTGCATGCCGATTTTGGCTGTCTCATCGGCATGGAGATGACTAATGCCTATATTCGGGCTCTTGTCACCGACTTTACCGGAGAAGTGATCGGGTGTGCGGAACAGTCTTTAGTAGATGCACTGACCCTCGAAACGCTCGAACATCACATAGGCATGCTGGTCAACAGGTTGCGTATCGCGCATCAGGGGCGTCGGCTACTCGCATGCGGCCTTGCTTCCTACGGGCTCGTCAATCGCGATACAGGCGTGATACTCAGTCTCCCGCCATATAAGCTGCAGAATATCGCTCTCGCAGATCAATTGACGCAAATGATCGGTGTGCCCGTTTATCTTGAGGCACGGACACAAGCCGCAGCGCTCGGCGAACTTAATCATGGAATTAAAGACCAGGTGTCGTCGTTTGCGTACGTAAACGCGGACTACGGGGCTGCGCTGGGTTTGGCCTGCGTAGATCACGGCAGACTGGTGAGAGGAGGAGGTTTAGCCGGGCAGTTGGGCCATTTGTGTTTAGATCCTGATGGACCGCGGTGTTTCTGTGGCGGACGGGGATGTCTGGCAACCATGGCTACTCCTGCCGTCGTAGTTGAGCAAACCTTAGCCGACCTCTCTCCTGAAGCTGAGTCGGTGTTAAATAACATTGAAGGTAGATCCATTACCTTTGAGGATATTATTGCAGCTTCAATCGACAAGGATAAGCTAGCGGTGGATGTTACAACCAAATTGGCCGAGAAATTAGGCTTAGGGATCTCTTACGTAGTCAATCTGTTCAATCCGGATGTCGTTGTTTTAGGCGGTTTATTGCGTAATGTAGGCGATGACTTTATAGCGGCTTTAAGCAGAGTCATTGAAAGACATGTCGTGCCTAGAGTATTTCACAGCAACTTAGTGCAAACCACTACCCTGGGTACCTACGGCGTAGCCTTGGGAGCGGTTGATGTAGCTGTCGGTAAGGTCATCGACCGGTTAAGTCAACATTCTTAAAGATCGCTTAAAGAGCAATGGCGGCCGGTTCTGTCCCAGGTGTGCGGTCATGCCGGTAGGCATCCGCTAGGTGAACGGGCAATCTGCCGGCTTCCACTTACGGATTAACGAGCGATACCGGCAGGATAAGATGACCTCAGGAGCGCAAGTTCACAGATTCGGTCGGAGCCTGGGGAGGTGATACCCTTGGCGTAACTGTATCGGACACTCAGGTGTTTAACCAATCTAACACTTAAGGGGGCAGTACATTGGCGACACGGTACCTAAGTAAACCGGTAGTGATGGTCATCGTTTTGTCCATAGTGTTGAGCGTGAACGGGGTCGCTGCCGCGAAGACGACGATCAACATGTGGTTCCCATCCAGTTTTTATGTAACTGACGCTGAGCAGCAATTCTTTGCTCAGTTTGAAAAGAATTTCGAGGAAGAGAATCCGGACATCGACCTGGAGTTGCGCTTTGTGGCTGGTGGTACCACCGGCCTTAATGAGGCTGTGGCCATCGGCGTGGCGACCGGAACCGGCCCGGACATCGCCTACTTATCAACCAATGTGGTCGGACGGTTCACACATAGCGGCGTATACGGCGGAATGGCGGTGCCGCTGGATTCCTACTATGCGGAGTGGGATCATACTGCCGAACTGCTGCCGGCCTTACTTGAGGGCGTGGAGATTGAAGGTAAGAAGTATGCGCTGCCATACATGATGTGGCCAATTAACGATATCTACAATCTCACCTTGTTCCAGCAGTCAGGGATCGACCTACCTACCAGTTGGAGCGAACAGGTCGCCGCAGCCAGTAAACTCACCCAGATCAATCCGGACGGTACAGTCAAAACATACGGCTACCAGAGCGCAGGGTCAGCTTTCTACATGTTTTACATTCTTGGTCGGACAATGGAGCAGCTCAACTCCATCATCATCAAGCCTGGGGACAGCACAGGCACACTCAACAACCAAGCTGGTAACCAAGCCTTAACCTTTATCCGCGACCTTTATCATGCAGGCATGCCTGATAAACGGTTCGGCGTACGCTGGCCGGAAGTGTATGCCGATCGCGTGGCCATGGCCAGCGTCCAAGGTGTGACTAGGCAATTATATGATATCCCGAACTACGGGTTAGATATCAGCTTCCGCCGGTTTGTCGGCCCTGAAGGCGGCACGGATATCATTGAACACTGTGCCGGCGGGCTATACATGCTCTACTCGGCAAAAGATAAAGATGCGGCTTGGAAAGTCATGGCCGCGTTTGCTGATCCGGTGAATATGCGAGACTATCTGATGATTATGCCGGCGTATCAGCCCGTTATGGCCTCGTTATTCACCAACCGTGACATCCTGTCTCGGTTGTATTCCAGAGAGCAAATCGCTCTGTTCACTCCTCCCATAACTACTTATGGTCCCAAACACCCGTTGCTCTCGGAAATCAGCACGCCGACGGGTACGATTATCCTCAGCGCCGTTCAAGACCAGATGGCCATCAGCGGAGCGCTTGAAGAAGCTGAGCGGATCATGAATTTAACACTAGCGGATTACCTATCGAGGAAGCCGTAAGCAGGGTTGCGCCGGATGTTACGGGTACGGAGAGGTCGTAGAGGAGCAATACGCTCCGCATAGCTGGTATAAGGAGGAAATGGCGTGAAATATAACGGTAGCATGCTTGCGTTGGTAGTGGTTCTTCTGGTGTGTATGGTACAGGTAGTTGGTGTGGCTGCTGAGACAAATCTGGTCGTTAACGGCAGCTTTGAAGAAGAGTGGACTGTAGTCAGCGCGGATACGCCTGAAAAACTCCGTACGGTGGGATGGACCGCCAACGTACTGCACCATGATGAGCTCGGTCCGGCTCCGGATAAGGTGGATGGCCGGTCGGCTTTACGCATGGTTTCCACCACACGGCGTAACGCTCAGTTTTTGAACTCCGTCTCTATTGCGGTTGACGGCGGCAAGACCTATAAGTTCAGCTACTGGCTTTACATGAAAGACGGCATCACGTCGATAGCTGTTGTGAACAACACCGCCGGAGCTTTTATTCGAGAGACTCAAATGCGACACTTTGCGGATGATTATATGCCCGGTGAGTGGCAGTACTTCGAATTTGTCTTCACCTTACCGGAGACATGTGAAGCCATACGGGTAAGTCTAAGCCAGTCTCCGCTGACGGAAAACGAGCGGACAGAGTACTATCTGGACGACGTACGTATAGTGCAGCTCGATTAACACCTATCGGCAATATGGTTGTCACATTCTGAGGTAAACCCGATGTAACGGGCGGCTCGCTGACTCGCTTCCCGCCCGTTCACCATAGGTTCGGCAACTAATCAATCGATCGATAGCCGAACCGGTGATTCAGCCCGTGGAAAACCAGCCATATTGCTCTAATCGTGCGGATGACAACAAGCCTGAGAGGGGATGGAGGCTATGGCCCGAAAGGGAAGATGCCGCCTGATTCTTATTTTGGTGCTGGTAGTGTCGGCATATGTAATGATAACGGCTGCGAGCGTTTCGGCGGGTACTACCTACTATGTTTCACCTGCAGGTAACAATGCCGGCGATGGTAGTCGCAGTCAGCCCTGGGCTACCATAGCCAAAGCGGTATCGCAAGCACAACCTGGCGATACGGTCATCTTTTTGCCAGGCGAATATGAGGAAATTCTGCGCCCTGTGCGCAGTGGCACGATCGATGCGCCAATCACCTTTATGCCCGAAACGCCTCATAGCGTACGACTATTGGGTACATCCGGAAGCGAAGCGGTGGTGGTGCTTGCTAAGGTTGCACATATCCGCATAGCCGATTTTCACATCACTCCTAAGTCATCTACGGCCGGTTGGATAAGGGTAGAGAACGCGCGCCACATTGCTATTGAGAACAACATCATGGAATACGGCGCCAACGCTCGCTTGCCCTTCTATGTCGTCGGTAGTGAGCAGGTTGGAATCACGGATAATATCATCCGCAGGCTACCACCGCAGGGAGCGAGCTTGACGCTGCGACCAAATGAGGACATTATTCGCGTCGATACCTCCAGACACATCCTCTTTGCAGGAAATGTCATCGGCGGCAGTCTTCATACCGCTATCTCGTTCTACCCGCGCGCATCAAACGAGTATATCGTCATGCGCAACAACATTCTCATCAACACCTGGGGTCGAGCTTTTGAATTTTTCACAGCACGGCATGTGCTCTTAGACGGCAATATCGTCACGGGAGCTTACCAAGGGGCCATGGGCGGCGCGCGCTCGAAGCTGCGCGTGGACCACGGCATCGTTCGCCGTAACGTGATGTTTCGTAACTGGGACTCACCTTTCGCCCTGTTCACCGATGCCGACAGCGATTTGGACATCATTGAGCACGTACGCATTTACAACAATGTGTTCTATGAAAACGTCAAAACGGGGCTGGAGATCTCCATCAGCCCGTATATCAACGACATCGTGGTGCAGAACAATGTCATGGGCAATAATGACGCACTCGGTACCGGAACGCAACTTACCTTGAGAGGTCAGAATACAGGGCAAGTGCGCTTTCGAAACAATGCGCTCTCCGGCATCCTGGAGTTAGATCCTAGACTGGTGGATTACGACAACATCTGGGGGAGTCAAGCCAACGCGGAGCTCGGTTTCTTGGCAGCGGAGCGTAACGATTTTTCACTGGATAACGCCAGCGCGCTTCGTGACGGCGGTGCGGCGCTTACTAAAACACGCGGTAACGGTAACGGCAAGGTACTACCGGTTGAGGATGCTTACGGCTTTTACGATGGATTCGGTATCGTCGGGGAGGTCGGTGACCTGATTCAGGTCGGTGATGCATCGCAAACGGCACGGGTCGTAGCGATAGATTATGAAAACAGGCTGCTGACGCTGGACCGGGAAGTAACATGGCAAGACGGTATGCCTGTCGGACTGCCTTGGAGTGGGTCGGCGCCGGACATCGGGGTATATGAGATGGATGATGACCTGACCGCTACGGTCAAAGTCGAATTATCGGCAGCGACGCTCCAGGTCGGTACTCCGTTGCGCTTAACCGCCTTAACGCAGGGTATCGACGACATCATTCAGTACGATTGGTCTTTAGGTGATGGTGGTCCTGCCGTCTATGGGCGAGAAGTAACCCATGTCTATACCGATCCAGGGTTGTATCCGATCATCGTTAAAGTGCTGGACGCCGATGGCGAAGTCCACTACGGCCTCCAGGTGGTGGAGGTGGTAGCCGCAGAAGGTGGCCCGTTGTTGCATTCCAGCTTTGATCGGAACGATACGAGTTGGTGGTGGCGTTGGCGTTTCCAACCCGGATATACGAAGAATAACAGATTGGTGGTAACGTCTGCAGCAGGTGATGGTTATATTCGCGTGAACGGCTCGGCTGCCGACTCAACACTGTATACGGATATTCAGGTGCCGAACTGGGATATTGACCAGTATCCCTATCTATATGTGCGTTACCGCATCATGCAGGGGACACCGCTGGCTTTACAGTTAGATACCTTCGTAGGTCGCACGTTTATTCTGGCAGCAACCTATGACCATACCGATACTAGATTGTCCAATGTAGGCGGACAACTCCTATTCAATGACGGCCAGTGGCATGAGTTGTGTATCGATGTGCGAACCGTACGTTCACTCATGCCCGAGCTGAAGATGGCTTATGGGGTGAGCTTTAATCAAGGCACCCAAATGGTAGGTCCCAACGACTCCTACCAACTAGATGAGGTCATCATTGACTCTGTTCCGGTGTCAACCCTGGCTGCAGGCTTAAAGATCACACCTATGAGTGAGAGTACTGTTGGCGTGAGACAGTTGCCATTCGCCATTTCTGAACAACTCACAGCTGATGACGCGGTGCAGTCGGTGATTATCAGACTGAATGGCGCTCCGGTTTACGAAGCGGCGACGATACCAGACACCTGGACCCTTGATACCTCCACATTGGCCAATGGGAGGCATTTGGTCACATTACATGTGACTTTGGCAGACGGCCGTTCGGCCTCAACAGGTGTAACGCTGCAACTCAATAACCACTGGATCATGACGGATGACTTCGCTCCTAAAGTAGAATCGGCATGGTTCGGCTCAGTAGGGGGGACTACTGCTATACTTCAGTCCACCAATTGGCGCTACGATACGGACCAGCCCACTCATTTCTTCTACGACGATACACGTTATACGCCGACCGGCAATGATGAGGGCTTTCTCATTTGGGAAGCGCCTTTGTTGGAAAGCTATGAGCTGGTACTCTATGGGCCGACTGCTGATGTCACGGATCTGATTAGGTTAGAGGTAAGTGATGACGCAGGGGGTTGGCGCAGAGTGCCGTTTTCCCAGGTGCAGACAGAGCAAGGAGCTAGTGGGTGGCTGAAGGCGACCATAAAGGGAACTGTGCCGGAATCCACAAGTGACGCCTACTTTCGTATTACTGTTTTACCTGCCGTCGGGGAGCGAGTACTGCAGCTGGGCAAATTGACGCTTGTCGGGTGGCGAGATGAATAGCTCGCGCATCTGAAGGGGTACGCTTTAGCGCATACCGGAGTGCAAGCGTCAGGCATTCGCAGATGAATGTTCGCGCCTCCCTTTGCCCGAGAATTCATTGCTCTATTGACGCCGCCGACCTCAATTCCAGCTTGACGGACGCAAAACGAGTTTTGAACCGGATTCTTGTGGAAAAATCCCAGTATGGCATCACGTTGGTTAATGGGCGGGACTACGGCTTCGGAGGTTGTTCCCCTTCTGTACCAGGATCCGACTAAAGTGTGCGGAATTGTATCACCGGAGGTGCGCGCTAGTGTATAGAGCAGCTAAAGGTACCGTAATTGCCTGCGTCGTGACGATCATATTGTGTTTCTGCCGGATTGCCGTCGCGATGCCGGATACCGTCGTAACAGCGTTTGATCCCGTGCTGGACGTAGAATATGTTGCAGATCCTATCGACGCAGTGTATGTGTTCGTGAGCACGGCCCAAGAGTTGGATAGAGCGCTCCTTTCAGCGCAACCCGGCTATGTAATCGAACTGGCGGACGGAGAGTACGATATCGGTCGTGCTTTTTACATACGCAACAAACGTGCGACTGCGGAAAAACCGATCATCGTACGGGCGCAAAACCGCGGTCAGGCCGTCATTGCCGGGAACTCGTCACTCTGGCTGGAAAACTCCAGTTACATCGTGATTGACGGTCTGGTGTTTAAGACAGCGCAGAAAAGCAGTGGCGGGTTAAGGTTGCAGAATACCGACCACAGCCGGGTGACTCGGAGTCATTTTGCGTTGGAGGAACCGATAGGAAGCAAGGATGATGCGAGTCGGCACTGGCTATATGTGAACGGGTTCGGATCAATAGCCAATCGTATCGATCATAACCTATTTGCAGGTAAACGCACGGTCGGGAACTTCATCACCATAGCCGGTGATGATACCCGGGTGGCGCAACATAACCGCATTGATCACAACCACTTCAAAGATATCATCAACATCGGTTCGGGCGGTATGGAGGCCATTCGGATCGGCAACAGCTACACATCGACTTCCGATGCCCTGACTATCATCGAATACAACCTGTTCGAACGCTGCAACGGTGAAGCTGAAATCATTTCCATCAAATCGGGCGGCAATACCATTCGTTATAACACCTTTTTAGAGAGCGAAGGCGCCGTAACCTACCGACATGGTAACGGCACCGACGTGTACGGGAACTACTTTATCGGCAACGGTAAACCTGATACGGGCGGGATCCGTGTTTATGGCGCCGACCATAAAATCTACAATAACTACTTCGTTGAACTAGGCGGCAGCGGAGTGCGTTCCGCCATTTCGCTGGGTATGGCGGACGTCGAAAATCAAGTGACGGTAATGGACTATTGGCAAGTGGAGCGGTTGCTGATCGCCAACAACACGTTCATCAACAATAAGGCTGATATCGTCATCGTTTCTACGGGGAACTACCCGCTTGCTCCCAAGAACGTCCTTTTCGTAAATAACCTTTTTGTAACCGAAACGACCGAACCGGCCCTTGATCTGCAGGGGATGTCGCAATTAACATGGATGAACAACATCGTCCAATGCGGCGGCTGTGAGATCGGCAGCGACTATGCGGGGGTACGGTACATGGAGGCGCCACTGAGCCGGAACCTGAGCGGCTATTATATTGCGCCCGCAAGTCCGGCGATTGATACGGGAATCCCCCAGCCGGCGGTGGTTACGGACATTGAGGGAAAACCGCGCGGTGACAAACCGGATGTCGGCGCCTTTGAATATGCCGGTTACCCACTGTTGCGAGGCCCGCTTACGGCGGCGGATGTGGGACCGTACGGAATAACCATGCGGCCTGTGGATTACGATGCGCCCGGGTTGTACTTCACCACCTTGGATTTAACCGGCAACTGCGATGCTGTTGCCGGCTGGTGGGGACCCATTGATGTGAACGTGAGCGTCGTTAACACTGGTCGGCTCAACGCACCGATCACTCTAAGCGTGTATGTAGATGACAACCTGATCCAGCGTTCAGCCGGCTCTTCCGCTCAGGTTACGGTAAACCAAGGTGAGTTAACCGACAGGTGGCATCGACTGAAAGTAGTCGCTGAGAGCGGAGCAACAACCAGCGAAAGAATCATAGAGTTTGCGGTCAGCAATATGCGCTTGGAATCACCGGTTCAGAGCGGGAAATATGCGGAGCGGATACCGGTGTCTATAGCGATGGGCATACCGGCGGCGCTGATCGACGCGGTACGGTTGTTGGTAGGCGATCAGGTCGTTTATGAGGGATCTATAGAGAACGTGCCGACGTGGGTAGACGCCATGCGATTCGCTGACGGATTCACCCGGTTCACCGCCGTTGCTCGCGGTAAAGATGGGAATGATATAAGCGCAACGGTGAACATCGTGATCGACAACTACTGGGAGCTGGATGATCACTTAGATGCTCCTCAGGCTTCTTGGTTCGGTGTCTTCGATCGCTCCCTAACGTCGGCTGTTTCGGCAGGCTGGGACTACGACACCGACAATGCGGCAAGCTTTTTCGGCGATGCTTCGCGTAGAGTGCGTTCAACCGAGAACCAAGAGTGGTTGGTTTGGGAAGCGCCGCGTTTGCTCGCAGCAAAGATCATCGTGTACGCGACGGACGAGGATGTGGCCGACCAGGTCGTCCTGGCAGTGTCAGCCGACCAACAGCAGTGGGTGGAAGTACCATATACGCTTCGTTGTCTGGAGGAGCCCGCATCGGGCCTGCACAAGTTGGACCTGACCGCAGAGATTCCTGATCCCGATGCGGTGCGATATTTCCGACTGATCGTAGCGGCAGGCCGACATAGCGCTAAGGAGTTACAAATAGGGCGCGTACATTTAACAGGACTAGAACAATAGTCAAGTACTCATAAATAGGCAGGGGGGAGTCACAGGGCGGCAACCGCGGCCGGTGACTCCCTGCCTCTTGCCAGTCAGAGCATCATATGGTATCGTACATGTGGGCTCACACAAGGGCGCGCAAGCCTGAGCCGAATATTTTTTGCCACAAAGGAGAAGAAATGCGCACGCAACGGCTTTTCTCAAACCAAATTGAACGGTGAGAGCGTAAGGCCGGTTGCCTTTAGGCGGCTTCTTTTTTGATGCACCCATCACCATCCCTGCGGCATTTCCGTCATGCGTCTCTCACCCCTATTAGCCCCGGGGGTGTTTTTTATGAGTCAAACCCTAATTCGTGTACTCCATGTGAGTAAATCCTTTGGTCCCCATGACGTATTTGACAATATCAGTTTTAGTATCAATACCGGCGCTAAGGCGGCATTGGTAGGCGCCAACGGCGTTGGCAAGAGTACTTTGGCACGCTGTTTAGCCGGATTGGAGCCGGTCACCTCCGGGCGGATAACTCCTTTGCATGACCAGGTGTTGGTCGCCTATTTGCCGCAAACGCCCGACCTGCCCGCGAACAAAACAGCACGCGGCATCTTGGAGGCACGGGCGCATGTACTCGGCGCAGCCGTGCGCTCCGGTGTGGAAGAGACTCTCAGGCACTTCCGCTTAGACGGCGAGATCGCCGCCTTACCCGTGGACGCGTTGAGCGGTGGACAAAAGACGCGCTTGGCGTTGGCACGGATGTGGTTGGCGCAACCAGACCTCATCATCCTGGATGAGCCCACCAATAATTTGGATTATGCGGGTAGCGAGCAGTTGATCGACATTATTAACGGTTATCGCAATGCCGTGTTGGTAATCTCCCATGACCGTTACTTCTTAGATCAGATCGTGACCGAAGTGTTGGAGCTGCAACCACATCAGCTTAAGGAGTACCATGGTAATTACAGCGAGTATCGGCGGCAAAAGCAGGCTGCTTTTGAGCAGCGGTACAAACAGTATCAATCGGAGCAGAAAGAAATCAGACGCATCGAGATGGCGATAGAAAAGCAAATGCGCTGGTTCCGGCAAGCCCACAAACAAGCCGGGCAAAACGACTTCTACCGGAGTCGGGCGAAGAAGAACGCAGCGCGTGCCAAGGCTGCCATCGCCAGGTTGGAGAGAGCGAAAGCCGACGGTATCAGCGCGCCGAAGGCTGAGCGAAGTATCTCTCTCCAGTTGTCACAAGAAAGCAGTAGCGGCATACGGATATTTTCCGCGGAAAACCTGGGCAAGGCATTCGCCTATCCCCTTTTTAAGGGCGGCAACTTTCACATCATGCGAGGAGATAAGGTAGGCCTGGTAGGTGCCAACGGCTCCGGCAAGACAACGCTGATCCGCATGTTGCTGGGACTAGAGGCGCCCACGGAAGGCGCATTGTGGGCCACTCCTGCTTTAAAGGCAGGTTACCTGGAGCAGGAACTGAACAATCTAAGACAAGATGCGCCTCTGTTGGAAAGCGTCTTGTCTCTTTTCGGCCAACCTACAGGAGAACTGCGGCAGCGGGTATGTCATCTTCTGGTTTCATTTTTGTTCCCCGCCGATACCTGGGAGAAACCACTGCGAGTGCTCAGTGAGGGAGAAAAGCGCAGAGTCGCTCTCATTCGGTTGCTGTTGGGTGAATATAACGTATTGCTGCTGGATGAGCCCACCAACCATTTAGACGTGTTGGCCAGAGAAAAGCTGGAAGAAGCCTTGATGGCGTATCAGGGCACGCTGATCCTGACCAGCCACGATCGCTATCTGATGCAAACCGTCTGTAATAAGATCATCGCCATTGCGGACGGGCGTATTCACCTGTACCCGGGAACGTTGCAGGAGTACCTGGAACGGTTGGCGGCACAAGGTAATACTGCAGCATCAGCTACTGCCGGCAAATCTCAGTTTGGGCGTCAGACAGATACCGCCTCTGCGCAGGATGGGGAGTTATCTCCGGAGGAAAGGCTCTTGATGGAGAATCGTCGTGCTTGGCTTATCGGTCAGCTGGGCCGAGCCAAAGATCCCGATGAAGAGGAGAAACTGCGTTTGGAATACCTTGCGTTAAGTAAAGCGCTACGTCAAAGATCCTAGGCGTACCCTCAGCGATTGACAAAACGACACCGTGGTTAAAACCCGGTGTTGTTTATTCCCACATGTTTCCTCTGCGGCGGGGAAAATATAAAAAAAGGCCGACCAATTCAGGTCGGCGCATCGTAGGCAGGGCTGTGGCTCGGAGAGAGGGTGTGTGGGGTGGCGTTTCGTTATTTAACTCAGCCGATCAGCATCGGTGTTATGAGATTGCGCAATCGCATGGTCCAACCCGGAATGGGGACCAACCTTACTAATTTGGACGGCACCGTGTCGGATGCTATTGTGGAATATTATGCCAGGAGGGCTAACACCGGCATCGGTTTAATCATCACGGAAGTCTGTTGCCCGGAGGCGAGGGGCAAGGTGATCCCAGGCGAACTGGCATGCACAGGCTTGGGTTATATCCCCGGTCTGGGCAGGTTGGTGCGAGCAGCGCACTCCGGTGGGGCGAAAATCGCTTTACAGATAGCGCATGGCGGCTGTTTTGCCGGAGAAGCCATAACCGGTCAACAACCCGTTTCGCCATCCGGCATAGGAACCTTTTTGCTGCCTGACGACAAACCCGTAGCGCTGACCATCGCTGAGATCGAAGAGCTGATCCAAGCTTATGCCGCTACGGCGGAACGTGCGGGAATCGCCGGTTTTGATGCGGTAGAGATCCACGGGGCGCACGGTTATTTGCCGCTGCAGTTCTTGTCGGGATATACGAATCGGAGGACGGATAAGTACGGCGGTAGTTTGGAGAATAGAGCCCGTTTCTGCCTGGAGATCATCAAGGCGGTAAAAGAAAGGGCAGGGCAGGATTACCCTGTTATCTATCGCTTATCAGCCGAAGAGGATGTTCCCGGCGGCATTACCTTGGAAGAAGCCGTTGGTTTTGCCAGGATGGCTGAGAACGCCGGCGCGGACGCCATTCATGTTACTGCCGGCACTTGGGATTCCAGGATGGAGAAGTTTGCGAACGTACTAAACGGCGCCCAAGTGGCAGCGGGCAGCCGCTTAAGCGAAGGCGTAAGCATTGGTGTTTGGGTACCGCCGCATTATGTGCCGCGCGGCAATCTGATTCGGCTGGCCGCAGCAATTAAGCAGCATGTGTCTATCCCCGTCATCGCAGTATGCGGTATCTCGCCGGAGATGGGCGAAGAAGTCATCGCCCAAAAGCAAGCGGACCTCATATCGTTTGGTAGGCAAATGATTGCTGATCCGGATATGCCCAAGAAGGTACTGGAGAATCGACCGCAGAGCATTCGGCGGTGCGTTAGGTGTAACGAATGCCTAGGCTCGGTACTCAGTTACAAAGGTCTCGTTTGCGCGGTGAATGCGGAGGCGGGTCAAGAACATGAATCGTTTGTTAAACCGACAACACCGGAGAGGCCCAAGAACATCATGGTAATCGGCGGTGGACCTGCAGGTATGGAAGCTGCTCGGGTCGCTGCTTTGCGAGGACATCAGGTCACATTGTACGACAAAGAGAAGCGTCTCGGCGGCATGCTGCGCTATGGGGCTATTCCTGAATTCAAACAGGATTATCGGCAATTTTTAGACTGGCAGATAGCCGAACTGGGGCGGCTGCGGGTGACTGTTAAACTGGGCTGTGAAGTAACCCCCGAAATGGTAGCTGTCGAAGCGCCGGATGCAGTAGTTGTCGCTACGGGCGGTAAGATGCTTGTGCCGCCTATTGACGGCATTGATCAACCGAATGTATTCAACGCTTTAGACGTTCTGGACGGCCGGATTCCTCCTGAAGACAGAGTGGTCGTATGCGGCGCCGGCTTCGTGGGCTGCGAAACGGCCATGTACTTAGCGGAAAGCTACGGCAAAAAGGTGGTGCTGGTCGATCAATTGCCGGATATCCTACCTGCGGTGGAGATCTTCACCCGCTGGGCGGTCATGGGGCGATTGGCGGAAGATGGCGTAGAGATGCGGCTTAAACACCGGATTGTGGAGTTTCGCGCAAACCAAGTGCTCTGCGCTACCGATGCCGGTCAAGTCAGCATAGATGCTGATACGTTTGTGCTCGCATTGGGCATCGGGGCTGATCCGACTCTCTACGAGCAACTGCGCAATCGGCCTTACCCGGTTATTCCTGTAGGAGACGTCAACGGTGCACGCAAAGTGATCCATGCTATCCATGAGGGTTACCATGCCGCCAGACGATTGTGAGAAGGAACGGGGGGTGGAAGGGTGGAAAATCCGCCCCCCGCCCCCTATGCACGTGCTGCAAAACAGGCTCCTACAGCATACCCAGTTCTCGCATAGCCGTACTCACCATGGTTTCGTGCTGCTCAATGCGCAATGACAAAGGCTGTTTACGGCTTGTCTCAATAATCATGCCGGCTACGCCTAAATAATCGCCGGCGGCTCTGGCCAGACTGCCGACAATCGGATTGTGCAGGTGGCTGAAATGATGGCCGGATTTGCTTACCGTTTTATTGGCCGCGGCAATCATCGCGTTCACCACTTTATCGCGTGCGGCATGCTGCGCGGCAGTGCCTTTATGCATGATGACGGATTGCCCCACGGAGTCTTTGTTGAGCTTATGATAATCGTAACCTTCATGTAGATCCATAAGCCAAGTGACCTGCTGATCTTGCACCAACTGCCAGATGTTGCGAGAAAGCTTGTCGTCTGCCGATTCGCTTTTACTGCGGGGGTAATCGCGATTCGGATCTCCCGGATAACTGCCGGTGCGATTATTTGCCTTTAAGCCTAGTCTATTCACCTCTGGTATGATCACCAGTTTGCCCTTTATAGGGGTGTAATTGACAAAGCGCCAAGCTGCACGCGACCCAGCCGGTTCATTGCCGTGCATACCACCGGTGATCAGCAGCACAGGCCCGGGAACCCCGCTGTCTATGATGTAATACGGCGTTTGGTAGTTGTTCGGTCCTTGCAGCAGACCGGTAGGAGATGGTTGTAATTCGCCATACCAAGCGGTCCAGGTGAGTTCGGGTTCCTCAACGGGTTGTTCCGGCTCTTCTTCAGGCGGTTCAGGTTCTTCGTCGGGGACTTCGATTTCTTCCGCAGGCGGCTCCTCGATGGGGCACTCAATGATAAATACGACTTGTTGACCAGGATTGTCTATCAGCTGTTCCTGCGTGTCGCTATAGTGTTGTAAGCCATCGGCATCTGTAAGTTGCAGCGAAAACTGCCACACGCCCGGAGCAATCTTAAGCGGTATTTGCAGGGTTGCGTCCGCAACGTCGACTATCCCAGTCTGCTCCTGACGGCCTGGGCTTTGCGCTTGCCAAGAGATTACATGCGCTGAGCTGCAAGTTGATAGGCCTTCAACGTTCAGTACGATCTGGTATAGGGGCTCACCCCATAACCAGCTGCAGCCACTGATTAAAGCAGCAAGTAAGGCTATGACAATACCAAGACTAAACCTTTTCCACATAAATAGCCTCCCATCCAAAATGTACCTGATCAGACAACCCTGCCCATATTCACTTGGGCGTAATAGGGGTACAGCCCTTGTGGTAATACCTGGTTAAGCAGGGATGGGAGGCAAGGGCATGCCCCAAACGCATGGGCAATAGAGATTGATGCAAGGGTCGCTATCGGGGAGAAATGACGTGTAGGGCGTTCGTGCGGTCCGTCGTAATGTTAATCCTCAAAAACCGCACCATAGTAACGCCAAAGAAGAGACATGAACGTCGGTCGCTCCAGCAGACGTAGTAACTGCAGGCAAAGGCGAGACGGAAGCGTCATCACCAGGTGTTGAAAAGCGTACATTGAGCGGTAGGTTTTATGCTGAATCCGGTGGTACCGGCGATAAGCTTGCTTCGCTTGTGCCAAATCATACTCGCCATGGAAGACGCCGACGAGTAACCTGCCTAATTTTTTACCCGCATGCAATGCCGGACGGATGCCTTCGGCACTGGCGGGAATCGCTTGGCCGGCGGCGTCACCGGCGACAAACACCTTATCTAAAACCGGTTGACGCAAGCCGA
Source organism: Bacillota bacterium (assembly GCA_012838035.1). Taxonomy (GTDB): domain Bacteria; phylum Bacillota; class Limnochordia; order DTU080; family DTU080; genus DUQB01. The sequence goes on along the minus strand of DUQB01000014.1, from coordinate 14,989 downwards.
AGGGGATGCGTGTACCTCGGAGCGGACCGAGTTCAGTGATACCGAAGCGGCGCACAAACTGCGCCAAGTGGTCGCGTATGGCATTGCACGGCTGAAAACTGGCCACGCCGAAACGCGTGGCTTTTTGACAGCCAAACGCCCAAGCGTAGCCGTTGAGCAAAGGTGGATCGATGTATAAATGTAAACCCTCAGTCGGATAATCCAACTCGGTTTCCACACCTACGCCCAGATGGCCGGCACCCGATTCCCAATAGGTAGGCTCCACCGAGTTGGCCAATACGGCTCGCCATCCCGATGCATCCACATAGGTGTCTGCCCACAGCCGGCCTTCCGACGTAACCAGAGTATCCTGCTCCAAGTTGATCACTCGCACCTGGCGAAACTCAATGGGAGTGTGTCGTAACATCGCTTGGAAGAAGCGGCGGTAATCGAAGATGCAGCCGAACACGGGAAGTTGCCATATGGCGTCGCCAACCGGCGTGTGAATCGTGATGCGGTCGTATGTTTCCAAGATGGAATCGGCGGCTCCGTACTGCTCAATGGTATGTAAAGGCGCTAGACAGGCTGAATTACAGTGCGATCCGGGTTCCCAGCGATCAAGCAGTAAGCCGCGCACGCCATGGCGCTGCAGTTCCTGCGCACAACTGACGCCGGCGAATGCGGCGCCGACGACAATGACATCGTAACGCTCGGTAAAAGACAAGCGAGTTCCTCCTCTCCGGAGATATGACGCCTAATAGACACGGCGATGCAGTATATACTCCCCCAACCGGGGAGTGAAAGCTACCGGCTGTTTCATGTCCGGCACTATATGGTTCTTCGGCTTGGGCCTATTTACACCCTTTTTTGATAGACAAGCAATCTACGGTGACGAAAGTAAATGAAAAGAACCCGCTGGTGCGGCGGGTTCGGTAGTATACGGTAGGGACTAGTTCTTGCGCCATTCGGTCGGGGTAAATTCCTCGCCTAGTAAATCGGCGATTCTTACAGGCAATCCGGTGGCTATGGATTCATTTGCCGCTACGCCGAGCAAAACGGATAGAACGCCGGCCCAGCTGTCGGCGGCATGCCCAAGGGGATCGGGAACGTGCGCGCGGAACAACATCTCACGCAGTCTGCTGTCGCCGCCGCCGTGCGCACTGCGATCGACCGGTACTTTGTGCACTTCTACGCCGCCGTATAACGGATAGACGCGGATGGTTCGCTCTGTGGCAGGTTCCAGCATGCCGGCTGCAGCTTGTGCCGCATCAAGCGGTTTGGCAGCTTTTACACGTTGGGCAAATACGCGCTCTTCCGTCGGTACGAAAGAGTGAGCTTCGCTTGCTTCCAACCGTCCCTTGCTGCCGTTGACCACCATGGTCCACCCTTCAAAGGGCGAAGCGCTCGTCAGCGTGTAGCTCAGCTGGATTTCTTTGGTGTATGTGGCCAGCACATGCATGGTATCCTCAATGTTTATGTCCGGGCTGAATACGCAACGATCGCGCAGATAGCCGTCATGCTTTTCGGCATCAAGATACAATCGGCGCAGAGAACCGTTTTGCGTCAAGTCCAGATGGAACTCGCAGTCGTCGCCGGCAGGGCAGTTAAGGCAACGATCGCTGGGGGAAGGACGGTTATCGCCATAGAAATGGCGTCGACCGGTGGCGAACACAACTTGCGGTTCCGCATCGATCACCCAGTTGATCAGATCGAAGTGGTGCGTGGCTTTGTGCACCAGTAAACCACCGCTGTTCTCTTTTCTCCGGTGCCAGCGGCGGTAGTAATCGGCTCCATGTAACGTATCGAGGAACCAGTGAAACTCCACCGAATGGATGTCGCCGATCGTTCCATCTTTGAGTAGTTGCTTCAATGCCGTTACGTACGGCGCATAGCGGTAGTTAAAGGTAACGGTCAGCCGGCCCTTGCTTCGCGCTTCAGCTGCCAAGATGGCCCTTACTTTCTCCGCGTCAACGGTCAAGGCCTTTTCGGTGATCACATCCAGATCGCGGTCCAGTGCGGCAATGATTAACTCGTGGTGAGTACCACAGGGCGTAGCGACGATGACGACGTCGCACCGCACCTCATCGAGCATCTGCGTAAAGCTGGTGAACCCCGGAACTGTATTGTCCAACTCGCTGCGCACCAGCTCCAACCGATGCGGGTTGATGTCACAGATGCCTACGAGTTCGGCTACATCAGAATATTGGCGTACCAGCGGCTTTACAAACATGCTCGGTCCACGGTTGCCCAAACCCACAACAACATACCGTTTCTTCATCTATGCTTGCCTCCGTTTTCTTGGAACCACTGTTTCACGAACGGCCACACAGGTTCTTTGTAGTACCGGTGGCCTTCGGCGCCGAAGTGGATCTGACAAGCCTCTTCAGCACCTGCCGTCTGATATATCTTCTTGAGTCGCGCAAAGGCTTCCTCCGTGGCCGGTCGGGGAAAAATACGATCCTGACTGCCATGTACAGCCAGAAAGGGACGAGGTGCAATTAGACCGGCGATGTCGTACATCTCACCGAGTTGCATAATCCCGGGAACGTAATTGCAGGCGCAGTGAGACACATGTCCGATAGAACCGGCAAAGGTGCAGAAATACGAGCCGGGTATGGCCATATGGAAACGTGTGTCGCAGGCTGCGGCAAACAAAGTGACCGTGCCTCCGCCGGAGTTGCCCGTAATCAGTATCCTGTCGAGATCCGCATCGGGCAACGTGGCGGCAAAGTCGACCAAACGCATCATATCCCAAACTCGTTCACCGATAAGAGTACGGCCGAACATAATGGCACGCAACTGCAGCAATTGACACGAGCTGGTGCGTTCGGCCTTTATATCCTCTGAGAGCCGCATTGCGGCAAAAGCGCGCATATCCGGCGCTAGGGCCAAATACCCCTGCCTTACGGCCTGCAGGGCAATGTCGCGATCGCCTTCGGCGTCCGGCGCAGATTCGTTACCAGCGCCTACATAGGTATGTTTGCCGTGGATGCCGTGTCCGTGCGGGGTGATGACCACGGGGCGGCTCCGTGTACTCTTGTCTAAAGGACGTAACAAGAAAAAGGGTAACTCAAAACCAGGCTCTGTCGTGATGCGCCACTCTTCTCGCACGTGGTCGGCAAATGCTTCCTGCTTGATCATGCGCGGCGCCAAATCGGTTACGCCGCCTTCTTGAATACGGTGGAGCCCCAATACAGCATGCAAACGCGACCGAAAGGCACGCTGCCACTGCCGGAACTCCTTCGTGTTACGGGCTCTAAAGGCGTACTCCCTATATGTACTTGCCGCCAATGTGGAAAAGTACTGGTCCCCCCAAAGTGGGATAGTCATACGCGTCACCTCCACTTCATATATGGCGGATACTGCACGCGCAGCCTGTCTCCTGCGTCGGGTTCGCTTATTGGGGGAAGAAGGCGCTTTTTTCGCTTTTCCGGTCTGCACAACGCATCCCGGCAATGAAGATCACAAGCCGATGCGCAGCCGGCGGGCGGCACGGATCGGCTTGTGGATGCGGTATATTATCGTGTTGTCTGCTGTTTGGCGTCGGTTACTTGATACCGCGCAGCTGGACTTCACCCAACTGGAAATCGTCAGGCCCAATTTCGCTGGGCGGTAAGAGGAGGCGGAACCAGTTGGCTTTGGCTGAAGGAGATACTTCGCCGGTTAAGAAGATGCGGCTCAGCCCATTGGCGAAGGTGGCGTCGACTTTCATGTCCCACTGCTGCAGTTGCCACTCTTCCTGGTCTGAGGAGGCGGCTAACTGTACATAGTCGACCAGCTCGGGTCTGGTATAAACGGTTACGGAATACTTGCGTAACTGCGGCGTTTCCCAGATGAGATACTCTTCATCATTACTCGACCGCACCAATCGACCTGTATCGCCATGCCCTTCGGGTTGATCGTCGGCATACCGCCATCCGGCTGATTGGCTGCTGGTTTTTGATTGGTCGATGACGCCGAACCAAGTGGTGACCATAGGCGGATCAAGCAGATCGTAAAGGGTCCACCAGTTCGTGGAATTGAAATATACGATGCGGCTGCCTTCTCTTCCTCGCTCCGAACGGACATACGCAGTCAACTCATGCCTGCCGTCGGAGAGTGCCGTGGTGTCAATGACGAGATTCTCCGGTAAGGTTGCTCCTGCGTAGATTTTCTTACCATCCAGATCGATCCGGAAGTCCTGCAAAGAGTCGCCGGCAGGAATCGTGATCTGAAAGACCGCTTCAATATGTCCGCTCACCGTTTGGTCCTGGCGCGGCGAAATGGCTTCAATGCGCGGTAGTTGCGGCAAGAAATCCAAATCCGGGTTGTGAATGATCCCTTGCCGGGCCAACCGTTTTTGCAGCTGATCTTCATAAAGCGATTGCGGGTATAAATGAGCGGCATCACCTATACCTTCGGCGAAATCGATGGGCAACGTGCGCGCATTGGAGCCTAAATTGACTCTATATGCCGGACCTTGCGTACCGATGACATAACCCCACCCATACTGTTCGGAGTTGATGATGCTCGTTGGCGAGCTGGGCAAGTAGTTTTGCGCGTTGGTGTTCCAAAGGACGGTTTGCGTGGTGGTTAAGCCGTGGGGAATGGTACCCGACGTACCGCGCCAACCGGCATTAAAGCGATCATAGTCGAGCGTGATGTTGTCGATGAGGTTGGACGGCGACAGATGCATATGGAAGTCGGATTGCAGACCCGCAGGACTATGAGAGTAGCATTGGCTAATGACGTTTCCGTTGGCGTAGCCCTGTTTAAAGTCAAAATTATGGCGCCCGTTATAAGCGGCGCTGTGAATAATCAGGGCGTCATTCGACATCAAAGTATAGAGGTAGCCGTTGCCCCCGCCGCCCAGGTATTGCGGGTTGCGCAGGTCAACATGGGACACCGTGATCCAACGGCTGTGATACAGTAGAATACCGTTGGACAACAAGTGGATGACGTCGTTGCCTTCGGGGCGATAGGACTTCACATTGGTTATCCACGAATTGACCGCGTGATTGAAGCGAATGGCGTAAGAGTCATGGACCTCCCATGCCGACGTACCCTGCACATTATAATCAACGCTTCCCCAACCGTCGGTACCCGGATGTTGACGCATCCCTATGGAGAATCCCGATAAACCAACCTCTTCCACATGCTTCGGTACTTGGTAGACGCGTGCGTTATCGCGTTGCAACAGGTAGTATCGGATCGGCGCGTCTATGGTAATGGTGTTGTTTTCGGTGTCGACGGCGATCACTTTCCGGTAGAAGGCGACCCCTGGAATGGCGCCCGGGTTCCACATGTCCGTCATATTGTGATCTTGTATCCAGTCGAACGTGGTATCGTGGGTAATGACCACCCAATCTCCCACTTCATATTGCGGGGTTCCTACAAGCGGAATGATCTGTGTAGGATACCGCAGATCGGCGGCGATCAGTTGAGTGGAATGGGGCAGCACGCTGTTCCACCAGCTTTCTCCTGCCACCAAAATCATAGCCTTGCTGCGGACTTGATGACTGTCTAAACGCAAGAAGGTTTTATCCGGACCGTCGCCGACGAGACGTATATTGCTGTGTTGAATGAGGAGAGCGGCTTTAGCGGTCGAGCTGGGGATACTGACGGCATAGGTTCCCGCCGGTAGGTATACCGTACCGCCGCCAAGCGCTCCGGCGGCGTCAATGGCTGCCTGAATGGCTTTGGTAGAGTCGGTTTTTCCGGTGGGATCCGCTGAATACGGTGGCTGCGTTACATCGAATATGGGCGGAAGCACATCGGCTGGGAGCGGTTTTTCTCCCGCATGGTAACCTGCGAAGGAGTAATCTTGTAGGAATCGCCCCTGGCTGTCGTGATGCCCGGGAACCCAATCCGGCGGATATAGAGATGAGTACCACACTGACATATTCCCTTCCTCTGCAGCCGCCAAGTTTGGTGCGACCATACAGACTAACATAAGCAGAACGGACGTAGTGATCCGCCATGGTGTTTTGTACACGAAAATCGCCTCGTTTCGTTTCAGGTACTGCTGAACAACGGTATGGACGTGTTCGCCGGTCAAATGTAGCGTCGAAAAGACGTTTGTCGTTTCACTCATTTCTAGTTCCTCAGGTAAGGTTCCTGTTTTTCTCTACCTGCAACTGCGTTATTCGGCGGTGATCCTTATGCGTTCGGCAGGTTTCCAGCAGTTAGAGCGCGCTTAAAAACGCCGGCACCTTTGTGATAGAGGTTGGACGTATATGCATCAAGGCTGTAGATCATAGAGGAACTGCCACTTGATCAGCAGCACGATTAATAGCGAAAGCAGGGTTCCAGACACGAGGGCAAAGATTTTCAGCGCCTTTGTCTGCAGATACTTTTTCCGTTGCCGCCCTAAGATGCAAGCGAGCAGAATAGCGGTGGTTACCCACAGATTGTTCAATAGGATGTGGGGGCGCACCGCCGCATAGGAATGGTAATTGTCAACCAGTACGCGCGTAATGAGCGCGGCATTGTTTAAGACCAGTATCGTACCGTGTAAGTTGAGCAGTACCGACAACACCTTCCTTTGACGCTGCTGCGGCCGGCGATTTCTAGGTTGTATGACAAAACTGATCAGGAGATAAATAGGTGTGAGTAGAAAGAAGGCGCCGCATAAGACAACCGATAGGGCATCCGTGATCAACCAGTTCACTGTATGACCAGGCGGTAAGGGAAGGAAGTCGCCCGATATCCGTTTTACCTTACCGTCAGTCATCTCGAAATAAATGGTAGAGGCGCTGCTCTCCGCTAAAACGCCGTCGTTGGTCAATTGCTTGAATAGATAAGGCGCAATCTGCTTATAGATCCCCACTTGGCCTCCATAGCTCATCTCAATAAGATCCGGTGCGAGCGTCTTAACACGTAGCAGCATAAGGAAACCGTATAATTTGAGAAAACCGGTATGTGATCGGCGTGCCGGGATGTAAACGCCGGCAAGTGGCTCAATGTCGGGCAACTCTGCGTCGTATAGGTGTTGGACACCGTCGTTCGCCGCGATCAGCATGCTGATTAGTTCGCCGGTCAGTTGTCTTTCCGCATTTGTATTACAGAGCACAATAACGCCAAAACGCGCTTTCGGCACAATGATCAACTGAGATGTAAAAATGCCGTGTTGCCGCCGTGCCCTAGAGCGCCGCGGTTGTCCTTACTTAAAATAAAACCATGGGCAAAGCCGGATAACTCCGAACTCACAGGACTGCGAGAGAGCATTGTGTCCAGCGTATCACGCTTTTGAAACAACGGACTCTCCTCACCGTCAGGCGGCATGAGCGCGATGGCGAAACGCGCTAAATCTTCCGCCGTCCCGTTGACCGCACCGGCGGGATAGAGAGGTATATGGCTCCAGAAGCCTTTCTTGAACCGCATTGCAGGTCGACTGTCATATCCGATGGCTTTTTGTTGCAACATGGCAGGGTGATCGGCTAGCAACGGGTGCGCAGAGGTATGATGCATAGCCAACGGTGTAAAAATCGTATCTCTCAGATACGCAAAGAACTCTTTACCGATGAGTTGCTGAGCGATATAGGCAGCTAATGCGACCGCGTAGTTGGAATAGGCGCTGACCGTTCCCGGTCGGTACACCTGCGCAGGCTGAGAGTTGAGCAGCGCTTGTTCAAGTGAAGGGAATTTGTTGGGGAAGGCGTGTACTAAATCAAAGAGGTAATCCTCAAACCCGGCCGTATGATCCATCACATGGTAGAAGGTGATGGGCGCGTCATAACGCAGTCTTTTTAAAAAGCCTTCAGGCAAGAACGAGCGGATGTCGGCGTTGAGATCCAGCAAACCTACCTCGGCAAGGCGCATGAAGGTAGCGTAAACAAAGAGTTTGCTGATGGAACCGTACTCAAATACCGTTGTAGCCGGATCTACCTCTATTCTGTTCTCCACATCCGCATAGCCGTAGCCTTTGGAAAAGTCTATTCCGCCGTCCTTGACGATGACGATGACCGCGCCGGGAGTGGTAACGCCTATGTGCTTGGTCGCAAGTTCATTGATGCGAGATGCGATTTCGGTGGAAGGTATTCCGGACGGGGTTCGCCAGGCGGCTCCGGCAAAGGAGTCGGCTTGAAGTACGAGGAGTACGAAAATCGCTGCAAGTAGGGACGACCATGCTCTGTTCGGCACATGAGACGAGAGCGTCAAGTATGTCACTCCTCGTTTGCATAAGCGGTATGGAAAGCAGCTGCTCCGTTTATGGATGACTGAACCCAAGACCGCGACCGAGTGATGCGGGTGCATTCCGCCTATACGGTATTATATCAAGGGCGATGGTACTTGTCTGGTTGATGGAAGTAAAGGAGCATGCCTCCGGACCGGGGTATGCTCCAATTTTGCATGAGCTACCGTGACTCCCAAGCCATCTCGCGCATAATGCGGCAAAGGTGGCAGCCGTAGGTCACGAGTTTTAGGTTACATGGTTCTGCCATTTCAGCATGCAATGCCATAGCGGCTTAGTAATAGGGGAACTCTGTTTGGCCTGCGCGTGCGCCGGCGCACATTTCCCGACAGCGTTGGATATAAGCTTGAAATGGCTCCAGGTTGTATTCTTGCATGAGGTCGGTGATGCTTAAGCCCGGTGAGCGCGACTCGAGCGCAAAGATGGCTTCCGGCCTATATACGTCAATATGAATCTGATTGCCGTACTTGGCATAAATACCTTCTATCTTTTTCCAGTTGAAATTGAGGTGGAAGATCTCGCGATCCATGTTCAAATCGCGGATAATAATCGGTTGAAAACCGGGATCTCCTTTTTGTAAAAGGTAGCCGCTTTTGTCTACGACGGCGCCGATGCCGGCACGGTGCGCGGAAACCACATAGATGCTGTAATCGAGCGCCCAACGTTGCAACAAACGGCCGCCTTCAAACGCGGAAATGAAGAAGACAACCTCTACGCCGTCTCTCACCAGTCCTTTAATGACTTCCTCAAAGTGAATGTCAAAGCAGGTGGCTATGCCGATGCGGCCTTTCGGCGTTTCAAAAACCTTTGTTTCAGATCCGGGAGTTATGCCCATGCGCAGGCCGTTATCCGCCGGAAACATCTTCTTGTATTCGCCGACGATAGAACCGTCGGCGGCAATGATTTCCGCTACGTTATAGATCTTGCCGTCGCTCTCCTTCTTGATGAGAGGGGCAATGATATGGCACCTGTTTTTGCGAGCCAATGCCGCAAAGGTATCTGTTAGTCTGCCGGGAACGGTTTCAGCGGAGCGCACCGTATTACACATAGCCTCCGGTAGACAGATGATGTCCGGTTTTGCCGCTCCGGCTTGTTCAATTGAGCTCACGGCTCTTTGTAAGTTGGCAGCCATGTCTCCTGTACGCGGTATGGAAATGGTAGCCACACGCATGATTCTCATACTCATGCCCCTTTCATGTGATTAAGCGTCTGCCGCATCGCGCACGACGTCGGTTACGTTTCAGATACGGATGAACACAGCGACGTGCTAGGTGATGGACACATGTGTAGATTATTGCACATGTACCGGCAGTTTTCCTGGTAACTCATCTGACTGGTGCGTGATGAAAGGGGCGACGTTGGAAGAGAAGTACTGCGCGTGAGTTTCCTGGTTACTGGAGGCGATCAACCGAAAAAGAGCCTGTGATGGGCGTTATCGGCATGGACCTCGGCGGATGGTTTACTGCGATATTCCCGCTACGATAGGTAACTTGTCATTGTTATCGTTCATCTTCGTATCGGGGAAGAGGGATTCGTCGCCCAATGTACTGATTACCAGGCCGCTTAGAGCCCCCGTCAGCGTATGTACCAGCAAGCCGATGAACGGTGTGGTAGGTTCTTTGGACTTGTTTTTAAGTAGAGTGCCGGCCGTTAAACCATTCAAAAGGACCCATGAAGTCATCGATAAGCCTATGCCTTTCAAAACGGCCTTGTCTCGCCCGGTTGCAGATAACAGATAGGTTAGCGCCGTGGTGAACATGAGGTTGTTGGTTTGATTGACAACAAAGCCGGAAAATCGCCCGAGTGGCGTTTTTACGGCTCGGCTTACCATGAAAAGGCGCCCACCGAGCTCATCATAAGAATAGTTATAGTTCATCACACGCAACTTGTGCAGCAGGCGCAGGACCATCCGACTGGGGAATGTCGAGATCGCGCATGCTGCTGCAGCGAGCAAAATCCGATCAGTTATCTTCTTCATCTCAAGACTAGTCCTCTCCGGTTTCCTGTTGCTATCTAGTCTTTTACACTCGTTAGAGAATCATGCTTGGAAGGATATGCCACGCATGTATTGATACGACGGTTAGGTTCTAAACGGTATGGCGCAAGATGAGAATAGGAGCCGTGGAAAAGAAAACTGAGTGGTTGCCTTTGCAGGGATTTCGCATTCTTTGCAAAACCTTAGAGATGTAGCTGTCTATAGAGTCATGATGGTACCTATATCACAAAGGAGAGGTGTTGGCGGTGTATCGTAAAACCGGATTGGTTCATGTGAGTATCAGCTTGTTCATCCTGTTGGCTCTTGCTGTGATGAGCGCAGCGTGTTTGGCTCAGGATAATTTAGTGTTGAACGGCAGCTTTGAGGCAGTGGACGAAGAAGGTTTCCCACTCAGCTGGAATGTCTATTGGGGCTCACAAGGACTTACGCCGAACCTGGAAGCCGTTACCAAAGCCGATGGAGCTCCTGACGGCGACCGCTATATGTGGATTTGGGATGATCACGAAGTCGGCGCCGTGGTGTTCTATTCGGATCCCATCGTCGTAAAGCCGGGAGTAACATATACCCTGAGCGCTATAACCAAAGGTAAGTCGGGCACGTTGTCTATGCGTCTGCGCACGTTTAATAAACCAGACGCAGGGCCGACTGAATCTTCGGCGATCGTGCAGAACCTCGCTTCCGACCTCGTTCTATCAACGGGAGAGTGGCAAGAAAGCAGCTCCACATTTACCATTCCCGCCGGCGTAGTCATGGCGCGGGTGCTTATTTATACCTCGAAGGCTACTCCCGGCAGCTTGGCTATAGATAAGGTAGTGCTGATTGAAGGCGAATGAGAGTGAGGTGTTCGCAATGCAGTGTTACACAGCGCAGATTTTTGCGCGGATCAGCGTATTCATCCTGTTGGCTCTTTTCGCAGTAAGTCCGGTGTGTTGGGCACAGGAAAACTTGGTATTGAACGCCGGTTTTGAAGAGGTCGACGCGGACGGTTTTCCGCTCAATTGGGAAGTCTACTGGGGTTCACAAGGACGTACGCCGAATTTGGAAGCCATCACCAAAACCGATGGAGCCCCGGACGGCGAACGTTACATGTGGCTTTGGGATGACCATGATGTCGGCGCAGTGGTATTCTACTCGGATCCCATTATGGTGAAGCCCGGCGCTACATACACCTTGAGCGCGGTCACCAAGGGTAAAACGGGTACGTTGTCCTTCCGCCTGCGTACTTATAATAAGCCTAACGCAGGAGCGATGGAGACATCCGCGATCGTGCAGAACCTGGCCTCCGATTTCATGCTTTCGACGGGAGATTGGGATATCAGCAGTTCGGTCGTGACCATTCCCGCCGGCGCGGTGATGGCGCGTGTGATCATCTATACTTCCAAGTCCACTCCGGGTAGCGTGGCGGTAGATAATGTAGTGCTTGTTGAAGGAGAGGTAACAGTGGAGTCAATGTACGATCCGGCGGCCGATAGATACCTCAAGCCTGTCTTTTCGCAGGTGGAGATCCATGACGGCATTTATTTCAGAAGCGCCGTCGATCTCCAAGGCGTGAATCAGCGGCTGCTCTTGGATGTTTATGAACCTAAAGGCGATACGCAAGAGCTAAGACCGGCCATCCTATGGTTACATGGCGGCGGACTGAAGGGCGGCGACCGCAAGCAAGGTTACATCGGCACAGTGTCCAGAGAGTTCGCCAAACGGGGATATGTCTGCATTTCGGCGGACTATCGTATCGGCACGAACCAGGATGACTTCGGCAAGATTCTGGATAATGCGGTGGAAGACGGCATCGCCGCTTTTAATTGGGTGCTTGAGCATGCCGCCGAGTACCGTATTGATCCTGAAAAAATCGTTATTGGCGGTGGTTCGGCCGGAGGATGGTTGGTAGTCAATATCGGCGTCATAGATGACGTCAGATGGGGAGCTTACGATAAGAGCAAAATCAAAGCGGTATTGAATCTATGGGGTTCACCGGCATTGGATCGCTATTTGGGGAAAATAGACGCGGCGGATCCGCCGATGTTTATGATTCACGGTACCGCTGATACAACGGTTCCGTTCAGCCGTAGCGAATACCTGGCCAATGAGTTGAACAAAGTCGGCGTATACAATGAACTCCATCCCTTGCCGGGGTTGGGACATACGCCTGCGTCTGAAATGGCCACCATACTGGAGCAATCGTCGCAGTTCCTATATAAGATCCTGTTTTCCGCCGGCAAATAGGAGCTTTTCACATCGATGCAAAAGGAAACTACTCACACGTCCCGAGGGAGGTGTGAGTAGTTTTTGTCTTCCTTTCGTACTGGACTGAGCTTGTGATAATAACATGGATTTCGTATAATGATCTCGTAAATAAGCGATTAGCCGCACTAGCATGTCGAGGAAGCGGCAGGAAATACATGTATGTTATGCCGTCGCCCGAGCAAGTGCCGAAGGAAGGGTGCCAAAGTATAGGCGTCGTCTAAGAGTCGCGGTGATCCGGTATAGGAGGACAGTTGATGCCCCCTGAGAAGATGAAGACCAGTGATGAAAAGTACTGTTTGGAATGCGGCGAGATAATAAAGCGTAGAGCGGAAATTTGTCCCTACTGCGGCGTACGTCAAATTAACGCACCGAGTATCGGTCTTAGTACGGTAAGCGCGCCGAATGGCAAAAACAAACTGGCCGCCGGGTTGTTCGCCATACTCTTAGGGAGCTTAGGCGCACATAGGTTCTACTTGAACGATACGGGCATGGCTATTCTTTATCTATTGTTCTGCTGGACGGGTATTCCGGCGATCATCGGTATTATTGAAGGGATCATGTTTCTGACCATGTCCGACGATGAATTCATATTAAAGTACGGTCAGCGGTAGGTATCACCGGGTGCACTCAGTGAATATAGACCTCCGATGGATCGGAGGCTTATTATGAGTGCAGTAGACCCGACGGAATCGTTCCGGTAACGAAGATCGCTGCATATTACCCGCTATCAACCCGAGGTGCACGGTTGCAGACTACTGATGTAATTGCGATGGCGCCATATTTGGAGCGCGGCGGAACGGAGCGGCATGTCCTTACTTTGGCACAGACGTTGCCGAGCCGGTATCGCGCGCAGGTGCTCGCTCCTTGCGGGCCGGCGCAACAGGAGTTTTTCGCTGCCGGCGTTCCTGTGCGCAATTTTCAGTCGCTATCCGCCGCCCCGCTGAAAGGCGCACTTGAGTGTCGGCGTCTACTCCGACATGTATTGCAGTCGTCTGTGACAGCGGCTCAACTGGTTCACGTACATGGGGCTGTTGAACTGCTATGGTTGGCGCACACGGTGACGGACGCGCCTATCGTTTTCACAGTACATGGATATCATGGCAAAGGAGCCGGTATCAGTTACAAATTAGCAGCTAAAGGTGGAAATAAGTATGCGGATGCAGTGATAGCCGTATCCCGGTCTGAGCGGGAGATACTGCTCGCTGCCGGTTTGCATCCAACCAAGCTGCATCTCGTATATAACGGTGTGCTTGCCCCGAGCGTACCAAAAGAGTACGTGGAACAGGACTATTCTTGTGAGAAGTTGCAGGCCTCTACGGATCGACCTGTGTTGATCGGTACGGCTGCCCGGTTGGTTCCGGCAAAAGGCCTGAGCTACCTCATAGAAGCAATGCATTTACTGACAAAGCGTCTGGGGCCTCAGGCAGCTCTGCTACTCATCTATGGTGATGGACCCGACAGAGACGTCCTGCAGCAACAGGCGGCGTCTTTGGGCTTGACGGACACCGTAGAGTTCCGTGGTTACGATCCGCAGGTAATGAACCTGATGTCTCAGTGGGATATCTTTGTCTTGCCTTCCGTAATTGAACCTTTTGGCCTGGTGTGCGCTGAAGCCATGGCGGCAGGGATTCCGGTCATTGCCACCAATACAGGTGGGCTGCCGGAGGTTCTAGGAGATGCAGGCATATTGGTACCGGTGCAAGATGCCAAAGCACTGGCTGAAGCCATGCATCACCTGGTTGAGGACGTCGTTGCCCGTCGTAGTTTGGGCGTAGCGGGTTACAAACGTTATAAAGAGTTGTTCACAGCAGAGGCTATGGCGCAGAAAACCGCAGCTGTCTATGATGCAGTGCTATAGCAGGGCTGATTGCGAGGTATGGACAGGTTACGCACTCACTAGGTGAGAAGTCGAATTTTAGGAGAGAAAAAACCATGGGTAGCGCCGTGAGAATATCAGCGCTACCCATATGTTTTTACGATACTAAATTACCGTATTACTGCAGGTTCAGGGTCAGTTGGTGCTCGCCTGGAGCCAACTCCAAGGTGAGCGTGTCGTCGGCAAACCGCCAATCCAGAATTTGACCTGATGACGTCACTGCGGTAACGCTCTGCTGCGGCAGCCTTAAGCTCACCGTAAACGGTTTTGTACCGGGTACGGCAGGATAAATGATGCTGCCTACAGCTTCCTTGTCGTTTACGGTCATCTCGCAGTCTATGGTGACCGACGCGGTTAGGCCGACGCCGTTATCACTTTGCCACCACGTACCATCGATCAACAGCATCCCCTGAGATCCATCCCCGTCCTGGTGCCAAGCCGCCGCTTGACCGTCACTGGCGAGCCCTTCGGCAGATAAGGTTCCGGTTGAGCGGCGGAACAGAGCGACGGTTTTGTCATCCGCATCTTGCACCAGCACGCCTTCGCCGCCGGCAGTGGTCAGCAGAGTTGCGTTTACCTCGCGCTGTTTGCCCTTGGGATCGGGCGTCAACACTGCGAGGAAGTAAGCCTCAACCTGTTTTTCTCGCGTGGTTGCCGTGAGATGCCACTGTACAGGCTTGTTCATCGGCTCGTCCAGCGGCACGGCAAACTGATCGGTTTG
>DUQB01000101.1 GCA_012838035.1 Bacillota bacterium | reverse complement strand
TTGGTTTCTCCTTAATAAGCAAGCGTTCTACACGAGAAATGCGCCGTCGCCGTGAACCTGGAGCCGATGGAACCAGCCCTAACATACTAGGCAAGTATCCGGCGACAAGTAACGCCCGATCTGCCTTTATCCTAGTCGTACCTACCGAAGTGCTGGATCGCCGACATGATCAAACGCATACCTGTCAGCCGGGAACCGTTATTGATGGAACCAGCGGTGGCGAAAACCAGGCCCCGCTTCTCCCTGGCCATTTTATAATCCCGGATGAACTCCGCCACGATTTTCTCTTCCTCGTTACGACTGAATGTAAACGGTGCCAACTGGCCGTGAATAACTGCATTGGGCAGGTGTTCCCTTATTTCGCTGACCGTAAGCGTGGGACCGAAATTGACGACCGTGAGCCCGAGCTCGCCCAATAGTGGTAGTAGATGCCCCATGGCCGAATCGGAATGCTGGTAACGCCGGTGCTGCGGCTCAGGGCTGTACTGCGCAAAAAATGCCCTGCAAAATGGGGTAGCCGAAAAACCGGTACATTTCCGGCGTGAGCAAAGCGCAGTTATCGTCGGAAAAGCCAAAGCCGCGCGGTGAATCGTCCGGGGTATAACCCGCCTCTTCATCCAGCACTCGAGCTATTTCCAGCATTTTGCGCAGGATGGTATCGCGAAAACGCGCGGCCAAATCCGGTTCATCCAAGATCAGAAAGATAAGGTTCTCCACGCCGTACACCGACATGGCGAAGGTAACCGGTCCGCGCTGATGCCTATAGCGTGGCGGTTTAACGCCCAGCGCCATCAGGCGCTCTTTCTCTTCATCCCAGTTTTCGGGTAGTATGAACCGGCGTACGTCACGCTCATCCACCCGGTCGAGCAACGCCTTCAGCTCGTCCACATTATGCGCCGATTGCTCCAACCACCAGGAACCCGAGACCCAAACCTGCTTAGCCTCAAAAATATCTGCCAGCGTCTTCACCGGCGGATACTTGCGGGTCGGATCGGGCAACCTCTCGCTTAGCAATCGTTTACCGACAATGCGCTCGGCTAAGTCGTTATACGCTTTGTTCAACTGCAGAGCCCATTCCGGGTCGTTTAAATAGTGCCACGGGTCTTCTTCTATCCCCAGTTCATCCGGAATACACTCCCAGCTCATCTTAATCCCCAGCGGTACTTGGGGAATATCACTCCCGAACGGGTCGGCAATCGCTGCCTCTTGATCGGCCCAAAAACGTTCTACATCCAGAGGCGCTAAACCGCCATTCGCCTTCGTGGCAGCCGCTAAGGCGGCAGGAGCATCGTTCAGGCTACAGTTGTACCAATTCACAAGAACACTCCCCAAGGAAAAGTCGTATTCAGTGACCTAATCTCCCATGGTCCATACTTTCGTCAACACAGGTAGGCGTAAGGTTATCTTGGCTTACCGCCGGAAAGGACAACGGAATCGATGTATCTATTATGTTAACGCACCGAAATCGCCTGCGACAAAAACTACACAATTTCCCTGTCGATATTGCCTTCAATGGCCGGAGCGCCTCTCTCGTCGTGCCTAGAAAACGGGATCAAATCCCTCTGCACGATATTGACCGACGCTCATGTCGGTGATTCTGCGGAAAGCACGTTCAAAGCAACGCCGATGGTCGAAACCAAGCATATCGACCAGATCGTTGACCACGACGTTATCTTGGAGGATCTGACTGCAAGCTTGCTCTATTTGGATTTGCAACCACATCTGATGTGGAGAGCAATTGAGTTCTCTCTGGTAAAGCGCGTAGAGGTAGCTCTCGGAAGTGTGTAATTTGCGGGCCAGATCCGCTATTCTGCCGTAGCTGCCGGGCCGGATCATTAAATCAAGCGATTCACGCACGATGGGATGTAATGATTGGTGGCGCGGAGCAGGTTCTGTCTTTAGATAACCCAGCGTTTTAAAAAGCAGCATTCTGCTTGCGCCGTCTAACTCTTGCAAGGGACTATAGTCACTGAGTTGCTTTAGAGTCTGAAAAAATTCTGTTTGCAGACTCTGCGGCAGTGAAGCAAGAACGCAACTAGCACACGGTTTACCCATCTGCAAATACGCACATGCCGCGTCGACCAGCTTTTCGGCGAGGTGGAAAGCTGTTCTGGTGTAGGTACCACCGATGGTCCGTCCGCCATGGAGCACGTTGCCGCGAAAAATGACGGCGTCGCCTGCAGTGAGTACCTGAACGGAGTGACCTAAACTGAGCGCCAAAGCCCCGTCATGGACCACGATGATCTCCATACAGGGATGCAGATGGCGTTTCCCATGGGTAGATGCCGTCTTTTGGGTATCGATGGCACAGGCATAGTCGCGTCTTAGACCTTCCGTGCGCTGACCTACGGGTGGAAGGGGCAACCAGGCCACCTTCCGTGGTTTACTGGCATAACCATCCGTGTGCAATGTTCATACTCCCTCGTGACTGAACCGTCATTAGCATTCGTTTGAGTGGCCCCATCAGGCTTTGGTTTTGCCGATTCACTTCGCTAAATAGACAGACAAGTCCTTTGCATTACCAGCCTATGTGCAGGTTGTATCTCCAACCGGTTTAGCGGGGAAAGACCGTCAACCCTGCAGCACGGCGCACATCAGGCACAATGAAGAGAGGCGGGGTAACCCGCCTCTCTTATCTTCGATGACCGTCTGCATTAACACGGTCTGTTCTGCAGGTGTATGAGCCAGGCTCAGGATAACACCTCTGATCTACATCCCAGCCCAGTGTTCATCCAACTTCTGTTGGGTGAAGGTCTGCATGTTTTCCAAGAAGGTTTTGAGGGGTTGTTTCTGCGTCAATACCAAGCCGGGGAAGTCCGCATTGAACTTGTTGTATACATCGGTGTATACAGGCGATACGGTGCGAATGCGTGAGTCGGGTCGTTGCAGCACTTCTAGGAATACTGCTATGCTGCCGGGATGTCCGGGGAACAGCCGTGCAAATTGCGGCATCGCCGGTAAGTAGGCCGCAGGCCGTCCCGACATTTTCATGTACTCAACGACGTTATCGTAGTCCAGCGTGAGGAACTTAATCCACTGCCAGGCACCCTCAAGTTGCGTACTGTATTGATGGATACTATACGCGTTAGCCAACACTTCATTACCCTGCCGTGCCGGACCGCGCGGGAAGAGAGCCACCTCGTATTCAAATGGAGCCGATGATGTCTCGGCCATGCCGATCCACCAAGGTCCTTCGTTGAAGCTGATGGCCGCCGTGTGCTTATTCGCGAATTCGTTGCGGTTGGTGACGATGTAGCCGCGCGTCCACAGATCCAAATAGAAGCTCAGTCCCACCTCGACGGCTGGGTCGGTGGTAAAGGTAGCTTTAGTGGGGTGCATCACTTTATCGAAAATATCGCCGCCGGCGTTATGCACCATCATGGGTACTACCCGGTGCATGGCGGTACCTGCCATATAAGCCCATCTGACAGGTTTGCCATCGGGATCTTTCCGGGAGAGGTACGCGCCATAACTGAGGAGTCTTTCCCAATCCCAGGCTGAGCCTAGTTGACCTGGCGTGGCTAATCCCGCCTCACCCAGTAAGTCAACGTTGGAAATGGTGGTAACAGCTGAGATTTCCGTAGGTAATGCCAATACACGATCGTCCCACTTGTATGGAGCGATGGCATATGGTACAAACACGTTCCAATCGACGCCGTCGCGAGCTGCCAATGGCGCCAAGTCCTTAACTAAACCTGCACGCGCCACAGCAGAGAAATCCGTGGTGGTGGGCTCAATTACATCGTACGGTACGCCGGCAGCTGATGCTACCAGTATGCGATCGAGATACACAGCGCCGCTACCACCGTTGATCAACTCAATGCGATACTGGGGATACTGCGCCTCAAACTTCGCTGCCATCTTTACGAGAAAATCTTCATGCGCTTTCCCGGCACTGCCGAAGAACAAGTGCGTGATGGTGGCGGGTTCAGCTTGCGCTGCCGCCAAAGCCATCATTTGACAAACAACGATACCGACAAAAACAAGTAACACACGCCGTCTCATGAAGCTGCTATTCATTTTGCTCTATCCTCCTGATTCCAGTTTTGCCACTGTTCAAACCACACTTAGCCCAAAGTACATATGCGCTTCAAGCATCGTATTGGTGATTTGTTCGCTATTCAAACGCAAAGGCAGGTATTCTTCCCAGGTGCAAAGAAATACCTCTGCACACCCCAGCAATGTAGCTCATCATGGCCATGCCGGCGAACGTCAAACTCATATCCATAGGAGGTGTCGCTCATGCCGGAACTAGCTACTGCGAAGGCCATTGAACAGGATCTCGCCCGAAGGGGCTATGGCATCAGAACGGGCTACAGTAATGGCACCTTCCCATCGGGTCACCGACATAGGGGCTTCGAAATCCTGTACTTGCACTCCGGTTCATCCGAAATGATCATCGGACAGAACCTCTTCACCTTATTCGGTGGTCAAGCCGTCTTTTTACACGGAGGAGCATCGCACTGCGCCAGGTCGGTTAGTGCCGACTACACCCGAACGGCACTTCATTTTAACCCTGATATCACGTCATCGCGCTACACCGATTTCCTCGATTCCATCGCCAAGAACGGCGGCGCTCTGTACACGCTGCGCCCGGCCGGCGCCAACCGCTTTTTGTGGACAACGAACGAACTGATGTCTATCTCTATGTCGGACCATTATCCGCATCACGTGGTCGCCGGCCTGGTCGACCTCATCTTGGCGGAACTGCAGGATGCCGACTTGCAGGCTCCTACTCCGCCGGCCATCATCCGCGAGATCATTGACTATATGCAAAACCACGCCACACGCATCGACGCTCTGCAGCAGCTATACAGCGCATTTTTCTATAGCCCGTCACATATCCGACAGCTGTTTAAAGAGCATCTGGGCTGTACTCCCCAGCATTACTTGCTACAGTTAAAGGCTACCAAAGCTTGTGAACTGTTGCGCTCGCCGGCTTCGATCGACCAGGTGGCGCGAGAGGCGGGATTTTCCAATGTGCGCTCTTTCCAACGCTCCTTCAAGCGCATCATGGGAGTTACGCCTTCGGAATACCGCAATGGCATTCAGAACCGAGAACTTATTACCGCGCCGCAAACTATGCAACCAAAGTTACCGCATTGATTCGACGTTGATCCGTTCGGCAAGTTGTGGCGAAAGCAGACATAGCGCACCTTTGGTTTAAAGTAAGCCGTACCTTCGTCGTACGTTGCCGCCGTTCATACCTGAGGCGACTCTACGACGCATCATCATAGGAGGTGCCGAGACATCGCATTCTGAGCCGCCTATGATGATGCCTTCCACCTTACCTTACTCCCACACCCGCTGCCGCGTTTTACCGACGTCACCTCCCGCTAATAGCGGATGTGCAACGCCAAATCCTCAACCATCACCGTCGGGATCATGCTTTGACCCGGCTCCGGGCTTGCCTCGAGTTCGATGGTATTTTGACCCTGTTTTAGGAGTGCCGGGTCGACCGGATACTGCAACCAACCTGCCGCCACCGTGCCGACGCCCAATGGTTGCCCGTTCAACCGCACTGCCAGCTCCGAGCCGGTTTTTGCAGAGCGCACCTGCAAACGCAACAACACGGTCGCCTTCTCTCCGACTTGGTCGGCCACATTCAGCTCCAACCGCACAGGGTTCCGCACCAACTGTGGGTTTCTGGGCGACAGGAGCGGCGTGTTCACATACTGCGCCCCGCCGATTACCCAGGTGTTGGGGCTCTCAACAGTCCGAGCGCTGCGCGTATAGTTGTTCACATAGTTCAAGGTATAGATCTTGTTGGCTTTCTGTAACCGCAACGGGTCGCCCAGTTCCTGGAAGTGCGGCAGCAGCGGGTTAAATATGTTGAACATATAAACACCGTCTACGCCCGCTCGCCAAGCACTGCTTGCGCGCGCCCGGTATGTCTCAATCGCATTGCGATCAAGCTCCGCCGCAATGCGGGACTGGCTGAGCCCGGCATATACGGCCACCCCGTACTTGCGTCCCAACTCCACCGTATACTCCCACGGATTCAATTGGAAATAATCGGTGGTGGTTAAGATGTCGAACAACCCTTCCTCCAGCCAAGTCTGCAAATCTATACCGTACGCACGACAGAATTCGATAGAGTCGGGTACGCGTATCGCCACAAGAATCGGCCTACCGCGCTGCAGGCCCGCTTCTTCGGTTAATGTGCGGATACGCCGCATCAAGTCGGTGATCATATCCAGCTCGGTCTGAGTTACCTGCTCACCCCAAGACACGCTTTTGAACAGCTGAGGATGACGGAAGAAATCGAGCTCAATGCCGTCGATATCGTAGTTGCGCACCACTTCCGCAACGATGTTGTAGACCATGTCCCGTACTTCGCTGCGGCCGTAATCCCAGGCTGACCAGCGGCCCACCCAAGGCTGGCTGTCCCGCGTGCTCACCAGGTATTCCGGATGTTCATCCTTAAACTTGAAGGCATACTCGTAGCCATCGCCCGCATCATGGGTATCGTTCATCCGCAACGACCAAAAGACCTCAATATCGTAGCGTTTGCCGAAGTCCACCATCACCTGGAGCGAGTCAACGCCCTGCTCAATCAGAGCCCCGGTAATGTTGTTCTTGTTGGGATGGTTGAGCAAGGTGTGTCCGATGTCCGTCTTACGCGTGGTGTTCACGATGCCGACCTTCCACGGACAGTAGAAAATAGCGTCTACCTGCGATACTGCCAGCGGATAGGTGCGCGGCAGCAATGCGCCGTCAGGCGTGGGAGCAGGGGCTTGGCCTAAAACGTCGTTGCCGTCATTATTAAAGATGATGCGTCGGGTGCGATGAGCCAGCTCGCTACGCCACCTTCTGAGCGTCTCGAGCGTCAGCGGCTCATAGACGGTTGGTTCCGTCGGTTCCCAATCATAAGAGTTTACCCTGACGAAATGCTCATCTTTGGTATGTTTGTGTCCGCCGGCATCGGTCCAAGTAAAGGTCGCATCGAATGGACTGGTCCAATAAACATACCGATCGGGCTCCGTCTCATAGCTGAACCGAATGCGATAAATACAGGGTTCCTTTGCGCCGACCGCCGGGTTCTCCATTTGGAACGGTAACAAGACCTCCCGCCCGGCGTGCAGCGTGAGTGTCTCCTGCGCTACAAGCAGCTTGGCGTCCACCGGGTACCACCGATTGTCAAACCGCCAGACATCTATATCGGCCCATAGAGTTAAGTCTACGGAACCCAGATCGGTATCCGCCGTTAGTCTCAATTCTCCGGAGAGCACTCTTTGTTCACGTTGATTGAGTATGATCATGGTTTCGATCTGCGCACCTACCAATTGCACCTGATCCCTGCCCAGGCGCCATATTTGTCCTTCCGCTACATATTCCAAATGCATGACATGCTCGCCTAACGGCAGTCGAGAGGGATCTGTCGGAACCAGGACGTTATCGTCTACCCATTTAAGATTGAGACCGGCGACGGGGGCCGTTTCGCTCACGAGTTGGAACTGACCGCTAAAAGCGTCTGCCGTCGCGTCCGTGGTGATCATCAAATCAGCAGGATGCATCGGCCTTACGGCAGGGCTGCCCGCCGCCTTTAGGGAGGTGATCCGCCAGTTCATTCCGGTAGGGACCCTTGCCGACCCTACAAAAACGTGCTGCACTTCGCCCGTGCCATACAGCTCGGCATAGGGCTGGAACGCAACATCCGACGACTCTATAGTTATATCGCCAAAATAGAGAATCCGCCCGTCGGTGACGTCCATTAAGCAAACAGCACCGTTGTGATCAGCTGCTCCGATCTGTAGTACCGTCTGATACTGGTGACCGGGATATAAAATGATATTGCGTTGCAACTCCGTGATGGTCGTCTGCGTTCTACCGTCACCGGCAGATTGCGTACTGTACCAAACCAAATTCCAGGTAGAGAAAAACATACCTGGTTGGTGTACAAGCCGCAACGACCCTATGGTTTGCTGACTATCGCTACGCAGCCCGGCTAAATCGATGTACTCCACCTCGTCCGGCGCTTTGGGACCGTTAAGTCGCACCTGCGAAGTCACAGAGAAGTCGGATGCCTGAATCGCCGGATATGCTTGCGTGCAAAGAACGACTAATACCACGATGACCCACCGGTACAATGGAGACCTCATTGCAGCACCTCACGGAAGGAGAAGCTGTCGACCCAGAGATCGGTCAGCCCGCGGTAGTTGAAGAATTCCACTCTTACCCGAGTTGAGGGGATGTCGGCGGGCAGAGTAAATGTCGCCGTCAGTTGCTTCCACTCGCCGCGAGTATTCACGCCGTACACATGCAGGTTGCCGGAATTGGTGATTTCAAAATCGCCTTCGTTCAGATCGATAAACCAAGAATAATCCCAAGGTACGGTGGGGCTATGCGTATATAGGCGGGCATAGATGGCGTCGCCGGCCAAGTCTTTTTGAGTTCTGTACCACACGCTGAACCGGTAAGTGTGTCCCGCTTTTACGGCGCCGTATTGCCAAATGGACCCGCGAGCGCCGGCCGGAGCATGAATACGCACGGACTTCTCACCGGAGTGAGCTGTAGTCGTATCCATTTGAACGGTTGCATCGGTACTCCAGAGATTCACAGTCCAAGATTCAGGTGCGCCGCTTTCGCTGAACTGTTCCAAGTCGGGATTTTTAAGCAACTCCAGGCCGAGTTCCAGAGCGCTCGCTATGCTTCCCATAGCGAAAAGACAAAGCAACGTGACCCATCCCAAGTAACGTACTAACCGCATCATATCTCTCTTTCTCCTTCTGCTGTTCGGCATGAAGTACGCCTTTGCGCCTGCTCAATGTTATTAGCCAAATACCCCAGACTCCCCTGCGACATAAAAACCACTGAAGCGACACAAAGAAGGTATATCGAAACAACCCGCCTCGCGCGGTTGTGTCGTCATGGGAGTCAAGGTAGTCTGGAAGTAACCATAAATACCACACGGGACGCAACTAGTCAGCCGAGCGGCTACCGTGCGGCATTTCATTAACGCGGCGCGCTTACTCAATATCGTTGTGGTATGAATGTAAAAAGCGTCGAGTTGACGGTGAGCCGGTTAAGCCCGACTACCGCACTAAAAATGACCTCATATTGACACGATCCGGTACGATCAGAACAAGTGATCACCTGCGGAACCACAGTTCATCACCCGGTCAATACCCATTTTCTATAAAGGAGAATGCTTGCATGACGAGGAAAGAGCGAGTTCTAACAACGATAAATGGTGTGGAACCAGACCGGGTTCCTTGTGACTTCTCGGCGAATCGCTTCGTCGTTGCCGCATTACATGAACGCCTCGGGTTAAGCAGTCATCGCGCTCTGCTGGAGTACTTGGGCGTTGACATCGTGGACCTGCGCGGCGTGGTTGACCCTAAGTGTATCGGCCCTGTCCCTACTCAGCGTCGGCTCTCGAATACCGTGCGCGAGAACTTCTGGGGCATGCGCACACAGGTGATGCAAACCGCAACCGGACCTGAGGAGTGTTACATCGACTTCGTGCTGGCAAAGTGTGCTGTTTGCGAAGAAATTGAGCGGCACACCTGGCCTCAGGTCGATTGGTTCGACTTCCAAGATATCCGAGCCGGCGTCCGATTCTGGTCCGATTTTGCCGTGATGGCGTCAGGAGCGAGCGTGTTCCAGCATCCCACATTCTTACGCGGACTAGATCAACTTTGCGTAGATATGCTGTTGGATCCCGATTTAGCCAACCTCTTACTAGACAAGTTCACCGACTTCTACTTAGCATATTTTGATCGCTTCTTTACCGCCGCGCGCGGATTAATCGACATATTCCGCATTGCCGACGACTTCGGCATGCAAGACAGGTTGCTGATCAGCGTTGATCTGTTTAGGCGATACTTCGTCCCTCGCCTTAAAAAGCTGATAGACATGGCGCACAGCCACAGCATCAAAGTGATGTTCCATTCGTGCGGCGCGATCGGCCCTCTCATTCCTGAACTGATCGCCTTGGGCATCGATATCCTGGATCCCATTCAACCGCTGGCTGCCGGGATGGCGCCCAAGCTCATCAAGGAGCAATACGGTGATCGGATCTGTCTGCATGGCGGTGTGGACACTCAATACTTACTCCCCAAATGTGGTGCGGAGGCCATTCGTGCCGAAGTACGTACGCTCATCGAGCAATTAGGGCAAGGCGGCGGGTATATTCCCGCGCCTAGTCACGTTCTGCAAACCGATGTGCCGTTGGAGAGCATTCTGGTCTTGTATGCAGCAGTCCGAGAATTTGGGGCAAAATCGCCGGGATGAGTGTCGCCCTTCCGCACTTCCGCGCCATATTCCCATACGCATCCTCCGGCAGGCGCAGTGTGAAGCGGTGCCTGCCAAAGTACTCCCCTCAAGCGGTGCGGTAACCCTGGCCGGCGATGTCAGACTCCTTCTCACAAACACACTGTTGCTCACCGCTGCTTCCTAGGCTTATCGTTTCATCAAGTGCGTAGTACCCACAAGCAGCCGTCGTTGCGCATGTGTTGCGCATCCGTTGTTCACAAAACAAAAACGCCGGACAGTTATTCCGGAGTAGGAAGCAAAACGTCCGTTCACTACAAAAACCCTGCCAAACGGCCATGCCATGGATTTTTTACCCCTGAACCCGTTTATTTTCAACATCCTTTTCTCTCAAAAAAGAGGCCTGCCACTGATTTTTTTGCAGGAATGCGCGTGTCATTACCGAACGGTTGCGCATACAGATTGCGCACCGCGTTCTACACCTGCAGATAGCGCCGAATAAGGTGGTTATTACCCAAAAAGGAGGAAAACAGCAACATGGAACGGCATCGACAGTTTAAGATCATCGCTCTGTTGGTAGGGGTGTTTTCGTTCGTGTTTGCCGCGCAGGCTCAAGCAGTTACGCTTACGTATGCGGCGGATTCACAGCACGGTCAGTATCATTACGATTATCTGTTGGAACGCGCGCAGGAGTTTAAAGAGGCTACGGGCATCGATGTGGAGATTACTTGGAGCAACCACCGCGCCAAAATCCCCGTATGGGCAGCTTCCGGCAGCATGCCCGACGTGGTGGACATTGTCTCCGATTATGCGATTCAGTACGTCGATCTATACGAAGACCTACGGCCATACTTCGAACGGGACGATGAAATAAAACTGAGCGCATTCGCGCCGCTCACAATTAATGCTTTCACCATTCCCAGCAATTACAGTCGTAATGCCGGAGTGTTGTTGGCGCTCCCCTATTCTTTCTTCAGCGTGATCGGCGGCATCAATAAGCCGCTGCTGAACAATGCCGGATTAGCATCCCCCAATACGCTGGGAAGCCAATGGACTTGGGATACTCTCGCGGAATATACCCAAAAGTTGACCAGCGACCCCAGCGGCAGCGGTAACTATGCTCAGTATGGTCTGCAGTTGCCTTTTAACATCTTCCGTTTGCACGCTCTATTTCGCCAAGCGGGCAACCCGCTCTACAACCGAGACTTCGATCCCGATCAGGTTACGGCCAACACGCCGGGCGCTCGAGCGACGATCCGGTTTCTCACGGATTTGATCAACCGCGGCGGCGTGACCACGACATCGCTCAATCAAGCAAAGCTGCCTTTTGCATCTGGAATTGTAGCCATCACCTACGATGCCGGCCCCAATTTCGCGCAACAGGTGTTAGGCGCCAATGCCGGTATGGATATCGATGTGATTCCCTATGCTTACGGACCGGCCGGTTTGCGGAGCGTTGAAGCCACCTGCTTGGGAGTAGCCGTCTCGCGTGATTCCAAATTGAAAGATATCGCTTGGCAGTGGCTGAAATTCGCCTTTGTCGAGCCCGAAGGTCTTACTCGGTACTTGGAGATCACGGGGCGCCCGCCGGCTATCAATAGTCTGGCCAGATTCTTTGTCACCAACGTCGGCGGCCGGTTAGAGCACGCCCACGTCATCATGGAAGCGCCGGGGTACCCGGGTTCGGGGGTACGCCCCATTCTGCGCGATACTAACGTCTCTTCGCTCATCCAAACCATTCTCAACGACGGCATCCTCAAACAGAAGTACTCGGTGGAAGAGATGATTTACAACATCCAAAACCAAGGTAATGCCCTTTTGGCCGATGCCTTTAAGTAGTCGACCGCGCCCTAGCCGCTCCGCCCGCGTACATGAAGGAGGTAGTGATGATGGCGAACCCACGGCACCTAGGTTCACTTGCGGCTCATACTCGCCTATGGCAAACGTCGGCTGTCCTTGGGCTCACTTTACTACTCATACTTTGCGGGATAACCATAACCCGCGGAGAAGAGGTCAATCTAGCTTTAAACAAGACATGTCAGATAGTGACCGGCGGCTCGCTTCGCGCTGTAGGCGTGAAAGCGATGGTCGACGGTGATATGGAGACCATGTGGCGTACCTATCAAGCAGGAACGCCTAACACGCTCACCGGCATCGTCAACTGCGACTTAGGCTATGTGTCCACGATCAACCGCGTTGAGATCGTGGAATATAAGCAAAAAGCCGTCAACATTGTTGTTAAGCTCTCTATGGACGGCATCAACTGGAACGTAGCGGCTGAGCAAGATTTCAAGAATGTCGGATCCGACAACCGCAGAAGCGAGTATGCCATCGGCGGTCAACAAGCCCGTTACATCCAGGTGGAAGCTAAAGATGCCGTCTATGCCTTTGGGATATACGAACTGGAGGTGTACGGCATCCCCTCAGAGGAGGAGCTCGCCGCGACGGCCGCGATCGAAAGCCTGCCGCCGCTGACCGCACCTCAAGTGGTTGATCCCATCCCCTTTACTAAGGAAAACTTCCATATCTATCTGTTTATCGGGCAGTCGAACATGTCGGGGCGAGATACCCTCGGTCCGCAGGATCTGTTTGTCATTGAACGCACCTACCTGTTTAATAAGGAAGAAAAATGGGAAGCGGCCCAACCTTGGGTGCTGCCCGAATCCACCTACAAAGAAATGCAGGGTTTGAACCGTTACTCAACCGTAGAGGTGCTCAATAAGCTCAACGGTCTGAACCCGGCTACCTACTTCGCTACGACACTGGTGGCCAATCAGCCGAACATTGCCGTGGGGATCGTGTCGAATGCCAAAGGCGCCACAGCCATCAGCGCCTGGCTCAAAGGTACCGAACTGTACGAAGAAGCAGTCAGGCGAGCAAAAGTCGCCATGCAATACGGTACTCTCAAGGGCATCATTTGGCAGCAAGGCGAAGGTAATCGCGGTACCGTCTCCTATGTCGATGTGCTTGCAAAACTGATCAATGATTTCCGTACCGACCTCGGCATTCCCGATCTGCCGTTCATCGCCGGTGAAATCCCCTATGTCGGCGATGCGGCCAAGGTACAGGGCTCCATTGATTTCAACACGCGCCTGTCGCAGTTGCCGAGTCTGGTTCCCTTCACCGCGGTAGTCAGCGCAACAGGCCTCAAAGACCTCGGCGATGAAACCCACATTGATGCCGCAGGCCAGCGCTTGTTTGGACAACGGTTCGGCGTCCGGGCGCTCCAATTGATCTACGGGATGGCGGAAAGCGACATCAAAACGCAGTTTGCGGATGAGCCCGCAGTGAGCAACTTAGCCCGAGGTATGCTGCCTCTATTGAACCCGCACGGAGACCTGGGCGGCGGTACGGCGGCATGCCTTACCGACGGCATCAGCACAACAGCCAACGGCATGCACGATACCAAGTGGTTTGTAAATAACAGAAGCGCTCCGGCGCAAGATGCGGAGGCCGTATTTGATTTCGGCCGGCCGGTAACCATCAGCACGGCAGTTATCACTCATGGGACACCACAGGGGCTCGACCCCTTGGTGTCCTATAAACTCCAATACTGGGAGGAGGAGAGCGGCTCCTGGGAAGACATTCCCGGGGCCGCGGTTCTCGCCCCGGGAAGTGAACAGACGTTTATCGACTTATGGGAGACGGAAAACCGGTCTTCCGGTACCAGTTACAGCTACGACAACGGGCAAAGCCGTTTCACCTTCGCGCCGATCACTACTACCAAGGTGCGCTTCCTCAACACCTACGACGCACCTTTTCGCATACGTGAAATAGAGCTGTGGGGTTTCGAAGCCTCTGTTCAACAACCGCAACAGCAGACTGCAGACAGTACGGAAAGCCCATGGGCGCGTTTTCAAGGTAAAGAGGATGTAATCGTCGTCGACTTCACGCGGGAATTAGGCCCGGCTACGCATAAAGGCAGCGGCATTCTGGGATCGGTTAGTCTGACGCAGCCTGCGAACAAATACATTAAGCCGCTGCAGATATATACTTGGCACGAAGGTTTCTATCCCGCCAAACCCTATGACAACAACATATTTGCGCTCTACTACCGATTTAAAGATCTGGGCGTGCCGGTCGTAAAGGTCGGGTTGTACCACATCGCGCGAGAGAATTACTTCCATCGCCTGGATGTAGGGTTGGGTCCGGTAATGAGCGATTACGCCGACTGGCTGGATTATTGGGTGGACATCGTCGGCGTAATCGTCAGCCGAGCCAAACGAGAAGGCATGCAAGTGGAGTGGGCCATCCACAGCGAGCCTAACCGCAAGATAGTACCCAATCCGGGTCCCTTTGAGTTTGCCTCTTGGGCGGATTACTATCACTTCTGGGACTTAGGTGTGCGCACTATTCGCGCCATCGATCCGGATGCCGTGATCCACGGGCCCGGATACGCAGGTTACAACGAGCAAGAACTGAAGGATTTCATCGCTCATGCCGCAGCTGCCGATACCATGCCCACCTACCTGGATTGGCACGGCGGCAATATTGGAGAGTACCCACAGTATGCGGAGCGTTTACGGGCATACGCCGCAGCGCACGGATATCAGATAAAGATCACTGTGGGTGAAGCGATCAGTGTAAACACCGATCGGAACCTACATGCCGGCGTACCGGTTTCACTCTTCGCCAGTGCGGAACGCGGCGACCTCACAGCCGTACATGCCTCCTGGACCTCGCAACGCATGGCCGGCATGCCGCAGCGATGGGTGCCCCTGCTGACCGGGTTGCTCACCTCCGACACCATGCTCCCACGCGGCGTATGGTGGTCACATAAGGCCTACGGGGACATGCAAGGTACGATGGTGCATGTCGACGACTCTCATGCGCCTAATGTGGACGGCGTCGCCAACAAGGATGTAATTGGGCAAACAGCTTATGTTCTCATCGGCACCCGAGACAGCCGTGATGTAGTACGCGTGCAATCCGTCAACCCCGTGATCATTCAACTGAAAGGCTTGGAGCAAACACCATACCTGCTCAATGAGTACGGTATGGTCCATATCCAGGTGGAGCGCATTCCGCCTACCGAACATGAACTGTTGGCGCTACCCATCATCTACGCAGGCGACTATGTTGTGAACGACGAGTACATAGTGGAAATCCCGGTGACGCTTAATGCAGGTGAAGCTATCAGAGTGACGCTGCGGGCTGCGGAGGATAACCCGCGGTTGACACGAGCCGACAGTGACGCTACTCAGGTAGGCGTTTACGTCTATGAGCTTCCAGAGCAAGAAGCGACCGCATTGGGCGACACGCTGGAGTACAAAGTACATGTGCCGACACCGGGCTGGTACCATATAGGTGTGGGTTACACGGGTGGACCACAAAACGGGGTCTTCCAGGTGAGTGTAGACAACCAACCTGTAGGCGGTACGGTCGACGGTTATTCCCGGCATCCTTTCCATAGCGAGGTACCGCTCGGAAACGCACCATACCTTCTCGCCGGAGAACATACGGTACAGGTCAAGGTGAGCGGTAAAAACGGGGCCAGCGGCGGAGCGCACGTCGGTTTGGATTATCTAAAGCTGACTCGCAGTTTGTGGTACGAGGCGGAATCACTACCGGTCACAGCTGCCCTTGATGCTTCGCAGCAGGTGGTAGCTTTGGAACAGGCCGGCGGCGGGC
>DUQB01000100.1 GCA_012838035.1 Bacillota bacterium | reverse complement strand
GTATATGGTGGAAAAACGCAAGCGCGGTTCCGACCCTGTTTGGGCCTGCGCCGACTCAAACGAATGTGGCTTTTTAGGCAAACCGCCGGAAGAAGGGCAAACAGAGATAACGCCTTTACCTAAGGCAGCAGCGAAAACAAAATCAGCAGCGGGGAAAACTGCTCGGAGCAGTGCGCAAGAAGCAACAAAGGCATAACAGGCCGGAGGGACGGAGGTGCCATTCATGTTTCACGCCACAACCATCATCGGCGTTAAGACCGCCGACGGATCGGCCTTAGCAGGAGACGGGCAGGTTACGCTAGGTGAACATACGATTATGAAACATACTGCACGCAAAGTGCGGCGCCTTTATCACGGCAAGGTCTTGGCGGGATTCGCCGGCGCGGCGGCTGATGCGTTTACCTTGTTTGAACGGTTTGAGAGCCGATTGGAGCAGCATCACGGCGATCTGACGCGTTCCGCCGTGGAAATGGCCAAGGAATGGCGCACCGATCGTGCACTAAGGCAGTTGCAGGCGCTGCTGGTCGTGATGGATCGACAAACGTTGCTGGTGGTCTCCGGTTCGGGAGAAATCATTGAACCGGATGACGGTATTGCCGCCGTAGGATCCGGCGGATCATACGCGCTGGCAGCCGCCCGAGCCTTAGCCCGTAATACTTCGCTAACCGCAGCTGAGGTCGCGAGAGAGGCGCTCAACATTGCCGCCGAAATCTGCGTCTATACCAACAACCATATCACGGTTGAAGAACTGTCGTAGTACAGGGATGTTATGGATAGGGAGGCATCACCGGTGGATCAGGAGCTTACACCGCGGCAGATAGTAGCGGAACTTGACCGCTACGTGGTCGGACAGCACGAGGCTAAACGAGCGGTAGCCATTGCTCTGCGTAACCGTTACCGCAGGCGGCGGTTACCTCCCGAACTGCGCGATGAAGTCGCACCCAAAAATATCCTGATGATTGGGCCTACCGGCGTTGGTAAAACAGAAATTGCGCGGCGTTTGTCACGCTTGGCCAATGCTCCGTTTATCAAGGTGGAAGCCACCAAGTTTACGGAAGTCGGCTATGTAGGTCGCGACGTGGAGTCAATCATCCGCGATTTAGTGGAAACTGCGGTACGCATGGTCAAACTGGCGCGTATGGAGAAGGTGCGTGATCGTGCCGAACGTTTGGCTGAAGAGCGTCTATTGGCTGCATTATGTCCATCGGGTCAGGCGCAGGCTTACAATCCGTTCTCCGCACTGCTGGGCATGAGTTCTGATCGCCCGATGGCGGACACCGATACACACGATGACGCAAGTGCGGAACGCCGCAAGCAAACGCGCGAGACGTTGCGCGAGCAGCTGCGAACTGGAGAGCTCGAAGACCGATTCATCGAGATAGAGCTTGAGGATGACGGCTCACCGATGTTTGATGTATTTCACGCCTCAGGCATGGAAGAGATGGGTGTGAATTTGAAAGATCTGTTTAGTCAGATACTACCGCGCAGGAAGCGTAAACGCAAACTCACGGTTGCCCAAGCGCGGCGCCAGCTCATTCAGGAAGAGTCGCAGAAGCTGATCGATCACGAAGATGCGGTGTCCGAAGCCATTTTTCTAGCTGAACAGTCCGGTATCGTATTCATCGATGAAATTGACAAAATCGCCGCAAAGGGGCAGGGGGTGGGTCCCGATGTCTCCCGTGAAGGTGTACAACGCGACATCCTACCTATTGTCGAGGGCTCTACCATAAACACGAAGTATGGTCCTGTCCGTACCGATCATATTCTATTTATTGCAGCCGGCGCTTTTCATGTAGTGAAACCCAGCGATCTTATCCCGGAATTGCAAGGTAGATTCCCCATTCGGGTCGAGTTGGAAAGCCTTACCAAAGATGATTTTTATCGTATCTTACTTGAACCGCACAACGCCTTGGTTAAGCAGTACGCCGCACTGTTGGCTACGGAAGGCATCGCCCTGGAGTTTGCAGACGACGCGATCCGCGCCCTTGCCGCCATGGCGGAACAAGTTAATACCCACGCAGAGAATATCGGCGCAAGACGATTACACACCATAATGGAGAAACTGTTGGGAGACATTTCCTTTAATGCGCCGGACGCGACAGAAAAGTGTGTCGTAATAACCGAAGCCTATGTACATGAGAAGCTGCGTTCTTTAGTGCAAGATCAAGACCTCAGCCGCTACATTCTCTAGCATACTCATCCATTTGGCTGCCTTACTCCGAACGCACATAACCGTCATCAACTTATGATGGCGGTTTTTGGTTTGCCCCTAATCTCCCAAAGAGCAGCTACGCCCACTGCATAGTTTTTCGTATTATAATCTCGATATTCAGTAATTTCAAAGGAAACGATTGACATGCCACGAACTCCAGTATCTACACGTACCACAGAGGTGGTCATTGTTGGGACAAGCTTAGCGGTTCTTTTATGGGCGCCATCCTGTTCCGTGCTTCTTACATCCGACTCAAGAGTAAACCATTCGGCTTGCCGACAACGGATGATGCAACTCATCCATCAACAAAGGGGGAACCAATGTTGGATCCGATACTCTCACGTGAGGAACTCGATGCATTACTCGGTTCCAGACCGAATGACGCTGCGTCTGCGGGCAACGGCAGATTGCTCACAGCGCTGCAAGTTACAATGAAATCTTTACAGTCAATGGTCGACGCGCTTGGCGTGTGGACGGCGGCAGACCTGAAATCAGGCGCCTGGGAAGACCTTACCGCGTTGTACGAGTTGGCGCCTAACACGAGTTTCCTCCTTGTGGAAGCGCGTGTTCCCGGCGGCTCCTTATATGTTCTTACCAGCACGGCAACTGCTTGTCGTCTCGATGAAACCGCAGCGGTTGCATTAGAGACTGTTGCGGATGAGTCCGCCTTCATCGGCTGGCGCCGCGTGGTGGAGTACATGTTTTCCGATTTCTGTCTTGCCTTATTACCGCAAGAGAGTGATCTTGCCTTTTCACCGCGCACCCTGCCGCCGCGACGTTGGTCTCCGAACAATTATGGCTATTCCGCGGCTTCCGCCCATGAGCTGCTCATTACCACACGCCTATGGCCGCAGGATGATCTGGAAAATGCCGTATACCTACTCCTGCCTGCGAACACCTTGCGGGAGATCAGCGGTGATCAGTTCTTCGTGACAGATGAAGAACCGGCTCAGGAACAGCGTGATACAGAACCAGACGATACGATGATCGATACAGCGGCTGAGAGAGAGTATGTGCGCGATGGAGAACACTCGGAAGAACGGATTTCATCTGCAGCGTCGCCGAATGGAACAGGAAGTGCTTCCCCAAACCTCGATTTATCTCCACTAGCGGATATACCCCTCTATATTGCCGCTCTATGCGATACGGACAAGCTGCCGGTACGGACCGTCGCGACGTGGCGTCCCGGTATGCAGGTGCCTATAGAGTTCAAAGCCGGCGTCAGCGCTCAATTGTTCGTCAACGGTAAAAGCTTCGCCTATGGTCGTTTAGTATGCGACGCATCAGGTCGGTTGCTAGTGGAAATCACGGCAATTCAGTCGGAGCGAGAAGAGACGACGCATGGATATGCCGCGACCTAACTTAAACGGATACGCAGACTGTCGGTATTTGCGACTGTTGCCGGCTGAAGTCATACAGCCGGCAATCATTATGGGTAGACAAAGTTGGAACTGCGGAGAGAGCAATCCGTGTGCTTTCTCCAACATGTCCTGCCACATAGAGCAGCGCACCTGGTTGAGCCGTGCCGTGATGCAGATCCTTGTTGCCTAGGAAAAACCCCAGTGGTATACTAAGCGTTGGTAAATACGCACGGTATCGGACCCGACCGGCTTGGTGCCCGTAAATGGGTTACCGGCGGGGGTGATGATGCCGGAGGAAAAACCAGGGAGGTTATTTGTTTGGCAGTTATTTCAATGAAGCAACTCTTGGAAGCCGGTGTTCATTTCGGTCACCAAACCAGACGTTGGAACCCGAAGATGGCGCCATACATCTTCACGGAACGCAACGGTATCTACATTATCGACCTGCAGAAAACCGTACGCAAGGTTGATGAAGCCTACAATTTCATCAAATCCGTTGCTGCTGAAGGCGGTA
This sequence comes from Bacillota bacterium, assembly GCA_012838035.1. Classification (GTDB taxonomy): domain Bacteria; phylum Bacillota; class Limnochordia; order DTU080; family DTU080; genus DUQB01. The sequence goes on along the minus strand of DUQB01000100.1, from coordinate 29,987 downwards.
CGGTCCTTTTCGTCGGTACCAAAAAACAAGCGCAAGAAACCGTACGTACCGAAGCTGAGCGTTGCGAAATGATGTATGTAAACACACGCTGGCTTGGCGGCATGCTCACTAACTTCAAAACGTTGCGCGGCAGAATTCAACGGCTGAAGCAGCTAGAAGAGATGGAAACCGACGGCTCTTTCGAGGTGCTGCCCAAGAAGGAAGTCCTGGATTTGCGCAAGGAAAAGGAGCGCCTGGAGCGTTTTGTAGGCGGTATTCGCAACATGAACAAGCTGCCTAGCGCACTGTTTGTCATCGACCCGCGTAAAGAACGCAACGCCGTCGCGGAAGCACGTAAGTTGGGTATCCCTATCGTAGCTATCGTCGATACCAATTGCGATCCGGATGAAGTTGACATAGTCATTCCCGGTAACGATGACGCCATACGTGCCGTGCGACTGCTTACCGGTAAAATAGCCGATGCAGTAATCGAAGGGCGTGAAGGCGCCAGCAATGCGGAAGACGTTGCGGATGCGACTGCGGAAGAGGCCGACGAAGTCGAGGCTGTGGGCGAAGTAATAGAAGCCGACGATGTTGCTGACGATATGAGCGAGGATGAGGATTAAAACCGTATCAGGGTGGAGGGGCGGCCGTGTTTGCACGCACCGCCTCTCTCCATGATTGAGTGAGGAGCGAGAGAAGCTATGGCAGATATTTCCATGGACAAGATTAAGGAACTGCGCGAGCGTACGCAGGCCGGTTTTATGGACTGCAAGAAAGCGTTGCAAGAGAACGACGGCGACATTGAGAAGGCTATTACATATCTGAGAGAAAAGGGATTAGCCGCCGCGGCGAAAAAAGCCGGTCGTGTCGCTTCGGAAGGCGTTATCGACTCCTACATCCATATGGGCGGTCGCATCGGCGTCTTAATCGAAGTCAACTGTGAAACCGACTTCGTTGCCAAAACCGACGCTTTCCGCGCTTTGGTAAAGGATCTGGCCATGCAGATAGCCGCATCCAAACCGCAATATGTGAGCCGTGAAGAGGTTCCCGCCAAGGTTGTAGAAGAGGAGCGATCCATCTACGCCGCTGCCGCACGTAATGAAGGCAAGCCCGAGCAGGTTATCGACAAAATCGTCGACGGGCGCATGGAGAAGTTCTATAAGGACGTCTGCCTGATGGAGCAGCCTTTTGTAAAAGACCCCGATCGTTCCATTAAGGATATCATTACCGAGGCTATCGCTACGATGGGAGAAAATATCAACGTGCGCCGTTTCGTTCGCTTCGAAAGAGGCGAAGGTACTGCCGTCGATGCCGAATAAAAGACAAGCCTTTACTTTTCACCTCTGCGATGGGCTCTCATCTGTGAGGTAGAGCAAGATATACACAAAGGGCCGTCCACATGGACGGCCTTATTCGCATCAGTATCTTTAGTTTTGTAGCAGGGTTCTTTGCATAACATATGGAAACAACGTGAGAAAGCGCAATCATGCGTGTCGTCTAAGCGCCGACGGGCGCCAAGTCTATTCATATGACGGTGCCAAAGCAGCTGCATGCCAGGTAGTAAAAGTAACGACGGTGGTTGCGCTTTGGGCTGGGATTAAACCATATTTCTGCTGTTCGAGCACATACTTTGGGGAGGTCGCCTATGTCCATACCGCCTAAATACAAGCGCATCATTCTTAAACTAAGTGGAGAATCCCTGGCCGGCGAGCAAGGTTTTGGTTTGGACCTCGATGTTATAGCTCGCATCTCAAAAGAGATAAAGCAAGTCTCTGATCTGGGCGTTGAGGTTTGCATCGTCGTCGGAGGAGGCAACATCTGGCGCGGCGCGGCAGCGCAGGCCAGAGGCATGGAACGAGCCACGGCCGATTATATGGGCATGTTGGCTACGGTGATAAATGCGTTGGCCTTGCAGGATGCTATGGAACAGATCGGTTTGGTCACCCGACTGCAAACGGCCATCGAAATGCGTCCCGTCGCCGAACCTTATATCCGCCGGCGGGCTATTCGGCATTTGGAAAAAGGCCGCGTCGTTATTTTTGCCGCTGGTACCGGCAGTCCGTTCTTTTCCACCGACACCACTGCTGCTCTACGCGCGGCCGAAGTGGATGCGCAGGTCATTTTGATGGCAAAACGGGGAGTAGACGGCATTTACGACGCCGATCCGCGCAGAACGCCGACTGCACGGAAATACGATAGTCTGGAGTATATTCAGGTATTACAACAGGGATTGGGCGTTATGGACGCCACTGCAACGTCACTCTGCATGGATAACGAGATTCCCATTTTGGTGTTCGGTATGGATACCCCCGGCAATATTGTGAAGGCCGTTATGGGCGAAAAAATCGGTACGACGGTGGGCATGCCCAATGCTAAGAACCAGCGGGCCTAGGCTCCTGCCTGTATTTTCGCGTCCGTTCCATTCCGTCGTTTCCGCGCAACATCAAGCCGGTATATTTAACACTTCACATATTTAAAGGAGGGCAATTATGGTTAAAGAGATCTTGAAGCAAGCAGAAGAAAAAATGAAAGGCGCCATAGCAGCGACAAAACGCGAATTCAGCACAATCCGGACCGGTCGAGCCAACCCCGCCATCCTGGACAGAGTAACGGTAGACTACTATGGTACGCCTACTCGGATCACTCAGTTAGCCAATGTGTCTATACCTGAACCGCGTATGATCACCATACAACCTTGGGATCGCTCCGTCATAAAAAATGTCGAGAAGGCCATTATGCAATCCGACATCGGGATTACGCCGGTCAATGACGGCCAGATTATCCGCCTCGTCATTCCGCCGCTCACGGAAGAACGCCGCAAAGAACTGGTTAAGTTGGTGCGCAAAGAGGCTGAAGAGAAGCGGATTGCCATTCGTAACATTCGTCGCGATACCAATGACAAGATCAAGAACCTCGAGAAGAGCTCTCAGATTGCTGAGGACGAGACAAAACGGTATGAGAAACAGGTCCAAGAACTAACCGATCGTTATATCAAAGAGATCGATCAACTACTGCAAGTAAAAGAGCAGGAAATCATGGAAGTGTAGCATGGAACTCGCAGAGATACAGGAGTTAATCCTGGGTTGGGAGTTGCCTTATGCATTAGAGGAATGCGCCGCTCGCGACATAACGGCGCATGTCTTGGTTACCGCGCCGCCCAAAACGGCTCATGCGTCGGCCAATGCGGCAGATACGACGGATGATGAACCTAACTATCGCGTGATAGCGGTGCGTGCCGGCGAAAACGGCAGCGTCGTTTTAATCGTGTCGGCGGAAAACTGGTAACAACCAGGCAAGACGGAGGTATCATGTGCCCAAGGTCAGATCTCGGCAAGAGAAACAGATTAGGAATAACGGGTCGGCCATAGACATGGCTCGCATACCGAAACACATTGCCATAATTATGGACGGCAACGGACGTTGGGCGAAAAAAAGAGGTCTGCCCCGGGTAACCGGCCACAGAGCAGGTGTTAGCAGTCTGAAAGAGTGCGTGCGGCAGTGCAGCGACCTTCAGGTTGAGGTACTGACGGTCTATGCATTCTCTACCGAGAACTGGGGCAGGCCCGTTTCTGAGGTGAAATACCTGCTTTCTCTGCTGGAGGAAGTCTTTGAGCGTGAGGTACGCGAGTTACATGAAAACAATGTGCGGGTGAAGGTGATAGGAAAAAGAGAAAACCTACCGGCATCCACCTTGCTTCGCATTACCGAAGCCGAAGCGCTGACAGCTCAAAATACCGGGTTGGTGCTCAACATCTGTTTCAACTATGGTGGCCGCGCTGAAATCGTCGAAGCATGTAAAGCGCTAGGTAGGGAAGTCAAAGCCGGTGTGCTGGAGCCGGATGGCATCACGGAGGCCATGCTATCCGATCACCTTTTACTCAAAGATTGCGCCGACCCCGACTTACTCATCCGGACAGGGGGAGAAATGCGCGTCAGCAACTTCTTGCTTTGGCAAATCGCCTATGCGGAAATTTTTGTCCTTGACGTGTTCTGGCCTGATTTTCGTCCCGAGCACTTATACAAAGCGATTGCCGATTACCAAGGGCGTCAACGCCGGTTTGGAAAGGTGTGATAAGAATGACAGCCCGTTGGCTGACAGCCCTTGTCGGTGTTCCCCTCTTATTAGGCCTACTTATAATCGGCGGTCCCGCCTGGGGCGCATTCATCGTAGTGCTAATCATCCTATCAGGTCTGGAGCTCGGCAACTTGTATGCGCGCATCGGCGTGCCGGACACAACGTTGTGGATGTGTTTAGGCGGCCTGTTCATCTTCTTTATCACATATACATATACCAGAGACAGTCATGCCCTGTTTCCCTGGTATGTGTTGATAGGCCTGATTATCTTGGTCGCTCTGGCCAAAGAAGTCATGAGCAGGCAGCATCGACCCTTGCAACGGGCGGGAGCCGTCTGCTTAGGCAGTCTTTACCTCGGACTCTATGCTTTCTTATACCTAATACGCGCAAATGGGCTGTCGCTTGCATTGGTCGCGATCATTGGCACCTGGGCCACCGATACGCTGGCATTCTTCATCGGTAGGGCCATCGGCAAGCATCCGCTGGCCCCAACCATCAGCCCCAAGAAAACACGAGAAGGAGCAATGGCCGGTCTTGTGGGCGGTATGTCGGCGGGCGCGTGTATAGCATTCTTCGCCTCTTGGCCTATCTGGCACGGCTTTTTGTTCGGCTTGGGCGTCGCCATAGGTTCACAAATGGGCGACTTGGTGGAATCCGCCATGAAGCGAGAAGCCGGAGTAAAGGATTCGGGTTCATTACTACCAGGACACGGCGGCGTTTTAGACCGCTTCGACAGCCTGTTGTTCGCCGGGGCTACTGTCTACTACCTGCAGCTATTGCTGTAAGCGGCATTAGCTGCCGGGGGGTTACCCCGTGCCACATCTGCGTCTACGTCCGGGAGGTTGGTATGCTTTAGCCGGCATACTACTCCTACTCGTGTTGCTCGGCTATCTATTGCCGCATTTGAGCCCGTTTTTGTTAGCTTTATTTCTAGCCGCGCTCATCGATGCTCCGGTCAATCACCTGGAGCGCTCCGGCATCCCGCGGCGGTATGCCGTGTTGCTTGTCCTGGTATTATTGCTGGTTATTACGGTCAGCATCAGTACCGTAACGGCGATCCATTTGTTGCGCGACCTAACCGGTTTGGCAACTCAGTTGCCCATGCTCACATCTCGACTTAGCCAAATCGCGCACGGATTTGTCGTTCGGTTACAAGATGTTGCAGCAGGGTTTCCCATCCCTTTGACGGATGCCGTGGAGTCATTGGTTCAGCGTTTGACTCTAGGCCTGGAAGCCTTGTTACACAGCGGCTTGGTATCTCTTGCGGCGTTACCTACTCTGCTCACGAATTTGACGGTCAGCCTCCTGGCTACCTACTTTATGGTACGTGACGGCAGGGTTTTAGCAAGGCAAGCACAGGCCTTCCTGCCGGAAACTTGGCAAAAGCGGTCGGCATGCATCAAGCGCGATCTGTTTGCGGGCTTAGTAGGATTCGTCCGTGCCGAAGTCTTCCTTATGACCATCACCGGTATGCTTACAACCATAGCATTAGCGCTCTTTCATGTCCCCTATGCATGGTTATTGGGAGTAGCGGCCGGCATTCTCGACTTAGTGCCGCTCATCGGCATAGGCGTAGTCTTTTTTCCCTTGGCATGGGGTTATGGATGGGCGGGAAAGCATACATTGGCGGCAGGGTTGCTGGCTGCTTGGGGCGTAGTGGTATTAGTCAGGCAGGTGTGCGAGCCCATGTTGATGCATGCCCGTATCGGCCTGCATCCCCTCACCAGTCTGGTAACCATCTATGTCGGCCTACGCATTTGGGGTTTCAGCGGCGCATTTTTGGCCCCCCTGGCCGTCATAAGTCTTAAAGTGCTGTGGTTGGGCGTCTTCCGACCTTTTTTGCTGGGCAAGTAACACCTGCCGGGAGTTGGTACGTGTGGTATAATGTGCCTATGTCGGCTTGGTAACGAGGTGACGGTATGCGACAGGTAGCGGTACTGGGTTCAACAGGATCAATCGGTCGCAACACCTTGGATGTGATTGCCCATCATCCTGATCAACTAAGGATTGTTGCATTAACGGCGCAACGTAATTGGCGGCTGTTAGCCGAACAAGCCCGGCGGTTTCGGCCGCATGTCGTATGCATCGGCGATACCGCGCTGGTAGACCAGCTTAAGTCTGAGCTCCCTGCGGGAATTGATATCGTAGCGGGGGAGCAGGGTTTGGTGACTTGCGCCGGTCTTCCACAGGCGGATACCATTGTGGTGGCTGTGGTCGGCGCAGCTGGGATGAAGGCCACCCATAGCGCGGTTTGTCTCGGCAAACGCGTGTGTTTGGCCAATAAAGAAAGTCTTGTAGCGGGCGGCAACCTGATTATGCAAGCGGCAGCGCAACATGGAGCCGAACTGTTGCCCATAGACAGTGAGCATTCCGCCATTTTCCAATGCCGGCAGACAACCGACGTCGTGTTGCATAAAATCTACCTCACGGCATCAGGGGGTCCGTTCCGCACTATGCCTTTGGCGGACATGGCTAATATTACCCCTGCCGCCGCACTAAAACACCCCACATGGAATATGGGGGGGAAAATCACCATCGATTCAGCTACGATGATGAACAAAGGCTTGGAAGTAATCGAAGCGCACTGGTTATTCAACGTGCCCTACGATCAAATCCAGGTCGTCGTACACCCCCAATCCGTCATCCATTCGATGATCGAATTGGCGGACGGATCCATTTTAGCGCAACTCGGCGCGCCGGATATGCGCCTGCCCATTCAGGTGGCATTACTGCATCCGCAACGTTTACCATCTCCGGCGACCGCACTAAACCCGGTGCGAATGGGTACACTCACATTTGAGGAGCCTGATGTTACGCGCTTCCCAAGTCTTACTCTGGCTTATGCGGCAGGACAAGCCGGCGGCAGCATGCCTACGGTACTTAACGCCGCCAATGAGGTGGCTGTACGGCTTTTCCTGCAGGAACGGTTGCGGTTCACCGATATTCCTCGTTTAGTAGACGCCTGCATGCAGGAGCATGTTCCAACAGAGCCGGAGTCTATTGAGGTTGTTCTGACAATAGACAAGGATACAAGGCAGCTGGCTGAAAAGCTGGCCGGCAAAATGGTATGATGCTGTATCAAGTCGCTACGTGTTCGTGCAAGGTCGCATGACGGATGCGGTACGGACATGATTGTTCGACTACGGTTAGGCGAGAGGATGAGGCTTTGTGGTAGCGTGGTTGCAAATGATTCCCGCCTTGGCTAAAACGGTTGTCGGCTTTGTGGTTATCCTGAGTACCATCGTTTTCTTTCATGAACTAGGACATTTTTCCGTAGCCAAACTGACAGGTATGCGCGTGTTTGAGTTTGCGCTCGGTTTTGGCCCCGTTGTATTCAGCAAAAAACGGCGCGATACGGTTTACAGTATTCGTGCCATACCTTTCGGCGGGTTTGTAAGAGTCGCCGGCATGGATCCTACTCCTGACGGCGTGGACGACGATATTCCTCGTCACCAGCTTTACAGTAGCAAAGCGCTCTGGCAGAAGTTGTTGTTTATAGTCGCCGGAGTCGTGATGAACCTCGTCCTGGCGTTTTTGCTGCTTACAACCTACCACATGACCGTCGTCATACCGCCGACTGTACAAACGGTGTTTGAAGAGAGTCCTGCAGCTGCAGCCGGATTAAGGATAGGCGACCAGATTGTCGCCATTAATGGCACGCCCACGCCGAGCGCTGAGCAGCTCGTAAAGCTTGTTCAGGCACGATCGAACCAAGAGACGAGGATCACCGTGCGCCGCGGCAAAGAGGAATTTAGCCAAGTGATTGTGCCTCGGTTGGATGAAGAGCGTCAAGTCGGCATGATCGGAGTCGAACTCTACGATCAGCAGCCACAGAGTGTCTTGGTCTCGATGCATCGCGCCGTTAGGGAAACCTATGGTTGGTCGGTGGCCATCCTCAAATCGATCGGCGATATGATCACCGGACGTACGCAAGCCGAGCTGTCAGGCCCTGTAGGAATACTGGTGGTCACCGGCAGCGCGGTGCGTGAGGGACTGGAATCGATACTGCGCCTGGCGATTCTGCTCAACATTAATTTAGCACTGTTCAACCTCTTTCCCATACCCATGTTGGACGGCTTCTGGGTTGTGATCGCCGTAATAGAAGCTGCGCGGCGAAAACCTTTGGCGCCCGAGCAAAAGGGAATGGCGCAATTGGTAGGGATGGCCCTGCTTCTTCTGCTGCTGGTGTATGCTACTTACCAGGATGTGGCGCGCTTCATCATCGGCTTATAGTAGCCAAGCGCAGTTTACCGCTCCATGTTATCGCTTGTTAACATGAATAATTGATGCAGCTCGGCAAGGGGCGGTACACGGCAACCACCGTAATACCCCATGCCGAGCATTTGATTTGGTCGTGGGCCGACGCTCACCTCGCATGTTGGAGGCCAATTGTAATGAGTTGTTATTGCATCATTGAACCTGCCGGCAACAAAGCCGCTTTACAAGACCTCTGCGCTGCATTGGGAGTCAAGGATACGGTGCCGCCGGAAGCTACGGTAACGCAGGTGATCGTATTTCCGAATGAGAATGCCTGGGAGTTGACCGTGAGCTGCGCTGACGAACTGCATGCCATGCAGCGCGACGCTCTTGCGCGCAGCTTAGCCGCCGCTTTGGGCCTGAACAGGTTGGAACTCCGTCCGTCTACGGTCAGCGCGGCGGAAATTTCGAGCGCGCCTTCGCCCGTGGATCCACCTGTCGATCAAGAACATATGGTGGAAGAAACGGACGAAATTATCGACCTCAATGGTTATTCCGACGAAGACTACATGGAGATGCTCGCGCGCAAGATGCGCAACAGCCAAGCGGCAAATGACCGTATTCAGGCGGAAAAGTGCGCCGGCGGCTCGACCGTTCTCATGGGGCAAGCCATAACCCAAGATCCCCAGCCTATCAGGTCAATTCAGGACGAAGAACGCAGCATAGTGATCACCGGCAAGGTGATCGACGTGAAATGCCGCGAGATGCGCTCAGGGCGTACCGCCGTCAGTTTTAACGTAACGGACTTTGCGGATACAATCACGGTAAAGCACTTTGCTGATGAGAAAGATACCTGGGTGGAAAAACTGGCGGTCGGTTTATGGGTCAAGGTAAGAGGAGCGGTGCAATATGACAAATATACTCAAGAGCTGACCGTTTTACCAAAAGACATTTGCACCACCCCACCGGTTCAGAGCCGGCAGGACACGGCGACGGAAAAAAGGGTCGAACTGCATCTGCATACCAAAATGAGCGCGTTGGACGGCGTCGCGCACGTGAAAGACATGATCGCTCAAGCGAAGGCCTGGGGCCACCCTGCGGTTGCCATAACCGACCATGGTGTGGTACAAGCCTTTCCCGATGCGTTTGCCGCGGCGCAGAAGCATGACATGAAGGTCATCTACGGCGTAGAAGGGTATCTTTGTGATGATCCCGAGGAAAAAGGCCCCACCTTCCATGTGATCATCCTTGCCAAAAACCTCACTGGGTTGCACAACTTGTATCGCTTAGTCTCTTGTGCGCATCTAGACTACTTCTATCGTCGGCCACGTTACCCCCGACATGAAATAAATCGCTTGCGAGAGGGCCTTATTATCGGCTCGGCGTGCGAGGCTGGGGAATTGTTCCAAGCGGTCATCGCCGGCGCAACCGATGAACGCTTGGAACAAATCGCTTCATTCTACGATTATTTGGAAATACAGCCGCTTTCGAACAACCAGTTCTTACTGGAGTCTGGTCGCGCACGCAGCGAAGAAGATTTGCGCGCCTTCAATCGCCGCATAGTGGCATTAGGCAAGCGACTAAATAAGCCGGTGGTCGCCACCTCCGACGCGCACTACATCAATCCTGAAGATGATATCTACCGCAGAATTCTGATGGCGGGGCACGGATTTACCGATACGGAAAACGCGGCTCGGCTGTACCTAAAAACAACCGACGAGATGTTGGCGGAGTTTAGTTATTTAGGTGAAGAGACCGCTTATGAAGTGGTAGTAACCAACGCCCGCCGGATTGCCGACGGTATTGATGAGCTACGGCCGATTCCACAGGGCTTTTACCCGCCGGAACTGGAAGGCGCCGCCGATCAGGTGCGCCGCATGAGTCAGCAGCGCGCCGAAGAACTCTACGGCAATCCGTTACCCGAACTAGTAGCTGCCCGATTGGAGAAGGAACTGCAGTCCATCGTCGGCAACGGTTTCTCGTCGCTGTACTTAATCGCGCATAAATTGGTAAAGAAGTCGGTCGACGACGGGTACCTCGTCGGTTCACGCGGTTCGGTCGGCTCTTCGTTGGTAGCCTTGCTCTGTGGAATCTCTGAAGTGAACCCTCTACCTCCGCACTATGTCTGCCGCGACTGCCGCTATTTCGCCGCCTGCCTCGACGGCACTGTTGATGCCGGCATCGATCTGCCTGCCAAAAACTGCCCTAGGTGCGGTAAGCCGTTGGTACGTGATGGATTTAACATTCCCTTTGAGACGTTTCTTGGTTTTGAGGGTGATAAAACACCGGATATTGACCTGAACTTCTCAGGTGATTACCAACCCAGAGCGCACAAGTACACCGAAGAGCTGTTTGGTAAAGAGAACGTTTTTCGCGCGGGTACCATCGGCTCGCTGGCTGAAAAAACCGCCTTCGGATTTGTCAGCAAATATATGGAGGAGAATAACATCCATGTCCGCACGGCGGAAAAAGAACGCCTGGCTGCAGGGCTTGCCGGAGTACGGCGTACCACCGGACAACACCCCGGCGGTATGATTGTCGTACCCAAAGGACGTGAGATTTTCGAGTTTACGCCTATACAGTACCCTGCCAACAATAAAGAGAGCGGTATCATCACCACGCACTTTGAGTTTAACGCGATCCACGATCAGCTCCTGAAGCTCGATATCCTCGGTCATGACGGTCCGACCATGATCCGACTGCTGGAAGAGATGACCCAGGTGCGCGCACTGGATATTCCGCTGGACGATCCGGCTACCATGTCGTTATTCTCTTCTCTTGACGCCTTGGGTATAACGCCTGCTGAAGCCGGCGCTACGGTAGGCACTTTGGCGCTGCCGGAATTCAACACCTCGCTGCTACGACAAATGCTTGAGGACACGCGGCCCAAAACCTTTGCCGACCTAGTGCGCATAATGGGACTCTCCCACGGTACGCTGGTATGGATCGGCAACCAACAGGATCTCGTACGCAACAAGACCATCACCTTATCCGAAACCATCGCCTGCCGAGACGACATCTTGGAATACCTGGTGCGCAAAGGCATGGAAGCGCAACGCGCCTTTAAGATCATGGAGCAGGTTAGGAAGGGCAGAGGCCTCACTGAAGAAGATGAACAACTGATGCGGGACCATAACGTACCCGCCTGGTACATCGAAACCTGCAAAAAGATCACGTACATGTTCCCTAAAGCGCATGCGGCGGCCTACGCCATCATGGCTTTTTGGCAAGGTTATTACAAAGTGCACCATCCATTGGAGTTTTATGCCGCGTACTTCACCGTGCGTGCAGGCGAATTTGATGCGAACCTAGTTTTACAGGGAAGAAAGGCTGTTCAAAAAACGCTGAAGGATATTGAGCAGAAAGGCAATGACGCCACCGCCAAAGAGAAAGGTACCGCCGCGATCCTCGAGGTCGTGCTGGAGGCCATGGCACGTGGTATTGAGTTCCTACCGGTCGACTTATATAAGTCCGATGTTCGGAAATTCCGGCGTGTTAACGGTAAGCTGCTCTGTCCGCTGACAAGTTTGCAAGGACTAGGAGACAGCGCTGCTGAATCCCTCGTGCAGGCGCGCTCGCATAGACCTTTTACCTCTGTGGAAGATTTAAAGAAGCGGGGCAATGTGTCGCGTGCCGTTATAGATGCCCTCACTGCGCATGGCGCCCTGACCGACTTACCTTTATCCGATCAGCTTACGCTGTTCTAACTTAAACGATATAAGCGCCGCTGGAGATCGATTGGATAGAGGTATCGCATCTTGCCAAGCATTTCCGAGCATGGTATACTCGTGGTGGTTCGTAGTGTGTTAGTCATCTCTTTGCGCGTTGAAAAAGAGTGGGTCGCTCCCACTCTTTCGTGATGTATAAGGGCCTTAGGAGGCGAATCCAATGGCTGCTAAGATAGTAGATACGGTGCAAGCGCTGATTGCGCCCGAGTGTGAGAAACTTGGATATGAACTGGTTGATGTAGAATTTACTAAACAGGGCAATAAATACCTCTTGAGCCTGTCCATCGATAAACCGGAGGGCATCACCATAGCTGACTGCGAACTGGTCAGCCGCACCATCGATCCTATCTTAGACGAACATGATCCGATTCCCCACTCATACTATCTGGAGGTATCTTCACCAGGATTGGATCGCCCTCTGAAAAAAGAAGCAGATTATATCAGGTTTTGCGGAAGCCTTGTAGAGATAAAGACATACGATGCAATTAACAATCGACGCAAGTTTACCGGCAAGTTATTAGGCTATGACGCAGGTGTAGTCCGGATAGAGCAAGATGATGAAGAGATCTCCATTGCGCTGAAGCAGATTGCCAAAGCGAAGTTGGTCCCCGAGTTTTAAAGGCCATCGGCGTCTCTCGCTCACGGAGAACGACGGATCGCAGCCAACGCCGGCATTTTCAGTGAGCATTTACAAAACATTTACTATTGACGGTTCCAAATCATTAAGGTACTAAGGAGGCCAAGGTGAACATGAATTTGGAGTTAATGGGGGCCCTCAACGAGCTGGAGAAAGAACGAGGCATCTCCAAAGCGATCCTTTTTGAGGCAATTGAGGCCGCCATTGTGTCTGCCTACAAGCGCAATTACGGGTCGGCTCAAAATGTACGCGTAGAAATTACTCCTACGGGCGAAATGAAGGTATATGCCCGCAAGGATGTCGTAGAGGACGTCATTGACGAGGCTAATGAAATTTCTCTTGAGGATGCCAAAGCCGTCGACCCGAATTATGAGCTGGACGACTTGGTAGAAATAGAGGTCACGCCGCGCGACTTTGGTCGAATTGCCGCGCAAACCGCTAAACAGGTCGTCATCCAGCGCATTCGCGAAGCGGAACGAGCCATGGTTTTTGAGGAATTCCAAAATAGGGAAGCCGAGATCGTAACCGGCATCGTCCAACGTACCGAGCATCGCAACGTTCTGGTCGACTTAGGCAAAGTGGAAGCCGTCATGCCCCCCTCTGAGCAAGTACCGCGCGAAACCTATAATCATGGTGCGCGCATGAAAGTGTATATTACAGAGGTACGGAAGACTACCAAAGGTCCGCAGGTGGTCGTATCCCGTACTCACCCAGGTTTGCTCAAACGCCTGTTCGAACTGGAAGTGCCGGAGATCCACGACGGTATTGTGGAGATCAAAGCCGTCGCTAGAGAAGCCGGCAATCGCTCCAAACTAGCTGTATCCGCAGTCGATCCCAATGTGGATCCGGTCGGCGCATGCGTAGGACCGGCCGGACAACGTGTTCAGGCAATCGTGCAAGAGCTCAGAGGAGAAAAGATCGACGTCGTTGAGTGGAGTCCGGACTCGGAGGTATTTATCGCCAATTCATTAAGTCCGGCAAGAGTGACCCGTGTGCTTATTCTAGATGGGGAAAAAACCGCTCGTGCCGTCGTACCGGATCACCAGCTCTCTTTGGCTATCGGCAAAGAAGGACAAAACGCTCGTCTTGCCGCACGTTTATGCGGCTGGAAGATCGATATCAAGAGTGAGAGTCAAATGCACGAATTACAAGCGTTGGAGGCACGTCGCTTGTTCGTCATTCCGCCTAGAACTGATGAAGATGACGATGAGGAGACTGTTGCGTCGACGGTTACCCCTGAAGAGGAGAGGGAATCGATGACGCCGGAGTCGGTAACCGAGTCAATCGACTTGGTTGAACCCGAGACGACTACTGATATGCCCGCAATCGAGGATCTGGAAGAAGACGACGCGTTGGTTGCTGAGGATATTGCGATAGACGAGACTGATATTATGGACGAGACGGAAATGATTGAGGACAAAGAGATCGATGTGGAAGCAAGCGAAGAAGAGGCTACGGACGCAGCATACGAAGAAGGGTTCATCGATGTTATAGAAGATGAACCGGAAGCTCCCGCTGCCAAAATAAAGAAGGCAAAGACGCCGAAGCGACGTGAAATTGTGGAGCTTCTTGAGGAAGAGGACGTGGAAGAGGAACTACCGACCTTATTCGACGCAGAAGAATCGGCGCAAGCCGATAGCAAGCGTAGCGTCCGTACCGATGCGTCTTTCTATACGATAGGTCCGGTTCAGCCGAAGAAACCCGTCAAGAGCGATAAGAAGGAGACCGCCAAGTCTGAAAAGAGGGTTGTAAAGGACCTCAGTGAGTTGGCCAAACTCCTGGACAAAATTAAAAAGGAATAAGCGCGGCCATAGAGTCCTCTGGAAAGTTGAGTGGTTGTGTCAAAATCCTGTAACGTGTTGAAAGGGTGGCTGGATTGCGCCAGAGAAGAGTGCCGCAACGCACATGCGTGGGTTGCCGCCAGGTTCGAGCAAAAAAAGAGCTTGTGCGCATAGTACGCACTCCCGACGGCAACGTTTTAGTTGACCCTACCGGGAAAGCCTCCGGTAGAGGAGGTTACATTTGCCCATCCGTTACTTGTTTGGAACAAGCGGTAAAAACCAGAAGTCTGGATCGCGCTTTGCAGATTGCCGTACCCACCGCTGTGGTGGAACAGTTACGGCAGCAATTACAGGATGTACGGCAATGAAAGCGTTGTCGCTGTTAGGAATGGCTCAGGCTGCGGGAAAATTGGTGTCAGGCGATAACGCAACCTATGAGGCGCTCCGACAAAACAAAGTGAAGCTGCTGATCATTGCCGCTGATGCTTCTTCCCGCACCAAGAAACGTTTTATCACAGCCGCGCAAAGTGCAGCGGCACCCTATCTTGAACTAGCCGGCATGACGGAGCTCGGTAAGGCGATAGGGAAACCGGATCGAGCCGTTATTGGCGTAGTCGATGCGGGTTTTGCTCGTAGTCTGATTCGCAGTATGCCTGACTCCGGTAATTCAGTTTGAGGTGATGTTCATGCCCAAAGCACGCGTTCACGAGCTAGCCAGGGAGCTTGGTGTAGATATTAAGGATATTATCAATTACCTAAGCGGTCTCGGAGCGGATGTTCGTAATCAAATGAGTACCGTAGACGAACGGTATGCCGAATTAGCGCGCAAGCGTTTTACGCCTACGTCAAATCCAGTGCCTGCTGTCGAGCCTATCAAGCCGCGACCAGTAGGAATGCCGCCGCGTCAACGGAGAAGGCCTGGTCGAAGAGTACAGCCGCAGACTACTTCGGCAACTGAGTCGGAAAGCAAGGCTACACCTACAAGTCTCCAAAAGGCAGTCTCGGCTCCCGTGCCTAAGGTTGTTGCACCTTCACCTGAAACCAAGCAGGTTGCAGAAGAGGACAAGAAGGAGACTAAGGGAACAAAGCAGCCGCCTGCCATTACTAAGGCCGAGACTGTTCAACCGGAACCAAAACGGCAATCTGTGGCAGCGACTGATCAAGCGAATAAACCGCAGACACCGGTCTCGTCTAAGGAAAAGCCCGCACCGAAAAAACAGGCAAAGCCCTCAGAGGCCAAACCAGATGGGGCTGCCGCATCTGTTGGGCAAACACAACGCCCGGGAGACAAACCTGAGGCCGACACGCGCAAATCAAGCAAAACCGCCACGCCTGCGCGCACAGGATCCGCTAAAAAAGCGTCGGACACAGGCCGACGCAGCCCGAAACAAAACGGCTCCGAAGGCAAACAGGACAAGTTGCACGAAAAACCTAAGGGATTGCGGCAAGGCGTTGTCATGGATGACGATCAGAAACAGGATGATACGCCGCCACGCAAGGCTAGATCGCGTCGCTCTGGGAGTGACGGCAGGTCCGCCCGCTCGACTGGTGTGGCGAGTACCGCAGCGACTACAAAAACTGGATCCGGTCGTGCCGCTCAGAGCAAAGCAGGCGGCGGTAAACCGGGCGCATCGAAGCGTCCAGGCGCGGGTCATACTGCCGCAAGGCCGGCGGCAAGGCGCAAGCCCGCTCCTGCGAAGAAAGCCGAACCAGTTGACGAAGGGCCTAAGCTCATTGAAATTCCGGAAACCATCAGTGTGGCCGAACTGGCCAATAAGCTGGATCAGCCTGCTTCCGCAGTCATATTGGCGTTGATGGAGCAGGGCGTCATGGCTGCCATCAATAACGTGATCGATTACGAAGTGGCGGCTAATGTGGCGGAAAAAATGGGTGCTTTGGTTGTCCAAACCGAAGTAACGGAGAAAAAACCGTCAACAGCCGCACTTGATGAAGAAGGCGGGTTGGTTGCCAGACCTCCGGTAGTCACCATTTTGGGGCACGTAGACCACGGTAAAACGACACTGTTGGACGCCATCCGCGAAACGCATGTGGTCGAGTCCGAAGCAGGCGGCATCACCCAGCATATCGGCGCCTATCAGGTAGTAAAGGACGAACGCAAAATTACGTTCCTCGATACGCCGGGTCACGAGGCCTTCACCGAGATGCGATCACGCGGAGCGCACATTACCGATATCGCCGTCTTAGTAGTTGCAGCCGACGACGGCGTCATGCCCCAGACGATTGAAGCGATCAATCATGTCAAAGCAGCCAAAGTGCCGATTATTGTGGCCGTGAATAAAATCGATCGAGTAGGAGCGAGTCCTGACCGGGTGAAGCAGCAGTTGGCCGACCACGGATTGCTGGCTGAGGACTGGGGCGGCGACACCGTTATGGTTCATGTGTCCGCCTTAAAGAAGCAGGGCATCGACGAATTGTTGGAGATGATCCTGCTGGTCGCCGATATTCAAGAGCTGAAGGCTAATCCGCAGCGAGCCGGTACGGGTACGGTCATCGAGGCCGAACTCGATAAAAATCGCGGTCCAATCGCTACCGTGCTCGTACAGAACGGTACCTTGCGCGTAGGCGATGCCCTTGTAGCCGGCATTGTCGCCGGACGCATCCGCGCCATGTTCGACCATACGGGCAAACCGATCAAGGAAGCAGGACCTTCTACACCTTGTACCGTACTCGGCCTGGAAGACGTACCTGCCGCAGGCGACTCGGTGCAAGGCATGGACGATGACAGAGCCGCTCGCCAGTTGGCGGAAGAGCGAGCTGAGCAAAAACGGCTCGCCGACCAAAGAGCGGGCAGATTACGCTTGTCCGAGTTATTCGCCATGATTCAGGAAGGTGAAATCAAGGATCTCAACATCGTGTTGAAGGCCGATGTACAGGGATCGGTAGAGGCGCTCACATCCAGCTTGGAGAAACTGTCCGATGAAAACGTCCGTATCAACGTCATTCACGGCGGTACGGGCGGCATCACCGAAAGCGACGTTGCTCTTGCAGCCACATCGAATGCCGTCATCATCGGTTTTAACGTTCGGCCGGAACCTGCAACGCGCCGAGCGGCGGAGCGCGAAGGCGTAGATATCAGATTGTACCGCATCATCTACGATGCTATTGAAGACGTTAAGGCAGCCATGACAGGTATGTTGGAACCGACTTATGAAGAAATAGTGTTGGGCCGAGCGGAAGTACGGGCTACCTTTAAAGTACCCGGCGTCGGTATGATTGCCGGCTGCCATGTAACAGATGGGAAAATGGTCCGCAATGCCGCTGTACGCGTCCTGCGCGACTCGGTGATCATCTTCGAAGGTAAGATCAGCTCGCTCAAACGCTTCAAAGATGACGTGCGCGAGGTCGCCGAAGGCTATGAATGCGGTATCGGCGTAGAACGTTACAACGATATCAAGGAGAACGATGTGCTTGAGGCCTATCAAATGCAGGAGGTAAAAGCCTAAGGTGCACATTGCTCTACTGACGTTGCATTTGCGCATTAACAGCAGCACGTCGCTGAAAGATAAACGGCGCGTGCTGCGCAGTCTGCTTGACCGCACCAAAGCGCGTTTTAACGTTTCGGTCGCCGAAGTCGATGCGGCTGATCATCTGCAGATTGCGGTTGTCGCCGTGGTATGCGTAGGTAGTGACGCGCGTGTGGTTCAGGGTATACTAGAAAGTGTCGCCCATCTTTGGGAAACCCACAGTGAAGCGGAAGTGACCCGGCATCAGATAGATGTACTGTGAGCGCAATACCAAAGCGCCCGGTCAACAATGACAAAGCACGATCCGGCAGGCCGCCCTGAGTAAAGGACGGCCCGCATATAACGGAATGTCCGCCTGCAGTTCCGTGACGCTGCGCAAAAAGGCAAAGGTGGTTGGGGAAGATGGCCAGTGAGCAACGCATTGCACGCCTGCGCGAGGAAATAAAACGTGATGCCGGAGATATCATTCACAAAATGAAAGATCCGCGTTTAGGATTTGTTACGGTAACGGATGTGGAAGTGACGCGTGATTTGCGTTACGCTACGATATATGTCAGCATCTATGGCGAACCGGACACGGTACGACGGAGTCTTGCCGCTTTGACATCAGGAACCGGACACGTAAGATCTGAGTTAGGAAAGCGCTTGAAACTGCGGCATACGCCGGAACTCGCTTTTAAGGTCGACGAATCCGCTCAAAGAGGAGCCGCAATCGACGCGTTAATCGCCAAGCTGCACGAGAATGACTGATGGTAAACCATTTGCAATCGCAGGTTGCACGGGCATTGATTGCTCATGTATAAAGGTAGGGACGAATAATGAGCGTTATTTTACTCGACGACCGGTTCGCGCAACTGATGCCTGTGCTCAATGCAATTGATAGCTGCCTTGTTATCGGTCATATTGATCCTGATGCCGACTGTATCGGCAGCATGCTGGCTGTCACTTGGGCTCTGCGCCGACTAGGAAAACGCTGTGATCCTGTTTCGTCCGATCCCATTCCGGCCAATTGTGCGTTTTTGCCCGGCGTTGATGAGATTATGCGGGCAGAGGACGTAGATATCGAGTCATACCAAGTTCTCATCGTCGTAGATTGCGAACCTGATCGTACCGGATTGGCATTACCACTGCTCGAACAATTCGAGTCCGTGATTAATATTGATCATCACATTACCAATATGAATACGGCGCCGCTCGCATGGGTGGATCCAACGGCAGCGGCTACGGGCGAGTTGGTCTATGCTCTCATCAGCAGGTTGGGGCTTCAGCTCAACCGCGACGCAGCCGTCATGCTCTATACCGCCATTGCCGGCGATACCGGGTTCTTCCGCTACAGCAACACCACCGCACGGGCAATGCGCATCGCAGCGGACTTGATAGGCTGCGGCGTCCAACCCGACGTCATATCGCGGCATTTAAATGAGACGCATAGCTGGGCTTACATGCAGTTGGTACGGCAAGCGTTGAGTACTCTGTCTCGAACGCCCGATGGTAAGGTCGCTTGGATCTTCATTAGTAAGGACATGTTGGATGTTGCCGGGATGCAATGGAATGAGACCGACTCACTCGTGCAGTATCCGCGCATGTTGGCGGGCATTGAGGTAGCGCTTATCTTGCGAGAAATCGGGCCGAACGAAATTAGGGTGGGCTTACGTTCGCAAACCTATGTCGATGTAAGTAGGATTGCCGGCGTTTTTGGCGGCGGCGGTCATCAACGCGCTGCAGGTTGTACCATCCGTCTGCCGTATCAGGAGGCCTTAACAGCTCTACTTCATGAGATAAAGGTCGCCTTGGCGTCCCCGGGCGCGGTAGCATGGGGGGATTAATGCGTGGACGGAATCATCAATTTACTTAAGCCCGCGGGAATGACTTCCCATCAAGCGGTTAACGCCGTCAGGCGACTGGTCGGACAAAAGCAGGTCGGTCATGGCGGTACGCTTGATCCGGGCGCCTGTGGCGTTTTACCACTCTTTCTTGGTAAAGCCACGCGTCTTATCTCTTATGTACCCGGTACAAAAAGCTACCGTGCCGAAATGACGCTGGGTATCGCTACGGAAACGCAGGATCCTGCCGGCAAGACCACTGATATGGCCTCAGATGTTAATATTGCGCCGAACCTGCTAGGTGAAGCGTTTGTCAAGTTCCTGGGCGAACAGTACCAAACGCCGCCGATGATTTCTGCAGTGCGTGTCGCAGGAAAACGTCTGTATGAGTTAGCACGCAAAGGCATTCAAGTAGAGCGCGAGCCCAGACTGATACGCATTCATCAACTGCACATCCGGAAGGTATGGCCGGAGGATGTTGACGTTTTAGGCTTGGGCAGTCGAGTCCTGTTTGACGTCGAGTGTTCAGCCGGTACGTATATACGTACCTTGTGTGTCGACATCGGTAAAGAGCTGGGTTGCCCGGCGCACATGTCATTCCTGGTTCGCACCCAAGCCGGTCCATTTAATCTTACAGATGCGATCACCTACGAAGAACTCGCCGTCGCAGCAGCCGGCAATCGGCTCACTGAGTACGTTCTATCACCGGAGGTTGCCGTAAGCCATTTGCCTATGGTCGTGGTAGACGCGGCGAATCGCAAAAAGGTACAACACGGCGCCGAATTCCAAGCTGTTGATCCAGGCGATGTAGCGAACGCGGTTGAACAACTTACCAGCACACGCGTCCACGACGAGAAAGGCACGCTAATCGCGATTGCGCGCCCTATACGGCAAAAACATGGATACTGGCAACCTGAGAAGGTTTTCGTTACGGATTGAAACATGCTAATTTAAGTAGAAATGCATTCAGCAGCGCTTCATCCTGACTGAAGAGCGCATACGTGGAAAGACAACTCGGGAGGCCTTGCGACTTGCCTGTAAGCATAGTTAGCCTGGATGAATTACTTAACGGATCGGTACGTCGTTACCCGTGCGTAGCGGCCTTAGGCGCCTTTGACGGTGTCCATCTGGGACATCAAGCCATATTAGAAAGCGCGCGAGAGAAAGCGCAAGCCCTAGGCGGCTGCAGCATCGCCCTTACGTTTGACCGGTTACCTGCGGAGGTGCTGAAACCCAAGCAGGCGCCGATGCTGATAACTCTGCCCGAAGCACGGTTTTCGCTGCTGGAGCGGATGGTAGATGAGGTCGTCGTCATTCCGTTCGATCAGCAACTCATTCACCTGGAAGCAACCGACTTCATCGAGCAGGCGCTCATCAAGGGGTTGGGTACCGTTGGCGTTGTAGTAGGGTTTAACTACACCTTTGGCAAAGGCGCCAAAGGCACCGCTGAATTACTGCAACGCTGCGCAGCGGCTAATCTTTTGAACGTAACAGTGGTTCCACCGGTAGAAGCGGTTGGTGGTCAGGTGTCCAGCACGCGTATTCGGAAACACATCGACACAGGGGAAATCGCTTTGGCGAATGCTCTGCTAGGCCGTCCTTTCAGACTGACGGGACAGGTAATCGCCGGTGATGCGCGGGGGCGCGTGCTTGGTTATCCTACAGCCAATGTGGCGGTAGACTCCCGCTTGATTCTACCACATCCCGGTGTATACGTGACCAGATTCCAGTCGCCTATACCCAACAACCCGGCCTTGCAAGAGACCCATACGGCTGTAACGGCCATCAGCAATCGGCCGACATTCTCCGGCAAAGACATCTCCGTGGAGAGCTTTGTTCTAGATTACGACCGCGATCTGTATGGTCAAGTCGTATACTTAGACTTTCTCCACAGGCTGCGAGATATTCGGCGGTTCAGCGATGCGGCTGAGTTAAGCGCACAGATCGCTCGGGACGTAGAGGCGACAAGAGCATATGTTAAGCAGCACTGCCGTTGCTAGGTTAGCGCAATGGAAAAATTTGTTAGAACGTCAGTTTTGGATCCGTTTACAACGCCAGGCTTTGGTGTTACACTACAGAAGTAGAACCTCAGGCTAAGTTGCACGATACTCCGGCGGCACACTTGGTTTGAGGCGATTCCTGCCGCTTTGCGGCGCAATCCTGGAGGTATGTTGATGTTGTCTAAAGAGGAAAAAAACGCGATCATCGCAGAATACAGGGCGCACGAGTCCGACACCGGTTCGCCCGAAGTGCAAATTGCAATTCTCACCAAGCGCATCGAAGACCTTTCGCACCACCTAAGAGAGAACAAGAACGACCACCATTCACGCCGTGGTTTGTACAAGTTGATTGGACAAAGACGGGGATTGCTCAATTACCTTGAGCGCAAGGATGTCGCCCGGTACAGAGAGCTGATCGAACGCTTGGGTCTGCGAAAGTAGGGGCGGGGGCACTCGCCCCCTTTTTCTATTTCCTTCGCATGGAGAAGCTGGTCAGGTGAATACTACCAGCGAGAAGCATACAGGAGGTTTCAACGGATGTATTATTCAACAACACTAGAATTGGGAGGGAGGCAACTTAGCCTGGAAACCGGTAAGGTTGCCAAACAAGCCAATGCCGCCGTTGTCGTGCGTTATGGTGACACAGTGGTCCTTTGTACGGCGACTATGTCCAGCCCGCGGGAAGGCATTGACTTTTTCCCTCTTTTAGTCGATTACGAAGAGCGCATGTATGCCATCGGGAAAATTCCCGGTAGTTTTTTTAGACGGGAAGGAAGACCCGCAGAGGGAGCCGTCTTGGCATCACGTCTAATCGACCGTGCCATTCGACCACTATTCCCTGAAGGTTTTTATAACGATGTACAAGTGGTTGCTACGGTCATGTCCGTCGACCACGACAATGCACCGGAAATTGCCGCCATGATCGGAGCTTCGGCGGCGCTGATGATATCGGATATTCCCTTCAATGGTCCCATTGGGGGAGTCAGAGTAGGACGAGTTGATGGCAAGTACGTCATCAATCCCACAGCCGAGCAGATGGAAATGAGCGATATTGACTTAACGGTAGCCGGAACCGCCGACGCCATTAACATGGTTGAAGCAGGCGCCGATGAAGTCTCCGAAGAAGTCATGCTCGAGGCAATGATGTTTGGTCATGAAGAGATCAAGCGCATAGTGGCCAAAATCAACGAGATGCGAGAAGCAGTAGGCGTAGCCAAAATGGAAGTGACGCCGCCCCAGCCTGAGCCCGCTTTGGTGGAATGGGTGGGCGACACCATCACGGAACGCCTCGTCAGCGCTATTAAAGATGAAGACAAGCAGAATCGCGAGGGGCAGATTGCTCTTGTACGGGAACAACTCATGCAGGAGTACATAGAACAATTTGGCGAAGAAGCCTATGAAGCCAATCGGAAAGAGCTCGACAGGATCTTTGAAGACTTGTTGAAGGCGCAGGTCCGTCGCTTAATCACGGTAGAACACATTCGACCCGACGGACGAGCCCTCGACGAGATCCGCCCGATATGGTGCGAAACGGGATTCTTGCCTAGAGCTCATGGGACAGGCATCTTCACACGCGGGCAAACCCAGGTGTGTACGGTATGTACTCTCGGCTTAAAATCCGATGAGCAGGTGATCGATACCCTCAGCGATGATGATCGCAAACGTTATATCCATCATTACAACTTCCCCGGATTCAGCGTAGGAGAAACCCGCCCGTCTCGCTCGCCCGGCAGACGCGAGATCGGTCATGGCGCTTTGGCGGAGCGTGCTCTGCTGCCGGTTATTCCTTCTGAAGAAGAGTTCCCGTATACGCTGCGCTTAGTATCCGAAGTGCTCGAATCAAACGGTTCATCTTCGCAGGCCAGCGTCTGTGGCTCCACTTTGGCTTTGATGGACGCCGGCGTGCCGATTAAACGTCCGGTGGCGGGAATCGCCATGGGCCTCATCACCTACGACGACAAGTTCGCCATTCTCACCGACATCCAAGGTTTTGAGGATCACTACGGCGATATGGACTTTAAGGTAGCCGGAACCAGCGTCGGCATAACAGCGCTGCAGATGGACATTAAAATCACCGGCGTCACCCGGGAGATTTTGGCTCAAGCCCTGGAACAGGCGCATCATGGCCGGATGTTCATCCTGGAGAAGATGTTGGAGACCATTTCCGCGCCGCGTTCCGATCTGTCCCCATGGGCGCCGCGCATCCAAACACTGCAGATCCCGGTCGATAAGATTCGCGATGTTATTGGTCCGGGCGGCAAGATGATTCGCCGTATCATCGAAGAGACCGGCGTACAGATAGACGTCGAAGATGACGGACGTGTGTTCGTCGCTTCCACCGACCAAGCCGGCAGCAACAAGGCTGTGGATTGGATTCGCAGCTTAACGGCGGACGTTGAGGTAGGCCAAGTCTATACAGGCAAAGTGACCCGCATCATGAACTTTGGCGCCTTTGTGGAAATCCTGCCTGGTAAAGAGGGGATGATACACATCTCCAAACTCACCCACGAGCGAGTAGCGAAGGTCGAAGATGTGGTGAACATAGGCGATGAGGTCACCGTCAAAGTGATCGAGATCGACAATATGGGTCGCATCAACCTTTCTCGCAAGGATCTGTTGCCGGCGCCGGAAAGAAACGGCAAGGAAGCTCGCGGCGGCTCGCGGGAGCAGCGTCGACCGCGTCGGGATCAACGTGACCGTGACTAGTAGTAAAGCCTGATGTAATGGTTACAATATCAGAAGAGTATGTGCTGAGAGCAGGATAGGTACCTGCTCTTTTTGCATCAGGAGGTGTAGGCATGATACGTGTTCGGCAAGGTCGCGTGCTGGCGGTTAAAGAAGAGCACCCGGACATCCAGTTCCTCCGTGTTTCTTGTGACGACCAAGAGGCTGACGCGATCAACTATCCCGCGCTCACGGGCCCTGCACGCCCGGATGACATAGTGACGCTCAATACGACTGCAGTGGAGCTGGGTTTAGGTACCGGTGGTCAACACTTCGTAATGGCCATACAAGGTCAGGCGCGCCGGTTGAGCGGGATCGGCCATATCATCAAAGCGCGCTATATGCCTTCTCAGGTACGTGTACAAGCTGTTGAGGAGCCCGGCTCAGCCGCACATTCCGTGATGGCTTCACCATGTCATCTGAATGACATGCCCGTTGCCGTAGCCACTTTGCACAGCTTGATCACGCCTTTTGCCGCGACCTTCAAACAGTTGACGGACGCGCGCTTGGCCTATATCATGACCGACGGAGCAGCGTTGCCCGCAGCCTTTAGTAAAATCCTCAGGACACTGAAAACCAAAGGATTCATCGATGCGGTGATTACTTGCGGGCACGCCTTTGGCGGCGATTGGGAAGCGGTCACGCCATATTCGGCAATGCAGGCCGCACAAGAGGTTGCCCGTTGCCGGGCTTGTATTGTGGCGATGGGACCAGGGGTGGTAGGAACGCAAACACCTTTAGGTACGACGGCACTAGAACAGGCGCCTTTACTTGACGGCGCCGCTGCTCTGGGAGCCCGTGCCGTCGCTATTCCGCGCATTAGTTTCGCCGACACCAGAACACGCCATTATGGGGTCTCGCAACACACACTTATCGCATTAGGTCGCTTGGCACAGGTTCCCACCACGGTGGTGCTGCCTTTCCTCCCTCAAGATCAGAAGGAATTAGTGCTCACTCAGTTACACGCGGCCGGCGTGGTACCAAAGCACAGGCTGGCATGGGAACACGGCGATGATATCGCCGCTTTGCTTGAAGCCGCGGCCCTTCAGGTAACGAGTATGGGACGCACGCCTCATGACGACCCTGCCTTCTTTGCCGCAGCAGCGGCGGCAGGCAGGTATGTGGCGCAGCTAAGCCGCAACTAGAGGACATACCTTGACGCATGCATGCATACCATGTGGCGAGACTGGAGGACTGCCCATGGCTTTAGCGCGCAAGTCGAGGTTGCCGTATAGTTGGACGTTGGCCTTAATGCAACGCCGGACAATCATCACATTGATTATGGCAACGTATGTCGGGGGCTTCATCACCGGCGGCATTTCCACCGGTCTATTGGATCACGATACGTTTGCAGCTCTGCGCTCGTATCTTTTGGACACCGTCGCTCAAATTGGTGAAGTCGGTACCGGATATCCCGACTGGCGCTGGGTTCTGCTTGATGAGGTGCTGAAACCGGCAGGCCTTATGTGGTTATTAGGATTGACCGTGGCCGGTATGCCGCTTATTGCAGCCGTAGTGTTCTTGCATGGTTACGTACTGGGTTTCTCATTCGCCTACATTGTGAAAGCGCTTGTATGGCGCGGCATTCTGTTAACCTTCGTTGCTTTGGCACCCCACAACCTATTAGTCGTACCCGGACTAATATTAGCGGCTACCGGCGCCGCATCATTCTCATTAGGCGCTCTACGCATCGTTCTGGGGCGACCCGGCTCACGCGACATTTTTATGCACCTGCGCGCAGAAGGCGCAATAGCATTAGTCGGTTGTATGCTTCTACTTTTGGGCGCCTTGTTCGCGGCATATATAACGCCCGGAATGACTGCGTTTATATGCCGTTTTCTACTATGACGCCCGGATAATACGCTTCGGATAGGTGCTGGAGGGAGGTATAAACACATGTTCTACACGATCAACCTGAAGCGGTTCCGCCAGGGGGTTGTACGGCGGTTTCTCGTCACATTCGGCGTGTTGCTGATGCTTTACATCCTTTACCGGCTGTTACAAACTCTTGTCTTGCTCCAACCGACTATCTCGACTATGGTGTAATTAGCGTAATCCATTCGTCATGGTGACATAAACTCATAACAACGGCTGCACGGACAAGCCTAGTTTTGTTGCTGGAAAGGGAGGACGATATGAGCTTGCAAGCACGTGCTATACTGCTCGTATTAGATTCAGTCGGCGTCGGCGAGCTACCGGATGCCGCCGAGTATGGCGATGTCGGCAGTAACACTTTGGGTAATACGGCTAAAGCGGTAGGTGCTTTGCGCCTACCTAATCTGGAGCGCTTAGGTTTAGGCAACATTATTCCGATTCAGGGCGTACGGGCAGTCACTCGCCCTCTGGCATCCTACGGCAAAATGACCGAATTGTCGGCAGGCAAAGATACCACCACCGGCCATTGGGAGCTCTGCGGCATCGTCTCGTATCAACCGTTTCCCACCTATCCCCAAGGTTTTCCGCCTCAGGTGATCACCGCCATAACCGCTGCCACGGGCTATGGCGTATTGGGGAACAAAGCTGCGTCGGGCACGGAAATCATCCAGGAACTGGGTACCGAGCACATGGCGACAGGGAAGCTGATCGTCTACACTTCGGCTGACAGCGTGCTGCAGATAGCCGCTCACGAACAGATCGTCCCCTTGGACGAACTCTACCGCGTGTGCACCGTTATCAGAGAGCTAATGCAGGGAGAACATGGCGTAGGACGGGTGATCGCCAGACCATTTGTCGGAGAACCCGGAGGTTTTACGCGTACGCCCAATCGGCGCGACTTCAGTCTGGAGCCGCCGCAGGACACCATACTCGACAAGTTGACGGCAGCAGGTTATCCGGTGTGGGCGGTGGGGAAGATAGAAGACATCTTCGCCGGGAGAGGCATCAACCGAGCCGTACATACAAAGAACAATCAAGACACGGTGAACGCTACCCTCACCTACATGCGGGAACTACAGCAACCCGGTTTGATCTTCGCCAACCTCGTCGATTTTGACATGTTGTGGGGTCACCGCAACGACCCTCAAGGCTATGCCCGCGGTTTGGAGGCGTTCGACGCCCGCCTGTCGGAGCTGCTACAAGCGTTGTTACCCGACGATTTGTTGCTCATTGTCGCAGATCACGGCTGTGATCCTACTACCGACAGTACGGACCACTCCCGAGAATACGTACCACTGTTGGCTTACAGGCATAACGCATCACACGGCGACGACCTGGGCATACGCAGCACCTTCGCCGATGTGGCTGCGTCGTTGGCCGCTCTTTTCCAAGTGGATAACCCTGGTCCGGGCGTCAGTTTCTTATGAATCGCCGTATGTAGCTCTATGCGGTGTACTTGTGACGAAGTCCGATGGGAAGGTGTGAGCACTGCTATGCGCATCTATGAGTTACTGCTGAAAAAACGTAATGGTCATGAACTGACGGAGACGGAGATTGACCAACTCATCACCGGTATGCTCTCGGGAGAGATTCCCGATTACCAGATTGCCGCCTGGTTGATGACCGTCTATTTCCAGGGAATGACGGATCGTGAGACATACGCATTGACGCAGGCCATGGCTGCTTCCGGAGAAACACTCGATCTATCCGCTATTCCCGGAGTCAAGGTAGATAAGCATTCGACCGGCGGCGTAGGAGATAAAACTACCTTGGTGTTAGCACCGCTTGTGGCGGCATGCGGCGTCCCCGTAGCCAAAATGTCGGGTCATGCGCTTGGCCATACGGGCGGCACCCTCGATAAGCTGGCTTCATTCCCGGGGCTGCAGACCGCTTTAACGCGCGAGCACTTCATCAAGCAGGTACAGGAGATCGGCGTCGCCATTGCAGGTCAAACTGGTCGGTTGGCTCCGGCCGATAAGCAGCTCTATGCTTTGCGCGATGCCACAGCTACTGTAGATAGCATTCCCCTAATCGCAGCAAGCGTGATGAGTAAGAAACTAGCTGCAGGCTGCGATGCTATGGTGCTCGACGTGAAGGTAGGCAAAGGCGCTTTTATGCAAGAACCGGACGATGCTCGGGAACTTGCCCGCTTGATGGTCAGCATTGCTCAGCAACACGGAAAACAAGCGGTCGCGGTCATCACCGACATGTCTCAACCTTTAGGCAGTGCTATTGGTAACGCACTGGAAGTAAAAGAGGCCATCGCTACTTTACGCGACCAAGGTCCTGCTGACCTGAAGGAGCTTTGTTTGAGGCTCGGATCCCAAATGCTGTTATTAGCAAATCGCACGGATAACGTGACGGAAGCCGAACAGTTACTGAACGACGCTTTATCCTCAGGCGCGGCCCTTTATAAGCTAGCTCAGATGGTGACCCGACAAGGGGGCGCGGCAGACTGTGTCTACCATCCAGAGCTGTTGCCACAGGCTCCCATATGCCGTGAAGTACTTCCGTCCGGTACCGGTTATGTGCAGAGTATCGATACGCTCGCATTGGGTTTGACGGCAATGGATCTGGGCGCTGGACGCGGTAGTAAAGAGAGCAGCATCGACTTAAGCGTCGGTTTGGAAATTTTGGTAAAGATAGGCGATCATGTGCGACAAGGGCAGTGCGTCGCTCGAGTGCATGCTAATACGGCGCAACAGGCCGAAGCGGCCGTTAGACGCGCTGAACAGGCTTTTGTACTTTGCGAAACCCCTGTAGAAACACGGCCGTTGATCCTGGACCAAGTATCATCGGGAAGTAAGGCCTGATTTGAACCAGGAGTCGGTACGGCATTGCAGTCCGTACGGCGTTGGAAGGTGATGACTGCTACCGTAGGCGCTCTTGCGTCGCGAACGTTTCACGCTCTGCTCATATGGCGAACTCCCGATGCATAAGAATAACCTCGCGACGACGCCACTGCCCGGCGCTTCCCAAGTTTCGTCGCATACCCAAAGCGTGTGCGTGGGAAACGGAGGTTATTCGCATGAAGGTACGGCTGATACCTTGGCTGGTTGTGTTCTTATTATGCTGCATGCTCACGGTGCCGCATATCGGTTTGGCCGCCTCGGGCGCAAACGCTAATCCGCTCAATTTGCCGGATGTTGTTTTGCATTCCAAGGCGGCCGTTTTGCTGGACTATGCAACAGGCAACATCCTTTATGAGAAGAATGCTCACGAGCCCCTACCGCCGGCCAGCGTCACAAAAATCATGACACTCGTTTTAGCGTTGGAGGCTCTACGTGATGGTAAAGTGACGCTGGACACCATGGTTTCCGCCAGTCCACTGGCTGCAAGCATGGGAGGCACCCAAATCTGGTTGGAACCCGGTGAACAGATGAGCTTCAACGATCTGCTGTATGCCATTGCCGTAGGCTCAGCTAATGATGCCGCCGTTGCGGTAGCTGAGCATATTGCCGGTTCGGAGCCGGCGTTCGTTGATCTCATGAATGCACGCTCACGCGCTTTGGGCATGAAAAACAGCCATTGGTCCAACCCAAGCGGGTTGCCGCCTGAGGATGTGGGGAAGTCGGAACCGCATGTAACCACTGCTTACGACTTAGCCGTTTTATCTCGCTATGCCCTGGGGTTACCACTTTTTCACGAACTTACCTCCACATACGGGCCGGTATTGATGC
>DUQB01000099.1 GCA_012838035.1 Bacillota bacterium | reverse complement strand
TGAAGCTTAAGTTCTCACCATCGTTGGCACCTGTTTGAATGGTGATGTCGGCGGTACCACTGGCATAACCACCGTTTAATAACTTTTTGGTGTTGAACTGTGTGTTGTTGGCGATATCGGTAATCTGGAAGGCTAGTTGGTCTACTTCCTTTTGGATCTGAGCGCGATCTTCTTCACCTAGACCGTCACTAGCAGACTGAACCGCTAGTTCACGCATACGCTGCAGCATGTTTTGGATTTCGCTCATAGCACCTTCAGCTGTCTGGATCATGGAGATGCCATCCTGAGCATTGCGCTGCGCCTGATTCAACCCACGAATCTGTGCCCGCATCTTCTCAGAAATGGTTAAACCGGCAGCATCATCCGATGCCCTATTAATGCGCATACCGGAAGAAAGGCGTTCCAGGTTCTTGCTCATGGCGTTACCGGAGCTTTGCAGGTTTCTCCAGCTGTTCAGGGCTGCTACGTTTGTCAGTATCCTCATATTCTATGAACCTCCAGTTCCTAATCCACGTTTAACGGTGAGTCGCCGGCCGGACGTCTCGTCTATCTACCCCTTATATCGTCCAGCCTTCAGGGAACTTGAGAGATTCCGCAAACAAATCGCACTTGGACGCAACCGCTAACCTCGCAGCTGTTGCAGAATTACCTCGCTCAGCCCTATGCCGCCGCCAAGAGCCATGCTTTTGGCTAGTTCGTCATCCAGCATCTCCTGATAGGTCTGCAAAGAAAAGCTCCGCTCAAACAAACCGCCTTCCGGTATCGTGCGGCGCATGCCCTTAAATAGTTCCTGCATAAACATGGTCTCCAGCTGTCGGGCGGCCCACCGCAGCTTGGTCTCTTCGTCGGCAACGGCCGGAGGGGCATCGCTTTCGATACTCAACTGACTACTGCTGATAGCAGCGTTCATGGCATGTGAAAAGGCGCGTTTAAAGTCGTCATTCCGTCGCGGCATTCCAGCCTGGTCTTGCTGCCGGTTCGCCTCCCCCACCATTTGCATGCCATCGCCATTGTAACCAACAGACCTTATATCCCCCACGCTTGCCGCCTCCTGCGTTATACATTACCCGTATGCTTAAATCACGATCAACTCGGCATATAGCGCACCTGCCGCCTTAATCGCCTGTAGTAGTGATATGACATCCTGCGGCGTAGCGCCAAGGGCATTCAACGCCTTCACGACATCTTCCACGCAGGAGCCGCCTAACATGGCGGTCTGCTCACCGAAGGTCTCCTTGTCGAACAGGGACGTACTTTCTACGCCGATCCGTATGCCAAGGTCTCCGTGAGTCACCGCTACCGGCGCTACACGTACCGACGCTCCGATGATCACAGTTCCCGTACGCTCATTGACGACTACCCGCGCCGGCGCATCCGGCGCTACGGGCAACTCCTCAATCGCAGCCAAAAATTCCACCGGGTTATCCGCACTTGCTGCCGGAATGGTGACTTGCACGGCGCCTTGATCAATCGCCTTCGCCGTACCGGCTTCAATCGCGTTATTGATGGACTCCGCTATGCGACTGGCGGTGGAGAAATCAGCGTGGTTCAGGACAAGCGTAATGACGGCATCGGTCACAAACGTAGTCGGCACATCTCTTTCTACTATGGCCCCACCAGGGATTAAAGCCGTCAGCGCCGGCGTTCTTTGTCCATACCCCATGGACGCGCCTCGGCCGCCCAACACTAATGCGCCCTGCGCCACTGCATAAACCCGACCGTCAGCGCCTTGCAGAGGTGTTTGCAACAACACGCCGCCTTGTAAGCTGCGGGCATCCCCTATGGAAGAGACGGTAACGTCAATCCGCGAGCCAGGGCGAGCAAATGCGGGCAGATCGGCTGTCACCATCACCGCCGCCACATTCCTAAACCGCAGGTAATCACTGTTCAGGAAGATGCCGAACTGCTGCAGCATGTTCGTCACCATCTGGATATTAGCCTGACTGGCGGCGCCGTCGCCCGTACCGTCCAACCCTACAACCAACCCGAGCCCGACCAACTGGTTATCTCGCACACCTTGCACCCGGGTGATATCCTTAATGCGCACAACCGGACTGGTGGGCGCAGCGGTCAGCAGGCCTGTCTCCGCATCAGCCGCCATGCTGAACCCTTGTAGGCAAAATGCCGACAGCAGAGCAGTTAAAACCGCCGTACCCCAGCTGCGCATCCGGCCCCTATGGTTTCTCCAGCTGAATTTGTTCCCCAAGTAAAACACTCCCCGACGAACGTCGACAGATCACAACCAGAAAGCATTAGAACAACCATTGCCAAAACCGCGTCAGGATCCCTTGCTGTTGCTTGTCGCCCAGCGTACCGGCTCCCTTATAGGTGATCCGGGCATCGGCGATGTAACCGGAAAGCACGGTATTATCGCCGGCAATATCCTGCGGCCTGATCATCCCGGATATCACGATCTCCTGCGTCTCGCCATTGAGTACGATAGACTGGCGACCTTCGATCATCAGGTTGCCGTTGCTTAACACCTCGGTCACGTTTGCGGTAACCCGCGCTTGCAGCGAACCGCCCCGCACGGTTCTTCCGGTGGATCTCAGACTATCTCCGCCAAAGAGTCCCACCTCAGCGCCCGCGTCCAACAAAGGTACCATGCCGATGGGCAAGGAAACCCCTAGATCGGCTCCGCTCTTCTTACTGGTTTCAGTACCAGCCGTCTGGGTAGCTTGCGCTTGCTCAACAATGATCACAGTGATTAAATCACCTACTTGCCACTGTCGTTCACTGGAGTAGAGCGAACCGCTTTGGTCACTCCACAGCGAAGCTGCTTGCACCGGCGCAACGCATACCAGCAGGCAGGACAATAACAATAAAACAGGTGCTATACGCACTCGTAACCGAAACGGCATCATCGCCGGACCGGAATCATCGCATGCATTTAACCGCCGCATCATAGGCATCGCACCTCACCTCAACGTATGGTTCATTATCCCTATCAGGGCGTCACAACCACTTGGGTAGGCGTTTGCAGCATGCCGTATACCATAACGCCGGTACGCGCATTCTTCACAGCCACACGCTCGCCCACCCGAGCATCTTTCTGCAGATACCCCACATCGGTCACCTGTACCGTACCCACCTGCGTAATCAACACGACCTCCGCACCCGACTGCGCATTCGGCCGGGCTTCCACCATATCCCACGTAAGCGTTTCGCCGGCTTGCAGGGGGTAAAGCAATCGCCATGCCGAGGGGTCAAAGGAGCTGCTATAGGTGATTACGCCCCTGGGCTCCGCAGCCAGGTTCCGCTTTTCCCAGCGAATGTCATCGGCGCTGAGCGTCTCTCGCAAGTCCATTTTGCGGGTGAGAACGGCTACTTCCCCATTCACCTGGACGATACAGCGAGCCGTCACTTGCTGCTGCAATCGCCCTGCGCTCCAAATAGCCAGCGGGACCGTCACCTGATCGGACAGCGGCGAAAAAGCCACCGGTCCACTTAAGCGAATGTCGTAATCGGCCCCACTCGGGATGGGCACGTCCTTAGCTACCGTAGGGCAGGTGACGGTTGTGTCCGCTTGCGCCGTCGCCTCACCTATAGCTGCCAATCCATAGGCAGGCGCGCCGACTCCTACTTGCGTCACCAGCGCCGCACGCACGGCCTCCTCGGCTGCACTGATCAGTTCCCGCGCAGGCACCGCGACAGCTGCAGTACGGACCACTATGGAGTCGCTTGGCGCAACCAACCGGACGGCTTTTTCGTCTATGCCGGCTTGCCGAAAGCGTACCAAAATCGAGCCGATCACCAGCTGCCGCTCCTGCCCGACCAGCGCGGCTTTCCCCACGACTAACGCGCTGAGGCGTGCGTGCAAATTCTCATCGTCGGTAGCGATATCGGCGATAGCGCCCAGCAGAATATCCGCACCGCTGACCACTGCCGGTGAATGAAGCGTCACAACGGCTTTATACGGCCAATGAGGCGCAATGCCCGTTTGCGCCTCATCGGCAGCAGCAACATTGTTTTGCGCCCATGCCATGCTGACCATAAGACCGCAAAGGCAGAGCAAAAGCGCCGACCGGTAAAGCACGCCGGAGCGCAGCTCCAGCATCACCCGACCAGCTCTAACCCATGGCGGAATTCCCCTCATTGTGCGCCCAATACAACGCATTCGGCCATTCCTCCGCAGTCAGTTGTTGCTGTCATCGGCTATGAGCGACATTACCTACGGAGGTTGTTAGCCGTCTGCAACATGTCATCAGAAGCCTGAATCGCCTTGGAGTTGGTTTCATAGGCGCGTTGGCTGATGATCATGTTCACCATCTCTTCCACCACTTGCACATTGGACATCTCCACGAAGCCTTGGGCTATTGAGCCCAAGCCTTCCAAGCCCGGCGTGCCGATAATAGCATCGCCTGATCCGGCGGAAGGCAGGTAGAGATTGCGACCCCAACTGCGTAAACCGGCCGGGTTGACAAAACGCGCCAGCTCTATTTTGCCGATGGTCTCCACCTGGTCTTTGCCGTCAATCACGGCTACCACCGTACCATCTGCGGCTACGGATATGCTTGCGGCTCCGTTGGGAATTACGATTTCGGGTTCCAGAGGAAATCCGTCGGAAGTGACGAGACGGCCTAAGCTGTCTTTCTTGAATGCGCCGTCGCGCGTGTAGGCAATGGAACCATCTGGGAGTAGAACCTGGAAGAAACCGTCGCCCTCTATGACGAGATCAAGGGGATTCTCGGTCTGTTTGAAGGCGCCTTGCGTGAAGATTTTCTGTGTGGCGACTTGGCGGACGCCATGACCGATTTGGATGCCGGTGGGCACCTGAGCGCCTGTAGTAGACGGCGTACCTGCCACCCGAATGTTCTGGTAGAGTAAGTCTTGAAAGTCGACACGACTCTTTTTGTAACCTGCCGTGTTCACATTGGCCATGTTGTTGGCAATGTTATCGATATTAAACTGTTGACCGGTCATACCCGAAGCAGCGATCCACAACGAGCGCATCATAAAAAATACCCCCTACCTGATTTAGGACTACCTAAATAATCTACGGTGGTAGACCGACAAGAAGTAAGAGGCGGCAGACGTGCATGTGGCCGCCACTTCAATCGGTCGGTGGCGGCAGGCTTCCGCAACGCGGTCCGGCCCGTTCTTCACCCTAGCACATCGCTCACTTTACTTTTGTTGCCTACCAATCAAAATGCAAACCACCTGTGCCCGCAACTACACTCGTCCTACTTCGTTCACCGCCTTACTCAAGGTATCATCGTGAGCTTGGATCACCTTTTGGTTGGCTTCATAACGGCGCGTAGCGGCAATCAGCTCCACCATTTCAGCCACTGCGTTCACATTCGATTCCTCGATATGTCGGGGCGACAAGACTGCCGCAACTGCTTGCGGCTCTCCTGCAGCGCCTACGGCAAACAAGTTGTCGCCTACTCGCTGCAATGCGCCGGGTTGAGCGAAATCGACGATACGTAGAACACCTATGAGCTCGCCGTCAGAAGTCACTGCACCGGCGGCGCCGATGGCGGCGTCCGTTCCGCTCAAACGTATGGGACCTTGTTCACCTAGTACGCGGTGGCCTTGCGCCGTAACCAGCCAACCGTCTTGATCTACATGAAAGCGACCGTCCCGCGTATAGCGCTCACCTGAAGGAGTTGCCGCGACAAAATAGCCTGGTCCGTTAATTGCCGCATGGAGACTGTTATCGGTAAACCTTAGCGCTCCTTGCTCCTGAACCACCCAGGTGCCTGCAAGCTGGGTGCGCGCACCGATGCGATGCGGCGAGTCCGGACGCACGGCGCCGCCT
>DUQB01000098.1 GCA_012838035.1 Bacillota bacterium | reverse complement strand
GATAACCAGCTTGCATTTATTGACCATCAACCTACCGACACCTCTTTGAAGCGCCGGAAGGTGAATATGTTTCCAGCGCGGAGTTATATCCGACATGCAACCCTAGCGTACACGTCCGGACCCATTGGTTAATTCGCAATGCCCCTATTGATATCCTGTAGCGCCTGCATCCGATAGACGGAAAGCACGCCTCTGCGGCTATGCGTCCCAGGTATCGCTGCGCTGCGTATATAGCCGGACATGGGCTCAATCGATCAGTTCACGCTCATTGCCATCTACAATGCGGGCAAAACAAGCCAAAGCAATGCCAAAAACCGCATGAGCCACCAGCGTGACGAGAATGCCGGATATACTTTGCGGTAGTTTCTGCTCCAACACAGTCGCCAGCAGGCCGAATAAGCCTAACCAAACAAGCATGCCGAACACGAATCCCTTTAGCACCAGCAGTTTTTTATCAAACACGCGATTGATCAGCCACAGAAAGATGATCCCCAGGCCGCCTGCGGCAAATAGATCCACAACAGCGCCGATCAATAGAGCTGCCGGCGTATGTAGCTGTCCTTGCTGCAGCATATGCGCCGCGGTAATCCGCCAAAAAACCACTTGGGTATAACCCAATGAGTAGGCAATGTAGTTTACCAGCAGCTTGACGGCGTCTGCCAATAAACCGACTACTGCTCCTCTAATAAGGAAGTCGTTTGAAATGATCACCAACGCGTTCACTCCTCTGAATATGAAATCGGCGCTACAAGCGTAATACCCCGCTCTATCCTCACTAACGCTCCTTTTACATGTAGGTGAGACTTTGAGCTTACTTAGTATTGCCGATAGTGCCGTCACTAACCAAAACGTTGCCGTCTCAGGAGCCGGAAAGCCCAAAGCTAAAAATGGGCAAGACCTCATAGCCCGCCGCATATTCTAAAGGTTAACGCTGTATGTTCAAAGAAACATTAAACTTATATGTTTACAATCAGACAAAACCGACTTATCCTTTTACTGTCGTCTCTGACGCTTAGGCGTGTGCTTCGCATCCGATACGTTAATTAGGTGAATGCAGGTCCACAGCAGGCATCGATTCACCAGACGAAAGGTGTTGATGAGTGGTATGGGTTTGAACATCAACCATGTCAGCCGGTCATTTGGTGCCGTAAAGGCTGTACAAGACGTCTGGCTCACCGCCCCGGCGGGATCCGTAACCGGTGTTATCGGGCCTAACGGCGCCGGTAAAACGACGACGATGCGCATGATTTTGCGCATTATTCCCTGCGAAAGCGGCAGCATTACCTGGCTGGGGAAACCGGTAGCCGATTGGCCGTTGGGTACCTTCGGCTATCTACCGGAAGAGCGCGGCCTTTACCCCAAAATGCGCGTACGTGACGAATTGATCTTCTTTGCCCGGCTGCATGGCATTAGCGCTAAAGAAGCCCTGGAGCAAATTGATTATTGGACCGATATCCTGGATATGTCCGCAATACTTAATATGAAGGTGGAGGAGCTGTCCAAAGGCAACGGCCAGAAAGTACAGTTCTTAGCCGCCGTCATACATCGCCCTGCCCTCGTCATCTTGGATGAGCCCTTCAGCGGACTTGACCCGGTCAATACCCGCTTGTTTATGCAGGCGGTCAAGCAGCTGAGCGCACTCGGTTCCACCATCCTATTCTCCAGCCATCAGATGGATTACGTGGAAGAGCTTTGCGATCGAGTCTGTCTCATCGCGCAAGGCCGCACCCTGGTCCATGGCCCCATCGATGAGGTGCGCAAGGCTTCGGGTAAACAGATACTTACCGTACGCCTAAAGGAATTCGCTCCAAGTGAACGCAGTGTGGTCGACCTTTCCGCCGAGCATCCCCTGCAGCATGAGATGGGAGTGAAACTGCAGACAGCCGCACCGGGCAGTTGGCGCTATGAGCTGGCGCCGGAAGTCGACACGAACGCATTATTGCAGAAATTACAACAAGCCGGTCATGTCCAGCACTTCTCGGTGGATTATCCCAGCATCGAGGATGTCTATCTGGCCACTGTCGCAACGAAAAATGCGCCTACCACAGCAAACGGCGTCGTCAAGGAGGCGAACTCGGCATGAGAGCCATTCAGACCATTGCTGCAAGAGAGTTTCGGCAAGTCATCGGCACCCGCGCTTTTGCTCTAACCACCTTGGTCGGGCTATTGGTCTTGATCGCCATATCGTTTATTCCAACTGCTATGAATTACTTTGAGCGCCGGGATCTCATCAAAATCGCGGTTACTGATGCCATAGGCGGTCAATACGAGCTGTTGGAGAACTCGTTGTTAAGCATTCCGGAGGAGAATCGCCCAAATGTGCAATTGATTGAGGTAGTGGGGGAGGAATCTGATCCCGCCGTATTAGAAGCGCGAGTACAAGACGGCTCGTATACCGGGTACGTATCGTTAACCGCCGAGCCTAACCGCAGTGAGCCTGTATTCACCTTGGTGGCGAAGCGCGTATATCCCAGTCTGATCAGCTCATTGGAACTCATTCTGCGGCCAATCGCCTTACAGTATCGCTTAGCTGATCTGAGAATCTCACCGGAGGAATTGAATCAGCTGAATGCGCCTACACTGACGCAGGTGATCAGCTTAGCTGAAGAACAACAGGATATGGAATCTGTTTTTACCTCACAGATATTGGCGTATCTGATGCTTTTTCTGTTATATATGACCTTGATCGGTTATGGCAGCGTGTTGACCAACGGCGTAGCCGCCGAAAAAGGCAGCCGTGTGATGGAGATGATGCTTGTTTCAGCAAGACCAACCGATTTACTGCTGGGGAAGATGATAGGTTTAGGATTGGCTTCGTTTCTGCAGTACTTGGTGTGGATTACGGTAGGTATCGGGGTAACTTGGCTTACAGGCGCTTTCACCAGTCTGTCCATCGGCAGTTTACCGTTTGAATTAGCAAGCGTACCGCTCTCTACCGCCTTGTACTTCCTGTTGTTCTACTTGCTCGGATACTTCTCGTATGCCGGCATTTTTGCAGCGGCAGGGTGTCTGGTCAACCGTCCCGAAGAGTCCAGTCAAACCGTCATGCCTGCGACGTTCGTGCTGATGGTGGCTTTCTTCTTGGCATATTCCGGCCTTATGTCGCCTGAAAGTACCGTTGCCCGAGTCTCCTCGCTGCTGCCCCTGGTGGCTCCCATGGCCATGTTCACCCGTATAGTCATGACCACCGTACCGTGGTACGAAATTGTGCTTTCCATCGTCATCACCATCGGTTTCATCCAGCTATCGATTATGGCCGGGGGACGCATCTATAGAGCCGGTGTGCTCAGTGCCCGCCGCATAAGCTGGATGGAAGGATTGCGCGGTTCCAGGTGAAACCGAATACGTTGAGCTAGGGCGGGAGCGCCCGACGTCAGATAGCTGAACCGCAGCAAAAGACAAGCCGGCATGCCCAGGCGGCGAAAAACCACCCGACCTGACTGCCGGCTTTTTGTCTTGGAGAGTATCACGAGACCGGTTATTTGTTAAGCACCGTATCTACTCGACTCTGAATGAATAGCTCCCCTTTACCGGTAGGGAAAGTACCGCCATGCGACGTCCGTCTACCTGCTTGTCAATCAAAGAGTGAGGTACGCCATCGATGATCAATGTGGATAACCCATCGTCAATGGCTATCAAGAGCTCCGTTTGTGCGCCGGTTGTCACGCTGCCTTCTATACCGGATGCGGCATAAGTCGCTTCCGCTTGCACAGAAGCATCCGCAACCAGCCACAGTGCGCCATCTACGCTTAGGCGGGTTCCCTCTATCAACATGACGCCGCAGACTTCACTGTTTTCGTAACGTACCGCAGCTGCCAAAGCAGCCGCTTCCACATCCGTAGTCGCCAGGTCGGCTGCCGCATTCTCTTTGCGGAAGAGCACATGCGCCGTTACATTACCGTCCTGCACCTGAACGCCATATCCGTTCCGCACGGCGAGTGGTTCAACTTGCGGCGCAGGATCCACCGCACCGGTCTTCCGCGCGATGAGGCTGGTAAGAAACACCTGCTCAGCAGCGGGCGCCGTAGTGGTAACCTTCAGATGCCACTGCTCCGGTTTGTTCATGGGTTGATCAAGCGGTACCTCAAACTCGTTGGTTTGATACCATCTATAGACATCCTGCGTATGAAACCGCACGGCCAGTTCGGCCGATTCGCCGGGCACCAAGATCGTATTGCCAACTTCATCGATTCCCATTTGTCGGTAAGCATGCAGTAGCCAGTCGTAGGTTACGGGCTGCCGGTCTTTGACGGCAATATCATCAAACAAGATGAAGACGTTCGGTCGCACATAAACGACGTGGCGAAGGATCCTTGCCGCATGGGGATAAGCTTCGAGAGCGTCGCCTAGAGCGTAATCAAAGCTGTTCCCATGAATAAAATGCCGGATGACGCCTTTGGCTGCGATGGATTGAATGGGCTGGCCTTGACCGTCAATCAGCACCGCGTTGTGCGCTTTGGTTTGTTTGGTCCAATTCATGTGGTGATCACTGCCATACCACGGACGATAGCCGCTGGAAATAGCCAAAGGCTCGCCAAAAGCCTCAATCGTGAAGCTGTTTTGGTCCGCCAAGCTATGGCTGATCGACCCATAGGGACTGCTTTTAAACATGAATTGGATGTTCTCATCTTTATCGGCCAGGTTTCGATGCATCGCCACCCACCCGATGTCCTCAAAGTAGCGTGCCTGGGGCAAATCGGTCGGAGCCTGCACCGCCACGTCTTGGTAGGGAGCCAACGCCGATCGGATATACAGCATGGGATCCAGAGAGCCGACACCGCCCAATTGCGCGGCATACCATTTGAAGTAGGGGTTCTTATAGACCCCGGCATAGTGCATCATGACGCCTGCTGCAGTCGGACTCGGCGGATCGTCGGCATGATCGCCGAACGGCCCCATTTTTGAGTAGGGCGGCTGCGTATAAAGCTTGAAGTAACCGTTGTTCCTGAAGAAAGGCTTATCGTAGAGATTCAGGCCGGTAGCGACCAATAAGGCGTCATTGTACCAGAACACGCGGTTGATATACGTGGTCCAGTACGCCTGTCCTTCGGCCCAACCGCCCGGATCCCCACCCCAAGCCGGATATACCGCATAGTAGTTGCGCAGTACGTAATCAAACCATTCCGCGGCCTCCGGTATTTCTCCCATAAAGGCGATGGCGGCTTCACCCAAGAAACCCAGTTGCCTGCCGGCGTGGCTGTTAAAAGGTTTGGACTCAAAAGGCAAACGCCGTAAGATTGTATAGGCCTCCGTTGCGCGTATCCGTATGTTGTCTCTGATGATCTGCCGGTCTTCCGGATTAAGCGCCTCGTACGCCCAGGTATAAGCACGGCTCAGCTGATACAAAATGGGCATGGAAATTTCATCGTTCACAGCGGCGCTGGTAGCCCCTTTAGGATCCCAACCAGCCACGGTGAGCATCCATTGCCGCACTGCTTCTCCTATTTGCCCATTACCTGTAAGCAGATAAGCAAAGGCCATGTTCTCAATGGCGGCCATGATCTTTACGCCTTCATTCATACCCTGTCGCCAAAGGTTCACATCCCATACTCCACCGGGACGGCAGTGCACCGGCTCCGTGGGTAGGCCCCCTAGCGACTGGGTAATCGCTGCGGTGTATATGCTGTCGGCTATTATCCTAAACGCCAGGTTGGTGCGCAGACCGCGGAACTCCTCCAGTCCCTCCGGCCGCACAAACAGGCGCGGATGCTCTGTAGGAATACGAGCCCTCACTTCCTCCAGATCGGGTAATGGCATTTGCGCCGCATTGCGATCGTATCTAAATGAGCGTACGTCGCTCCAAGGCAACGCCAAACCCGCCCGCGTAATGCCCCGAACGCGCCAATAATACGTGGGCTCCGTATCCATCACCGTTGAGGGAGTATAGATACTGATATCGATATCTTGGTAGGAAACGGTTGTCTCCGCCACAAAATCGCGGGTCGTAGATACTTGCACCTCGTAGGTGACGGCGCCGCTTACGGGAACCCATACGAAGGAAGCCGGATTCGTCGTTACCAGAGCGCCCTCGGCCGGTCGGTAATCCAGCTGCATATCGTCGGCGCTCATTTCGCCGTCGAAATCTTCGTAGGCCTCTGCATCGGTAGTCAAATCGCGCAAGTCCACATTGTCGAACTTAGCCTGGCCTACGCTCCCGATGTATGAGTAAACCAGCACGGTAGCACTAACCGCATTGACCGGCGCGGTCAACACCACTTCCAGACTGGTCCATTGATTACCAGCCGGCGCCTTGGTCGATTTATTCGCTATCCGAGTACCATGAGCATCCCAAAACTCCAGGTACAGGCCTCCGCCGTTGGTCACCTTAGCCCGTGCCCGATAGTCATGCCCCACCGTCACCGGAATGTTGGGAGTACGCAAACCATATGCTTGAGTATCGCTGGGATCACTGATCACTAGAGCCGCTTTCCCCTCATAGGCTTGGTCGGTAATGGTAAGCACGCTACCCCAACCGACTGTGCCGGCAGGTACCCAATCGGCCAGCTGCACCATACTTTCAAAATCGCCCCCAACCGCGAGGTTGGCCGCGCTGCTCGGCAGCGCCCAAAACACGCCTATTAGCGCTAGGATCGTCCATGTAAAAGCAAATTTGCGCAACACTTGACGCCTCCCTACTGGTTCAACCGCGATTCCGCTATTGCCGCTTTTCGGACTCATGGAATCATCGTCTTACGGCTTACTGCCCGGCTGAGATTTTATTTAAATACTAATTTCGGCAACCCTTACCACCCAGTCGGTCCCGTAGGGATAACCCGTAAGGTTGATGGCCGCAAACCCGGCGTCGGTGTTCTGGGTAAATGTCAGCGGCTCGCCGTTATCCAGCCAGCGTATCTCTTTGATGGGTTGCTTTAGGCCGTTGATGACGCGCGGACCGGAGCCCCCGGCAGCTACGGTGACATTTGCGTCGCCGCGTATGGACAGATCATACACAAACAAATAGAGCTTATCGATTGCGGCGAGGATAAAATCACGTCCCGTACAGATGTAAGATGTAGGTTTGCCATTGTAGATCACGTCGCCGTGCCGAGCGATCCAGCGTCCTACCAGTCTGATGAGCGCTGCTTCGTATTCCGGAATGGCTCCTGTCGCAGTCGGACCTATGTTGAGCAAGAAATTCGCTCCGACTCTGCGACAGCGCGTCAGGTCTTCGATCACCTGCGCCGGGGATTTGTAGTGCAGATCGTCTAGAGCTATACCCCAGTGACGATTTAACGTTTGGCACATTTCACCGGCTACATACTTCGGCCAACCTTCCCTGTTCACAGGCCCGGGTAGCGCTTGTTCGAACGTCGTGCTGTCGATCTCCGGATGACCGAGCGCGCCTCTTGCGCTCAAACCCGTGTTATTGATAATCATCGCTTCGGGTTGGTACCGGCGAATGATGCCGTACAGAAGATCTTCCTTCCAGTCGGCCTGCGGCCGAGACCAGTTTCCATCGAACCAGAAACCGCCGATGGGACCGTAATTTTGACACAGGATCCGTACTGATTCATGCAAATAATCGAGATACTCGTTGAAGGTGGCTTCGTCACATGCGCGCGTATTCCAACGCCAATCCAACGTTGTGTGATAGAAGAACGGCACGATGCCTTCACTGCGACAGCCCTCAACAAATTCCGCCACTAAATCGCGCTTAGCCGCCGAGTGCGGCGCGTCGTAATCGTTAAGGCCGCAGGTATCGTACAAGGAAAATCCATCGTGGTGACGAGTAGTGAGGGTAATATACTTCATGCCTGCTGCTTTGGCCAAGCGCGCAATCTCGCGGGTATCAAAATCCGCCGCCGTGAAAGTATCCTTGAGCGGTTCATATTCCTCCGGCGTCATTGCCGCCCTATACTTGATCCATTCGCCTTTGCCCAGCTGAGAATAGAGCCCGAAGTGGAGAAACAAACCGAAAGCCAAACGTTCAAATCGTGCAATACGCGGGGCAGGTACCGGAACAGCCATGGGTATAACCTCCCTTTTCAAGTCCAACTGTATTGCGAGCAACCGCACTCCTTTTCTGAACAACCACTTATGTAATCCGGTACGTTCTCCTCTATCTTTTTCCACGCCATGAGAAAATGCCTGCCGTACCTTTATCTGTCTGCGGCCTGTATTCGCTTGGTTTATTTGCAACGCTCACCATCCCACAACAACTCAGCCTGTCGTAACGGCGGATGGTCGGGATAAAGCTTGTGGTAAACGCAACGCCCTTCCTCCGAATAGACGGCCCATACCTTCCCGACGATGATTTCCAAAAAACCTTCCACGCCTAAAGAGAAGTAGGAATCGGCTTTGAAAACTTTCCCCCAACGTTGAGCAAGTCGGCCGAAAATGCCGTTAATTGCTCCGGGTGCATGACCAAACGCCACCTGATTAATCCCATAGGAGCGCAGCAGCGCATCGACGTTCTCTTCGCCGTCGTTGCTCCAACCTCGCGTAGCTGTCGGACTGCTTCTACCGGCATAGGGATCCAATAAGGGGTGGTTCCATTGATGCGCCATGAGCTGCGCGGTAAACTCTCGGTTGAGAGCTGCTATATCCCCGCTAAAGTCGCTTGGCGGCCCACCGTGAAAGAATCCCCAGTCTCCTAATTGGGCAGCGACGGGCAGTCCTAGTAGCCAGGAAAGCGTACCGTCCTTAGCCATAGCACGATGTAACAGATGAGCCGCAGTTTTAGCAATTGATTGCGGAATCCGCGCGCAGGCGGCAAGATAATCGTTGGGGTAATCCACCCTTCCGGTAGTTATTAGGGAGTGCTGAAACCATTGTTGCATGGTCGCCGTACGCAGCATAGGCACTGCATTGTCATCCAGCAACGCTTTGAGATCCTCGTCAACGTCGGCCCAGCTGTGTACTGTTTCCCAGTTGACGGCATCGGAATCCGAAAGTAACGTGCGCAATAAAAGAAGCTCATGGTTACCAAGCAGAACAATCACTCGATCCTTCGCCTGTTGTTGTAGAGAGCGTAACAGAGAGATCACACCGCGTGACTCGCTACCTTCATCGATCATGTCGCCGCAAACGACGAGATATGTGTGTGAGCCGGCCTGCCACCGCCCCCTTTCATCCAACAATTCGGCCAAACGCAGAACACGTAGAAACCCGGCCGAACAACCATGTATGTCACCGACTACCACAATCCGTTCATATGCTTCTGCTCGACTTGCCTGGAGATCGAAGAACCCGGTAGCCAATGCCCCATCAACTCCTGAACACGGGCTGG
The DNA here is from genome assembly GCA_012838035.1 of Bacillota bacterium. Taxonomy (GTDB): domain Bacteria; phylum Bacillota; class Limnochordia; order DTU080; family DTU080; genus DUQB01. Next base: position 13,475 of record DUQB01000098.1, on the reverse strand, counting down.
TTGCGAGAACAACTGCGTCACTGGGAACTCAGCGTTCGCTCAGCCGGTCGATTTCAAGCGCCTTTTCCAGCAGCATTGCGGCTTTTGGATCTGTGCGTCCCCAAAACAACGCATCCAGGAAATCCTCAGGAGCAACCAGCCGCCTCTCACCAACCTCAAACTGCGGTACGAACTCCTCCGCCAACGTTATCCGGCACCAATAGAAGGCATGATACTCACAAGTCCCCAACTCCGCCATTTTTTGCGCGCCGATGTATTTCATACTGCGCACGGTTGCGGCCGCTTCCTCACGCAGCTCACGCGCTAAGGCGGCTTCGGGGGTCTCCCCTGCCTCAATCCCACCTCCGGGCAGCCAGTAACTGGGCGCGTCGGATCCACCGCCGACGAGCAACATCCGGCCTTCCGAGGTGAATGCGAAAGCGTAGGCTCGACTTGGCACAACGGCCGCCTTCCCCATCCACGAGAACGTGATTAGCCGTCCTTGGTACTCCCACTGGTGCACGTACTTATCCTCAGATGTCATACGGTCACTCTCCGATGTTTCGCGCACCGTCGGCGTCAATGACGAGGCAGAATACATGGTCAGCCGGTATGGCGACATGCAATGCTTTCGGCTGCATGACAATGAGTTCCTTTACCGAGGTAACAAATTCTACACGGTTATAGATTGCTCTTCCAACCAGCGCATGTGATTTCCCCACTCAAAGGTAGGTACGCACTTTGACAAACCTGAACGGCATCATGGTTCATGGATATGCCGATTTTGCTTTAAAACGGGGGGTCCTGGCGCTCGTTTCGGTCACTGCAACTTCCGGCCGCTGTGTTATCATAAACAAAGATATGACTACCGAGTATTGCAAAGAGGAGTGGTATAACATGATCATACCGAGCTTCTGGAAGAGATGTTCACCATTCTTACTGATTACCGCCGCCATATGCATTCTTTTAAGCACAGCCTACCCATGGACGGCCGCGGCAGTCAGCCTGGAAAACGGCATTACGGTCAACACGCGCCTCCAGGTGAACGCCGGCATGGTCGATGAAAAGCCGACGATACGTCTCATCCATTTTGATCAGGCATTCTCCCTCATTTGGAGGTTGAACACCCAGGGTTGGTTTCCTACTTGGGAGCTTGCGCTAGTCTCGCTGGGAAATCCGGATGTGCATTTGGGTACCGCCATGCCGGCACCGGATCACGCCTATGACATTACGCTCAGCTATCATCAGGCGACAGGCGCTGTCGGAGTAGCAGTGACGGATATCACCACCAATCAGAACATCGTCAGCTACGCCGCCGCCATTGCTACGGGTCTACCGCTCACTGAACCGCAAGCCGACGGTCAGCTGCTGACTGTGGTTCCTCAGTACGAGCCCGTCGGGGTCAAATGGGAAGTGGGCTTCCTGGAGGGCGGTACCTTTTTAGCGAGCACGGCGTTGGAACCCGATCGGCCTGTGCAAGTGCGACTCACCGCACCTAATCCTGTGGCCGGCGAATACCGCATCGTCATGATGCAAAACGGCGTAGAGCATCTTCTCGCGACTACTATCGCTCCGACTTCGCCAACTGTAATCGATTTGTCCGCAGCCGGACTACCTCTCGGTTCGTCCACCTTCATTTTGCAATACAAGCACGGCGACCTTGTCAAAGAGTTGGGCCGAAAGCAGCTGACCATCGGCAAATTGCAGGGCGTCGCTCCTGCCATAGTCACTGACTTTGATCAACGCCGGATTAACCTCGATCTTGCTCTAAACAGCGACAGCATACTCTCCGGCCTCACTTTAACCCTACAAGCTCGGCTTATTCCGTTGGAATGGCAGACAGAGTCGAAGTCATATGTCGACGGCGAGCCGATTATCCACGAGATACCCATTACAATCGGCGGCGTAGTGAATCACCGCGAGGTCATAACGGTTCAGCTGCCGCTACCGGAGCGCAATGCCCTTTGGCGTGCCGATTTGCGTTTAACGGCAGATCCCGATATCTTAGTCAACGTGTCGCTGGTCAACCCTTATTTCACCACAGGATATTCGGATAAACAGCTGTCGGACGGACGTCGTTTCATACGCATTGGGACGTACAACATACTCGGTTTTCAAGGATACCCCGAGGATGAGGCCAAGAAGGAATTGGGCAACCTATACGAGCTCAAACGAATTGAGCATTTCGTAGAGGTAATCAGCAGCCTGCAAACCGACATCTTGTGCCTGCAGGAAGGTGCGAACACCTTTCTACTGGTAGAATACGCTCGACGGTTAGGCGTGAACGTAGCCACCTTTCCCACGACCACCTATTTTCCCGGCGGCATCTTTAGCCGGTTTCCGATACTTGAGGTTAGGCCTTTTAACATACCCAAAACCAGCGGTGTCCCCCCATTCAGCAGACACGGCGGCGCAGCTCTACTCGACGTAGCCGGCGTACCGCTCTGGGTTGTAAGTATCCATGCGTATCCGCATGAAGAGACCGTGCGCGTGCAAGAAGCCGCCATTTTGGCAGATATGATCGATGAGCTGGCGCAAGTGAGTCCATATGTCATCGTAGGCGGTGATTTTAATGAACGAATAGATGGCTCGTTGCACCGCGTTCTGAAGGAGCGAGGGTTCGTCAACGCCTTGGAGATCACCGGTCCCATGCAGCCCATCGACCACCTCTACGTCAGTCCCAACCTGGCAGGCCACATTCGTGCGGGATGGATTGTTACTGAAAACGGCTTTAGACTAGGTGCGCCCGGCACCGGCACGTGGGCGAACTCCGATCATATACCCGTACTGATGGAACTCGCCCTGCCCTAAATATGCTCTACGGCGATGACGGCTACGCAGGCGCCGTTGCCGCATCCAACTCGGGCGAACCGAGTCTCCAACCGGAGATTCGGCCTACCGCCCGAGTTTTCTCTTTCCTCATTCAGCCGATTATACACAGCGCCCTTGATTTTGCACGGAGCTTCTACGGGACCGATCATCCGGCGCCATGACGACACCTACCGGCGTCAAGAGCCATATGCCCACAATTTTAATGACAGAAATTTCTATCGAAGGAAATGGCCGTCATGCGGTTAAGTATTTCATCGCAAGTTGACTCGAATAAGTCGAGAAAGCTAAGGAGGTCAACAAAAAATGAGACGGTTTTTTACTTGGGTCTTCGTAGTCGTCTCTTTAACTCTCGTTGTCAGTGCAGTCGGCTTAGCTGAACAGGTCGAACTGGAGGTATGGTTCTCCGACTTTAACAAGAACACACAAGAGTGGATCGCGCAGGATTTGGTACCGGCTTTTGAGAGAGAACACCCCAACATCAAACTCAATGTGGTTTATGTCACTTGGGGAGAGTTCAACCAGAAGCTGAAAACACAAATTGCCGCCGGCATGTCCCCCGATATTTTCCAGGGCGGCTCCACTTTCCGCGGCCAAGCCGGGGCACAAGGTTTCGGCATGAACATCGATAAGTACACGAAGGATTGGCCGGATAAACAGGCATTCTTCCCCGGGGCATGGGATGCGGTGGTTTGGGAAGGCAGCGATTACGGCATTCCTTCACTCACAGCCCCACGGACCATCATCTATCGTTCCGACCTCATGGCGGAGGGCGGCTTCGACCCCAGTACAAACCCCACCGATTGGGACGAGGTCTTTGCCGCAGCCATGAAACTCTCCCGCGTAACCGGAGACGGCAAACCGCTCCGCTGGGGATTTAACGTACTTAAGGCCAACGTAGACTTCTGGATGTCGCTTACTTTGCAGAACGGCGGTCAAATCGTGTCGCACGACGGCAGCCAGCCCCTATTCGCCACCCCGGAAGGTGAAGAAGCTGCACTGTGGTACTATGAATTCTACCAAGCGCAAGCAGCATATGGCGGCGCCTTGCCGGCCGGCGGTTTTGCCAACGGCGCGTATGTTATGGAGTGGGCCAATGGTAAAAAAGTAGCCGATACGATCATCGTCAATCCTCAGTTGGAAGGCGACATACGCGTCGGTTATCCCATGAAACGGAAACTGCAGGTAGCGCCGACCTACACCGACTCCCTGTTTATGGCAGCGGAAACCAAACATCCGGATGAAGCCTGGGAATTCCTCAAGTTCTTCGGCTCTGCGGAAAACCTGATGAAATATAACGAAACGCTGGGATACCTGCCGCCGCGCCAGGACGCCATGAGAAGCTCATTCTTAGCGCAGTATCCCCACCTTAAAGATACGTTCGAACGGGTAATGCCGTATGCCGTAGGTCGACCTACCGCGGCTTCCTGGGCTCCCGTCACCGCAGCGATCAATGCCATTTTCACCGGTTCCGTCACGCCGCAAAACGCATTTCTGAATGCCGTCGCGGCCTGGCAAACGTTCTAGATTCCCGCTGACATACTCTGCCCTGAGGAGGCCGTTGATGTGCGTATAGGTACTTATAACATGCTTTGTTTTGAAGGTTGGGAGTTGGCGGCATCCAAAGCCGATTTAGGTGAAATGAACGATCCACGGCGCGTCGCCTACTTTGCACAGGTCATCAAGGATCTGCAATGTGACGTTTTCTGCCTGCAAGAAGGCACGTCTGTGGATTACATGAAGTCCATAGCCGCCTTGCTGAATACGAACTTGGCTCCCTTTCCTTCGCCTACGCGCTTTTGCGGCGGTGTATTCACCATCTATAACATCCTGGAAGCGCGTTACTTCTCAAACTGCGGACCAACCGGAAAAAGCGAACCCTTCAGCCGTTTTGGCGGAGCAGCCCTCCTCGACTGCGAGCAGGCGCCCTTATGGATAGTGAACATCCATACGAATCCGCACAGCGAAGAGATGCGGCAACGTGAAGCCGATATCCTTGCCGGGCACTTAAAGAACCTCGCAGCCACTGGGTACGAGATAGCGGTTATGGGGGACTTCAATTCGCCGGTTACCGGTTGCGTACATGATGCGGTGCGCCGATTCGGCCTGATCAACGCCAAAGAGGCCTGCGGCGGTTTGGAAGCAACCTTTACGGACAAGCAAGGCTTAGATAAAATCGCCATCGACCACATCTACCTCAGCGCAGGGTTGGCCAGACGATTGCGATCGGCGCAGGTGATCAAGGCTCCCCAATTCAAACTGCAAGGTCCCATGCAGCCCGGTATGTGGATCAACTCCGATCACCTCCCGGTTATCATCGACTTAGAGTAGCTCAAACGCATCAGCAAAATCGCGAGAGTCCATTCTCACCCGAGAGGGTGGACTCTCGTCGCTTCCAACAGTCAGTTTTCTGAAATGTTACGCGAAGGTTTTTAAACCCGAAACGAAGGAGTGAATATCATGCAGCGTAGTATACGACTGAGAACTCTACTCCTGTTGACGGTATGGATCATGTTGATCGGCGCCTTTTCCGTTCAAGCCACAGAGCTGGTATTTGTCGCAAAGCATGTGGTTACGCCGAGAGGAAGCAGCATTCGCGGCTTGGATTTGTCTCCGGATGAAAGCGTGCTGTACGTCTGCGGCATGAACGAGAAGTCCATGATCAAGCTCGACCTCTCCTCTGGTCGTATGCTAAAAACATCCCTAGCCGACCTCGGCACCAATGTCGCCCCCAAGGCGGTCAGCGTCGACGCCCATGGAAAGGTGTGGGTTCCCCTCACCGCTCCCATACTGGCCGTATACTCAGCCGATTTGGAATTGGAAACCCTATACGATATGACGCCTTTCGGTATGACCAACATAGAGGGAGCCTTTGTGTCCCCCAACGGCGATATTTATGTCACCAACCGAGACAATATTAAGCCGGGCATCTTCAAGTTTCGCCTGGTAGATGGTCAACTCCAACCGGTAACCAGTTTTGGCGCCGATGGGTATGTGGCAATATCGGAACTGCGCATGCCGGTGTCAATCCCGAACGGCGACTTGATCATGACTTCCTGGGTTGCCGGACAAATCAGCCGTGTAGAGGCGCAAACCGGCGAGGCCTCGCTATACATCCAAGGTAATCGCACCTTCTGGGTCGCCGCCGACACCAACGGTTACGTATGGGTAGCTCATTATGAGTTGCAGGATCCGGGCATCACTCTGTACAACCCGGACGGCTCGCTCAACCGCACCTGGACCCTGGCCGATCTGGGCATTGTAAGCGAAGCCTCGAGCGTAGCCGTAACGCGAGATGGCCATCGTTTATATATCCTTGACCAACGCGGCACGGATGGTGGCACGGTTCTTGTGTTTGATGTAAAGTAAGGATAGTTACACTCAACGATGGATCGGTAGGATGAGTTGTCCTCTGAACGGAGTTTTGTGTGCCAAAGGTTGTACCAGACCGTCTTTAAGACGGTCTTCCTTATGGACCATGCGCCTGTTTTCCCCCGACTCGCCTGAGGAGTGATCACTATGACCGATGTCATTGACGGACTAGCACGCATGGCGCGCTTGCGACAAGGAAACGCTGCCAAAAGACGTATTGTCACGCAACTTATCGGCATGCGCGGCGCCGCGCTGCGCGTAGCCCAGCTGCTCATGGACTCGTCCGTATCGATCCATGATCTAAGCATCGCCGAAATCGCCGAGCGGTGCGAAACCAGTCCCGCTTCGTTGTTACGCATCAGCCGCAATATCGGGTACCGGAACTTCAGTGAATTGCGCACTGCCTTACAAGAAGGCGAAGACAGCGTTATAGATCCCTGGGTGAAGGAACGCGCCGGCCTCTTTTTTACGTCACTGCTGGACACCTTCGATACGATAGATCCCGATGCCATTGTTAAGGCGGCGGAGATGATCTGCGCCGCTAAAAACGTGATGATGTTCGGCGCTCTCCTCTCTGCTCCCGTCGCCCAGATGCTGGAATTACGCTTGCGCACCATGAAGATGTTTACTTCCTTCACCAGCGATTCGGAGGTTGCGGTAAATTCGCTATTCTCTAAGGACCAGCTGCTGTTCTGCGTTTCTCATATGGGAGCCAGCCCTCCGGTTATCCGGGTGCTTTCTCATGCTGGTAAACACGGTATTCCGGTGGTGTTGTTGACCAACTTGTCGAATGCGCCGGGTACCCGCTATGCGGATGTCGTGCTTACAACAAATGTAACCAGCATACCCAACGTAGGTGAGGATGTATTTTGCCGTGTGTCCGGCCTGCTTGTCGTCGACCTGTTACTACAAAAAGTCGCCGAGATGCTACCTGCGCGGACTACTTAGATTCCAGCGCTCTTGAAGCATGGGTCCGAATCACCTGCCGTAGGCGCTCTCTGCCTTCCCGCCGCATATGTTTAATCTTGGATCAAATTTTACCTAATCGGCTCTACGCATCATGCAATTTGGATACTGCCACTCCCCGATTATGTCCGGCCGAATGCAGCTCAGGTGTGTTATGATGGATCATACCGTTATTCGGGGAGGCTATACCGTGCAGTTCATGTTGATTGCCTGTGAAGTATTCTATCGGGAGTTGTGCTTGGCCGTAGCCAAAACCGCGTCCACTGTAGATGTAACGTTTCTGCCCAAAGGCATGCACGTTACTCCGGCGGTGATGCGCCAGGCGCTGCAGGATAAGATTGATGCTGTGGACGATAATCAGTTTGACGCCGTTTTGTTGGGCTTCGGACTATGCGGTAACGTAGCCAAGGGCATCGTTGCACGCAGCCACAGCTTGGTAATTCCCCGCACAGATGATTGCATCGCCTTGTTTTTAGGCGGACGCCAACGATATATAGCAGAGTTTACGCAGCATCCGGGTACCTACTACTACTCATCGGCCGCCTTCGAGCGTTCCACCGACACGGAGGGCTCCGGAGCGTTAGGCGCCGAAGTGACGAATAAGGAAGAGAAGTACCGAGAGTATGTAGAGCGTTACGGAGAAGAGAACGCCAAATACCTGATGGAAGTGGAGATGTCGTGGTCTCAACACTATACCCGTGCAGCTTATTTGCGGGTCCCTGAACTGGACCATTTGGGTTATGGCGCTAAAGTCGCGGATAAAGCTCGCAGCTTGGGCCTCGATTATTGCACGATAGATGCCGACCTCTCATATTTGGAGCGCCTTTTGTCGGGTTCATGGTCAGAACAAGAATTTTTGCTTGTGCCGCCGGGTCATCGCATCGAAGCCACCTACGATGATCATGTGCTAAAGGCTGTGCCTTTAGAATAAAAGACTCGGTTCGTCGGATCCATGATGTTACAACCGCATCTGCCAAATTAACTGCACTTCATCTGGATACTCTGGGTACGCAAATGAATTGATCACGGCTAAAGTGCAGCCCTGATTCATGTATAAGCGGCATGCAGGCACATTAATATTCTGCGTTTCCACCTTAAATAGCCTGCAATCCCTTTTGCGCGCCCATTCCACCGCGCTGCTAAAAATGCCTCGGCCAATGCCTTTACCGCGGTAATCCGGATGAACGCGAATATCCCAGAGCACGGCTCGATCAGACTGACCATCAAGCATCCTTATGCCCGGCGTATTCCAAGCCAGCACCGCGCCGCCTACGCGCTGTAGGCCATCATAGACGGCTATTACTCCCCAATTGCTCAGATCGCCTAGTTTCAGCCACTCAGTCGGATTCTCCTCCTGGTCGTAATCTTTCACATAGGGCTGCTGAACAGACTCCTCAATAAGACGTATGCCGCCCCAGCCTTGCGCGATTGGTTCGCAACGCAAACGAGACCGCACCAAAAAAGCAATCGGCACAGTGCCGTATGCCTTCAGATCACCTATAGGCTCTTCTACGAAACGCATGCTTAAACACCTCTTGTTCATAGTGTTAACCGATCGTGCAGGCACTGCCTACACATGCTTCTTTCCCTGGGACTCAACGCCGGCATAAGGATAATAAGATGATAGCGCACAGTATTGTTCCAATCGCCTTCCCGCTTCTCGTACTGCTCAAGAGCAATCCCCTTACCCAACCCTCGCTGCGTTGCAGTATCAGCACAGTGGTAGTACGTTTTAAGTGGTACACCGTACTCATGTCACAATACTGACCGTAATTTATAAAATGGGAGTCGAAACCACGGCGCCGGTCTTAACGCCGAACCCAAAACGGCGAAACCTAGCCGGTAAGGGCGTGCTCCTACAGCAAAGCAGCTACCGTCGCGGAAGGCTATTCAGCAAGCTCCGTCAGCCAATTTGCTTAAGCTGTTCCGGATCCTCCGCAGGATCATCGCCTTCCTGCACCTTTGCGTTTCGGCGAAGTCGATCCTTCAGCTCTTCAATCCGCCGCTGATAATCCACTCAGTAATCAGTGCTTCCGCTAGTTTCGGCATCCACACCTCATTGACAGCTGGAACGACCGGAATGCATCTCAAGTACGGAGGTTACTTCGGCAACGTGGCGATCCACGCTTCTACGCCCGCCTTCATAGCCTCAAGCGCCTGCGGTAACGACATTTTGCCGGAGGTGTAGTTGGCGAAGTTGTTACGAATCGCAGTTAGCCCGCTGCCATAAACAATCGGCATGGGTCTTGAGGTATCAACCGCCTGCACGAATTGCATCCGGCTTTCCGGGTAGTTAAAGTTCCTTGGCCATACGTAAATGGCAGTAGGCAGGTGCGGCACCAGCGTGCCCCTCATCTCAACAGCCAATCGCATAGCCTCTTCACTGCTGAAGAATTTGATTACTTCCCAAGCCTCTTCCTGATTGGGCACATTGTTGAATATGACCCAACCGATAGTGTTCGACATAGCCGGGTTACCGGCCGGCCCCTTGGGCATGGGCGCTACGTCCCAACGCACTTGAGTGCCGAATTTGAGGGCATCCTGCATATATAACGAGTTGCCGATAGCCATAGAAACCGTCTGATCGCCCACTAAGTGTTGCGCGGTAGAACCTTTGATGGTGTTGATCGGGGGCATGTTCTTCTCTACAGTGATCATGTTATGGAACCACGCAAATGCCGCTTGAATTTCCAGGCTGTCACCGGTAAACTTGGTCGGCCTTTTCGGATTGTCTACCAGTTCGCCGCCGAATGCCCAAAAAACCGACCAGTAGTGGAGGTACTGCGGATCGCGCATTCCCCAACGCTCAGGAACCCCATCACCGTTATCGTCTCTTTTCAAACGGGCGGCGTTCTTGGCTACCGTATCCCATGTCCAGCTTGCGTCGGGATACGGAATACCGGCTTCATCAAAGTGGCTTTGGTTATAGAAGAACGACTGTACCTGCAAATCCTCCGGAATGCCGAAAAGCTTACCTTCCCACCGGTGCATATCGACCATCACCGGGAAGAAATCCTTTAGCGGCGCCGTCTTAGCATCGCGCTGAAAATAAGGCTCCAAATCGATGGTTAAGCCTTGCATGCCCCAACCGATGGTGTCGTTCGGATCAGCGTAGGCAATGTGCAAGGGCTGTCCGGCCACCGCCATGGTGAAGGCTTTGGCTACGGCGCTGGCAGCGCCTGCAGACGAGATCAATTCTACCCTAATGCGATCTTGCTGTTTGTGGAACATATCCAGTACCGCTTGTTGCCACTTCGCTTCCTCTTCGCGATTGAAGAGAATCATGGTAATCGTAACCTGCTCGGCTGCCGCACATGTCAAGGACAACGCAGACGTAAGCATCAAAACAAATAGGACCATTCCGGCTACATAACGCATACACATCCGCATCTACACCTCACTAATCGTATTAAACAAACTCCAACGGCAAAACTCTTTACTCTCTGATCAACCTTAGAACTCTCCGTCTACTCTTGGGGAGAAAGCTCCTAACGCATAGTCGGTCCGGCGATGCGGCGTCGGAAAAAAGAATCCGCGACGCTTCGAAATAGGTGGCAACTGCGACTGTTTCGTAACCTTCTACCACCTCCAGACATCAGCCCCTACACATGCTCTGAACACGAGTGCATCTTGGATGCGTTGGAGCCCGCTCTATTCATTGCAACCGCATACCTGTCTCCAGGGACTGCCGGCGAACAGAAAACGATGATAACGAGTTTTCCATACAACAGCCCTGATTCCTTGTTTCCGTCCGCCGGATAATGCGTTTTTATCAGCTGCGGCCTCAAGTACCGGCCTCCGGTAATGCGGTACTCAGCATGACTCTCCCAGCGGTACCTGGTTGCAACCCATAACGGGCATAGAGCTCCCGTGCCGGCAGGTTTTGCGTGCCGACTTCCACATGCAACGACTTACACCCTGCACTTTTACAGTACGCCGACAGGGTATTGAGGAGAGCCGTCGTGACACCTTGGCCGCGAAAAGCGGGTCTGACGTACAAATCGTCTATATAGGCGCTCATCCCGCCATATTCCATAGCAAATCGAACAGACAACACGACATATCCCATGCATGTCCCATCAGTCATCGCGATCCATACGCGGCCCAAAGCCGGATTTGTGAGCAAGGTTCGAAACGCCGCAGCAGCCCAATCGCGGTCCAGTGGGAAATCCGCTTCCATATAAAAGTCATGCATCAGACTAACAAGCGCAGGTATGTCGATAACTTGGGCCAACCGCACGTTCACTTGATCTGCCGCCACATGAAAACCTCCCGTATAGGTATACGACGAGCATGCACCCGCCGGAGCAACATTACACACTACGCGAGCCGTAGGTCATAGAGGCTGTATTCACAACGAGGTGCTCGGTACGTTTCTCATTCGCACCGTTACTGCATCCTCTGTTGAGAGGTTTTCTTGTTCCAGCGCGATCACGCGCACCTGATGCGCTCACTCTCCATCACTCAAGAAAAGAGCCATCAACACGATATCTTCGTACCGCCCATCAAGCTTACGTGCCCGGCGCTTTACCCCCTCCACTACAAACCCCATCTGTTCATACAAGGCTCGCGCTGCCGGATTTGATGCGAAAACCTCCAATTCAACACGTTCTATCCCTTGCTTTCGGGCGCGATGCAGCGCTTCGGTGATCAACCGTTTGCCAATGCCGCGTCTGCGATGATCAGGATGCACCCCCATGCCTAGAGAACCACAGTGCGTAAAACCAGGCTTATCGTGGGGCAGAATATCACACCAACCTAGCAGCGTACCATCAGCAAGGGCTACCAGTTGAACATGGCCGTTTTCGATGTTCGCCCGTACGAACCGCCGCATACTTTCCAGGGGAGGCGCCGCCAGAAAGCCTAAATAGCACCTTTCCCGCGCCACCACGTCCAAGCAGCTATGGAAGGCCATTACATGCTCCTCTGCAATCGGAACAATAGCTACCTCCATAGAGGTCACCTACTTCAAATTAAAAAGTAGCTTGTATAGGAAATTCCGCCCTTCCGGATCGATCCCTGCAGACTAGCCGTCACGGTAGGAAGCCCGGATTATCACCTCTACTCTTATGCAGTCGGACGCGCAAAACAACACCGGCGTTGATGCTGCCCCATGAAGCTGAATCCATAATAAGGCGTCGATGGTAGCTGCGGCTCTGATGAATATTCAATGGTGATGACAGGAAAGTGCGTCGCGTTATGGAAATGCACTATCACATATTAGTCCTCTACATACAGAAGGACGAGAATATGAAGGGAGGCCATCCATGCGCTTATGGAAAACGTTGGCATTTGTTTTGTGTCTCTTGCTACTACCTCTGAGTACGGCATATAGCAGTGTTCCGTTCGCAGTTGAGGGCGAACAGACGGAACCTTTTACAGAAGAAGGTTTGCTGGAACTTGCGGTAAGTTATCAAGAACACTTTTATAGAACGCTCGATATAACGGACCGCGCTTACATTGACCTGGAACTAAACCGATTGGCGCCGGACAATTCACTGCGAGAGTACAATGCCCGCCAATTCGCCTCCGCCGCAGGTGTTATGGGCGCAATGGGTGAGAGTCTGAATGTGGCGGCCATATATGCGGCGACCGCGGTTCAAGTGTTGCCGCAGGACGGACTGGTACTGAACAACTTTGGCGCGACCTTGCGCTTTCTGGAAGACCGTGAAGAGTCTATACAGGTACTGGAGTATGCCCTGCAGTATGATCCGACCTCGCCGCTCATCCTCACCAATCTGGCGAACTCCTACCTAGAGCTCGGTAACGTTGTTAAGGCCGAAGAACTCTTCAACCAAGCCATCCGGCATGACAATGAGTTCTCCTTAGCCTATCAGGGGTTAGCTGCCGTCTATCGTACCAGAGAGCAATATGTCGATGCCATGCTCATGTTGCTTAAGGCCGCGCAATTTGCCTACTCCCCGGCAATCTTGTCCGGTGTTCAACAAGCAATTGCCAATGGCGTAACACCTGGGGCCGCCGACTCTCCGCCTTCTCCTTTAAGCAGCGACTCGCAGGCTGATGAGCAAACGGGATCTGATCGTATTCCGGATCGCCTGATTATCCCGCCATTACCGGATTGGCCTGATCGCATGGCTCTGGTAGCCAGTGCGCCTTTTATGCAGAAATTCTCCGAGCCTATACTGCATGAAGGCATGATAGGGGCGATTGAGTTTGCCTTGAAGTATCATGCGGAGGTTTTTGCCGGAGGCCCTCAGGGCGGTGATCCTTGGGGCGACGACTGGGATGATGACTGGGATGATGACTGGGATGATGACTGGGATGATGACTGGGATGATGACTGGGATGATGACTGGGATGATGACTGG
>DUQB01000097.1 GCA_012838035.1 Bacillota bacterium | reverse complement strand
GCACCGATACAGAAGATGAGTGTAGTTTGCAGGAACACCTACCAAACCACACTCACGCGACGCTGCTGCCTAAAGTCGGTTATTTCCCTACCATCTACCACAACTCCGTACCTAACCATCTACCTACTTACTGCCTAAAAGCATCGTCCAGTATTGCTTGCACTTGCTGCTGAATCCGTTCCATAGCGCTTTCCAGGGGCTGCTCCTTGTTGACGACCGCTAGTAGTTCAGCCTGAGCGACGGTGGTGATCTGCGCACCGTTGCGCACAACATAGCGCGGTGTGTTATCCGGATGTCCGGCAATGGTGACCCACGATTCAATCTTCGCCACCAAATCTTTACTGATGGACAGATACAACGGTGCCGCCTCACGCAAGGCGGACATATGCGGATCCACCCGTTGCGGCGCTTTATACCGCGCCTCGATTTCCCCCAGGGACATAGCTAAGTACTTCATCCAGAGCCATGTCGCTTCCTTGTTCTTAGACGTCTTGAGCAACTCCACCGCATGGGTGCCTTGGTGGAACCCCCCTTTTTGCGGACCGCGAGGCATGGGGATGAACTCTATTTCCTGATGCCCGAAGCGTTCCTCAATCCACTGGGTGGAACGCGGCACCGAATCGATGGTAAACACGGCCTTATTGCTCTGAAACAAGCCTTTCTGCAAGGAAGCCCACTTGTTATCATAGAAAGAGAGGAAGAATTCAATGGCCACTCTAGCCTCCGGCGTGTTCCATGCGGTCTTTGTCGGATCTACGAAACGATCGAAGAACATTGCGCCGGCATGCGTACCAAACCCGTACAAATAGAACACATTGGGCGGACCCACCATGTCCATACCGTAACGAGTCGGCTCACTGTTTGCAGAGTGATACAGAGTTCCTTTCTTAGCCACCTCTTGCATCGTATCCCAGGTCCAGTCCAACGGCGCGGGTGGTGCAAAACCTATCTCGGCCAACATGCGCGCGTTGTATGCACCGCCGCGCAGGACCACGGAAACGGGCAGACCCCAAATCGTGTCTCCCAAGGTCAGCGACTCCAGGGAGCCCGGCAAGAACAAACTCGGCTTGATGTCGTCACGGGTCATCAAGTCGGTCAGGTCGGCGAAAAACGGGACAAACGACGCGTCCATGCTCGCCATCACCGTCACGGCATCGATATCCATCCCTGCCGCCAGGTATATCTTCAGCTGCTGAACGAAGTTCGCCGAACTCCCCGGTATCTCCAACAACTCCACTTCTATATAGGGATATAACGCCTCAAAACGGTTTTTCGCAGCCACAATATCGTGATCTCTACTCCAAGCAGTGCCCCAGTAAGCAAACACGATCTTCGTCTTATCCTGGGCCGTAGCTGCGGCACTCATGTCGGCGACGATAAAAGCAGCGCACAGCAGTATCATTAGGTACCAACTGCGCCGCTGACAGCTTCTAATCATCTCAAGCAGCTCCCTCTACTCTAAAATAGTTGTTACCGTATACAGTACGTTAGTCAAGGGGTTGAACCGGCCTGGGCCGCTGGTAGCAGTCACCATTATCTGAGCGATCGTATCCCGCCATTACCTCAAGAGGTACTCCCTATACCCGCATTACGCATCAACTCCTCGCAATCTGGTATGTTCACATACTGCAGTCAGCCAGGTGATAGCCGCCACTGCATGACCAAGAGTGTTAAAATGACAACCATCGCTTACCGGATCGCGCAGCCACACTAAGTCGGATCTGCTTTTGCTGAACTCGATCAAGTGTTGTCGCAAGGGCACATAGATTGCCTCATACTGCCTTGCTAAGGCAGCCACCGCCTCGTCGTACTCTGCGACCAGCTGATTGAGCTCACCAGCCATGTCCAGTTCAATCAAAGTGGGCGATACCAGCACCAGATGCTCAACGTCGGCTGCGAGCGCCGTATCGAGCAACTGACGGTAATTAACCACAAATTCGTCTAAGGGTATATAGCGCTTATGAGACGGAGGTAATCTCAGGCGCCACACGTCGTTGACGCCGATCATGATGGAGAGCCAGGTGGGATGCAGTTGCAGGCAATCAGCATCCCAGCGCGCCAACAACTCAGCCGACCGGTTCCCTCCCACGCCTCTGTTGAGCACTTCTACCCTCAAGTCGGGGCGAGCTTGTGCCAATAGCCCGGCAATAATAGCTACATAGCCATTGCCTAAATGCCAAGGTTTATGAAAATCCCGGTCGGCAGCGGTGAGACTGTCGCCTTGGAACAGAATGCGATCGCCGCTTTTAAACGGCAGATGCTCCAGGCAAGCTAACATACGGCATCCTCCTCACCAACTCTAAGGCTGACGTGCGCCCCAGAGATGAACGCTGTCGATTTCGATGGGAATGTACTCAGGCGCTGCTTGCGCATGCAGCACCAAGCGTATCCAGTTGTAACCGCAGTCGGAATCCGGGACGCCCTGCAACTGCAGTATTCTCCACCTCTCCGCTTGGCTCTCCAACTCACTCGTCTGAAAATCTACTTCTGTCCATATGTTCCGGTCTGCCGATACCTGGAACGAGATCGCATCCTGCGGCATCGCGCCTTGCACCCAAACGACGGCTGCGAAGCGCGCGAGCGCGGGCACTTCCCACTCCAGATACTCCGTGGTGTCGGCTACGCGAGCCATCCGTGCATCGGCTGCGTAGTTGTACGCTTCATCCTGCGTTACATAGACCCAGCCGGGAGACGCATCGCTCGTCCGAGAGCGATCAATGGTACCCCAGAAGGAGTTGATCACCGGTGGCTGCAGCTCGTCGACCACTTCCGTCCAGTTGTCCAAGGTGACTCGGGCCAATGCTGCATAAACGCCGCCGTCTGCAGCTGTAATTAGCACCTGCAAGCTATGATCGCCATCCGGCCAAGTACGCGTATCGAGCGCAAGCTGCTCCGGTATGGAAGAGCTTGTGTAAACTTGCTGTTCGCCGAGCGTGATTTGGACGTTTCGGACTATGCTTCCCTCCGGGTGATACGCATCAATCCGCACATCCAGTTCACCCGTTACGACGGCAGCGTCCTGCAGTGTACGGAGAGCCAACCGCCAGAGAGCATCACCTGCATGAGCCGGTAAAATCGCTACGTCATCCAGATGATAAGCGCCGGAAGACCGCCTAAGGCGGCGGGTTGTCTCAAAGCCTATGCCTTGCAGCACCTGTACATCCGGATATGCTTCTCGGATGCGTCTGACATCGATGGTCAGCTCATGCCATGCGCCATCATCAAGAAGAACAGCGTTTCCAACGATGGGAAATTCCGCGCTCTCAAGCCAATGCGCCGGCGTAGCCGCAACCTGCGCCTGATAGACGCCGTACTCATCGCCGCCGCCTTGCGCATAGCGCTGCTGCGGACCAAACGCCTGCAGGTAAAGGCCGACGGCTGTACCTGGGTCAACGCTGTAGCGAATGCGGACAAATGGGTACTTGTCGATATCCCACCAAAGCTCCGTCGATTCCAGGTTCCAGCCTGCCGGATAGATCCAGGCCGGCATTGCCCCCGCCTCCTCTTCCGGAGCGAGGACCGATAAATAACCTTGACCGGTATCGACGTCTACCACATGCTCCCAAAGCGTCGGCCGAGGTCGATACGTCTTCCAAAACTTCCACCACAGGTGATCGTCGGCGTCAAAGGTGGTATGAAGCAATGGTTTATCCGCATTGGCTGTGATTGTGCGCACTACTAAGAAAGCGGTGCCGATATATGAGAGCCCTTCCGCGTCAGTGACGCGCACTCGGATGCCATACTCACCTGGTTCATCAAGCATGATGTTTACTTCAGGCCCGGCGCTAAAGGTATGCGTGCCGATTTGCCATGTATACTGTTGCGGCTGAAAGGTGCCGTGCACGATTGCTTGCAGATAGACGGTCGTGCCGACAGTCGCCTCAAAAACTGATGCCTTGACTTGTATTTGCGGTCGACCTGCCGGACCGTGTTCGTACACCCCGATATCCGGAGCCTTTCCGGACCAAGCGAATCCCACCGGGTCGTTATGCGACCACGAGACGGCTCGATCAAGGTGGAGCTGATGGCGACTATAATCGACTTGGACGATGCGAGCAGGCTGTTGCGACTCACCAACGACGATGAGATCGCCTACTTCTCCCTCGATGCCGAAACCATCGTAAAACCAACCTGCGTCAGCTACCGGTAGTACCGTACCCTGACCTGCGGTTGTCGTATATGTGAGCGCCTGGCCCGCATCAATCAGTGCGCTGTCAGGTTTTAGGTCATGATGATAAAGGCTGGGATCTTGGTAGCCCGGATCGACGTTCAGCTGCGTTTGGCTCAGAAGGTTTCGCTGTTGGCTTTGAGTTGTAACCGTTGAGCGCATGTCTTGATCAAATTCGGCCCAAACCGCATTGTGCGACATTCGCAATCCGGGTTGAGGTTGCGCGCTGACCTGGATATGCTGCCCATGACGATCGTTGTTGGTGATGATGTTGTTGATGAACAGCTGGTTGCTCTCTAGACCTGTGGTTACCCGCAGGCCATACTCCGCATTGGCGTCGAACACATTATGATAGACACGCAGCTCCTGGTAGTCGGAGGGCGCATATGAAGACGGGAAGAAGTTTGCAGCCGCGCCCCAATTCGCAAAAACGCGGTTGAAACGAAAGATACCCTGAATGGGGCTGAACTTGTCTTGCGACGAAGCGGAGAAGGCGCCGCGCAACGCGTTAGTGACGATGTTGTTCTCAAAGAGAACGTATGCAGTGGCAAAGAACTCATAATTACGACCCCAACCGTTGTGGAAGACATTGCCCCGCACGACGATATACTCGTTGTTACCCCTTTCTTCCGGAGGTAGGAAAGCCAAGGCTGTGTGCATGGCGCGACTGATGCTGTTTCCGGCGAAAAGCACGTGTTTGCAGTTTACAAAGCGTACCAGGTTGGTGGTTACCGACGTCGTCCTTGTGCGTTCCACATCCGGTGCGAAACGCCGGATCACACTATCTAAGATTTGGATCTGTTGCGAATCGGAAACGAAGAGCGGACTACCCGCCAAGGTGTTCTGCATGATCAGGTTGGCCAAGCGGATGTGTGAAGCGTTCTTGATTTCCACCCAACCGGCACGCTCAGAGACCGGTTCGATCCGCAGGCCCTCAATTTGGATGTGCTTTACGCCTTGGATACTAATGGGGAGCTGTGAGCTCCCCGTACCTACGAACACCGCCGTATGTTGTTGTTGCGCCTTATAAGTTATGGGCGCCGTAGCAGTTCCGCTGTTGTGCGGAGCCAATACCCCGGAATAGGTTCCGGGTAGAAAGATCACGGTATCTCCCGCCTGCGCCGCCGTCGAAGCCTTTTGCAGCGATTGCCAGGGCTGGTCTGCCGATCCTGCTGCGGCATCATTGCCGTTTGGAGCTACATAGAACACGCGGCCGCCGGTAGGTGGATTAACCACAACCGTTTCCTTAGGATCCGCAAGCGCATTAGTCGCACGTTCGACGCACACCAGCGAAGCGTCGTCCCACACGACCTTACCCGGGCTTTGTGTGGCATTGGAGTAGAAGTATAACGAAACCTGCGTGGTACCTGCAGGTGCCTCTAAAGTAAGGGTAAGGGTTTCCCAATCGTCACCTTTCCCTCTGGCGGTCACTTTCGTGAAGCCCGTCTGTTTGTCGTTGCTGTCCCAATACTCCAGATACAGTACCGGCCGACTTCCCGGCGAAGGGAACACCGTGGCCGTAGCGACATATACGTCGCCTGGTTGCGCGGGCACGGGTATGCTGCGCATGCCTGCATGGGCCGTTCCGCCGGTATCGATCACTAAAGCATACTCCCCGCTGACTGCCAGGCCTTTTTCCACCCACATTTGATCAGGTGTTTTTCCGCGATAGAGCATCCAGCCAGGCGGTGGTTGCTTAGGATCGCCTATTATCTCAAAACTAGGATTCGAAAGTAGGTTGACGCCGGTTGCGGCATCGCCGGCAAATACAACCACACTGAACATACTTAGAAGAACGAGTGTGTACACAAGCAAGAATGCTCCACCTACAAGCGTCTTTTCCATCATTTAGACCTCCTCTGCGGGAAAAACTGCTGCTGCGTACGCAATGCACGGTCCCACTACCTATGAGCGCGCTGTTAACGTCTTTGCATATGTTCTTAGGTGTGCCGTAGACGATTTACCACCTACTTCCCCGCTTGCTTAGCCTACCTTAAGCATAGCAAAACCGACTGAACCAATCATTACACACCACGGCACTTCAGTTGTACGATACGGAAGTCCACAAGAGCTGTTGAGAATTTTCTTAATCGGCGGGGTAAAGGCGTTACTGCCGACGCATTGCTTGCCGGTTACGCAAGCAACAGGAAGATAATAAAGGATTTGGGCCGGATGTCACGAAGGAATAGGTACTTTCGTGGGGATCGGCGATGACTGTGGTGCAAGTCACCTGTGGATACGAAAGAAAGCATGTGTTATATAATCCCGCACGTCGGTTGCATGAGCCGGAACGCCGTTGGGCATATAGAGAGAGCCAAGTGCGGTTTGAGCAGAAGGGCAAAGGCTTTATCACTATGTGGCGGATTAACGGTTGCCGCATATCATGGCAATCCTGTGATTCTGAGAAACCTTTCCAAGATCGAACGGTAACTGCTACCTGGAAACGGTGCGGTGAAAGCTATTGTACCAGGGATGGGAGTGTACCGCAGTGGAACTCACCCACATGGAAAATGAGCAAGTCGTACATCTCTTGTCGTGGAATCGCATTCAACGTCGACTGCGTAATACGCCGATCGTGTGTGATCGGGCGATTTATCACACCCATTATTCCCGGCACCAACATCCTGGTACGGAGTTCCTGTTCATTCGCACCGGCGCAGGCAGGCTATTCTATGGGGACTCATTCATACCGTTTTCGGGATCCTTACTGGCTTGCCTGGATGGGCGGAATCCGCACGGCATGCATATCACCTATGAGTGTGACCGGTGGTATCTGTTATACGGGCCGGAGCTGCTTGCGCCTCATTTCACCCAGCTTGTACCCCAGGTACCGCAAGAAGGCACCATTGAACTATTTGCGGTCACGGAGCCGATAACCATGGTGTTGGACGAGCTTTTCACTCGCATCCACAGAGAGGCGGTGAGCGAAGAGCCCGATGCGCAGCTGCTGATCGCGCTGTATGTTACCGAGCTCTTGGTGCTGACTAAACGGATGGATCGCATATCGACAGTGGAGTTCGGCGAAGCGGGCAATAAGTCGCGTCAACTGGTCTCCACTCAGGTACAGCGTCTGCTCAATTATATAGAGGCGCATATTGCCGAGCCCCTCAATGCGGCGGACATCGGCAGGGCGCTGCACTTTAGCGATCGCTATGTTTACAAACTCATTCGCATGGCCACCAATCACTCGTTGAGCGAATATGTGCGCATCAGGCGGATGGCCTTGGCTAAGCGACTCTTGGTTTCTACGGATAAGGCCGTGTACGAGGTGGGCAATGCCGTTGGAATAGCGAACACCGCCCATTTCTGCCGTCAGTTCCGCGAGTTGGTGGGCACTACTCCAAGTGAGTATCGCAGCCTTTATGAGGGTGGTAACCAACTAGATGAGCAGTGAGGTGTTTGAGGCGGAGGGAGCACATCAGCGTCAGTGCCTGTGATCCTCTTCCAACACCGACGACTTCTCAACCGGTGCAGGCGAGTTGTACGCACCGAACCCACCTGCATGCTGTGGCTACGCCTCGCATCGCCATAGAGCACACATACCCCAGCGCTCCATGGCTTTTGGCAAGCAAGTAGGTGCCTTAGGACAATCACGATACTCCACACACACCACGCAATACTTCAGAAAACCATTGCTTAAGAACATGCCGCCGTCTTTCTGCCTAATCACCTAGGCAAGACTCCTTCCGGCAAGCATGAGGATTCCCTCCGATTGGGCATACTGCCAACAGGTTCGTATACATCCGTATCAGTAGCTTGGCGGAGTGTCTGCATGGGCAATTGCGGCAGCAGCCGCCTGTCAGGCCGGGAAATGGTCCTAAGCACGGGAGGTTAAGCACGGATAAAGTAAGGTTAGCCGTTATTGGTACCGGATTTGCGTGGGAACGTTTGCATTGGCCGGCGTTACAAGAGCTGCGTGATTGTTACGAGATTGTCGCCGTATGCGACATCGATCGGCAGAAGGCCGCCTTGGCCGCACAGAAAATTGGCCTAAGTGAGGATCGCATCTATACCGACTATAAGGAGATGCTGAACCGGCAAGACATTGATGCTGTTGATGTGATCGTGCCGATAGAGCTCAACTATGAGGTGTCGGAAGCTGTGGCGCGCACGGGAAGGAATATCATCTGCGAAAAACCCCTGGCGCCCGATATGGAGCAGGCGCGCCGAGCGAGGGAACTGCCGGCGAAGTACGGCATCAAGGTGATGATTGCCGAAAACTACCGTTACAACGAGGAAAACAACATCCTGCGCGATCTGGTGAACAACCAAGAGATAGGCCGAACGCTCTACTTCATTCGTAATGATGTAAGCTGTTTTCGCTGTCAGATGGTCAAGGACACCTTTGCCGCCACCGAATGGCGTCAACACCCCGAGTACGCAGGGGGCGACTTCTTGGATGCCGCTCTGCACGACATCGCGGCTACGCGGCACATCTTCGGTGCCGTGGAAAAGGTACAAGCATTCGGCCGCCCACAGGAGATGGACTTCAGCCCTTACCGCTCCATACATGCCGGCATCCTGTTCAAAAGCGGCGTCATCGGCCAGTTCTCCTACTTCCCCAGCGGCAAAGAGGTTCAGCGCCCTCTCATCGGCACCCGCATCTTCGGCGATCGAGGTCAAATTTACCTAGAAGAAAAAACCTGCGGTATCATCAACGTGTTCTATAATGACGGCGGGCACAAAATGATCCCGTACCAGCCGTTGCGCGGCTACTACAACGAGTTCCGCAACTTCTACCAAGCCATGCAAGGCCAAGAGCTGATCGGGGTGACGCCGGAGATAGAGTACGGCGATGTGCGCATGGTTTTTGCCATCCTCCGCTCCATTGCGGAAAGCCGGATTGTCAGCGTCGATACGGCAGATGAGTATATGATGGCAGGCGGATAGACTGTAAGCGTTGGCCTACGGCTCATGACGGCCATATTCCGGAGAAAGAGACATTTCCGGTGGTTAGTATCCTGTAGTCGAGGCCGGCTGGGGTGGGCTGCTGGGTGTGTGGGGTGACAGCGCTGTCGGAAGGATGTAATATTCGGTCGGACCGGGTCGGTTCGGGAATTGATCAAAGAGGGACCAGGCGGGTTACCTATCTGTAGCTGGGAGTTTG
>DUQB01000013.1 GCA_012838035.1 Bacillota bacterium | reverse complement strand
GCGCAGCGTCGTCAAAGCCACCCACCTTACATCGGTGCGGTTACCGTTTTCTTGGGGGAAGATGTACGGCGTGTACAGCTCATCTACGGTGCAACCGTACAGCCCTACGCGGTTGGCCATCTTGCTGTCGATATAACACTCGCCGGGGCCGCGACCGTACCACCGCACTTGCGAGAATTCACCCGGGATGCGCATCTGCAGCCCGATGCGCGGCAGCGCAGGCAGTTCGCCTTGCGGTATGCCGTGCACTCCGATGAACAGATCACCGTTCGCGTGGATCGTGTAGGTGTAAGTACAGGCAAAGCCTAGGGTGAGTACCGGCGGCGCAATCCGCACCTGCTCCGTTACCTGCACGGTGTTGTCGTCCAACTGCGTCACTTCCATGGCATCCAGCCGATGCGTAAGTTGATGGAGACGTGCATTCAGCCATTGATCCTTTATGCGCCGATCGTTATCGATGAGAGCTCGCCAGAAGTGCAGGCGAGGACCTGCTGCCAGCATTTCCACGCCTTGATACCGCCAGGACGTGATGCCGCCGTAGATCCGGTTGAAGCTGAGCGCAAAATCGGCGCCGCTCACCACAATTTGCCGTGTATCCCGGTCGACTTGCAAGGGAGCAAATGCCGGCTGCGGCACGACCGGTACATTGATGGGTTTAAAGTCGAGCGCCACCTGGGTCCAAGCCACCACATGTCCGGCTTCGGCCCAATTAGTGGGGCATGCCAACTTGAAATCGATGTTCAGGAAGTACTCAACGCCGGACCACACAGGTGAAGGCCGGCTGAAAGCTACCTTCACCACAGCGCTCTCTCCCGCAGGAATATGGGGCAGTGTGAGAACGCCCGATTCAATAACCTGTCCGTCGGCTTCCACACGCCAAATTGCTTGCAGATGATCCAGCGAGAGGAAGTCGTAGCGATTGCTCACCATCAGTTCACCTTGGCTCAGATCGTGCACCGTCACATGAACAGGTTCGATCACCTTTTTATATTCAAGCATGCCGGGAGAGGGTGTTCGATCGGGGAAAACCAACCCATCGATTACAAAGTTGCCGTCGTTGGGTTGTTCACCGAAGTCGCCGCCGTAGGCGAACCACTCTTTGCCGTCCGGGGTAACCTGCCTTAAACCGTGATCGACAAATTCCCAGACAAAACCGCCCTGCAAACGCGGGTACTTATAGAAAGCCTCCCAGTACTCCTTCAGGCCGCCGGGCCCATTGCCCATGGCATGCGCATATTCACACAGGATAACGGGTTTGGTGTAGTTCGGCTCCTCAGCCAGCGCAATACATTTCTCCAGAGGCGAGTACATCACGCTGTAAAGATCGGTCACTTCCATTTCCATATCGCGGTCGTAGTGAATCAGGCGCGTGTCGTCATAACTGCGCGTCCAGGCGGCCATCGCTTTATGATTACGGCCATAACCGGATTCATTACCCAACGACCACATGACAATACACGGGTGGTTCTTGTCGCGGCGCACCATCCGCTCCATGCGATCGAGATACGCGGCTTCCCAAGCCGGATCATCGCTCAGCTGGTTGATGTTGCCTACTCGTCCGAACCCGTGCGTTTCCAAATCGGCCTCGTCTATCACGTACATGCCGTAGTAGTCGCACAGATCGTAGAAACGAGGGTCGTTACAGTAGTGCGAGGTACGAATGGCATTGATGTTATGCCGCTTCATCAGCAGGATATCTTGGCGCATGGACTCAAGCGATACGGCGCGACCCAAATCCGGGTGCGTTTCATGCCGGTTGACGCCTTTGAACATCACGGCTACGCCGTTCACCAACAAATTGCCGCCTTTAAGCTCCACCTGACGGAATCCGACGCGTGACGCCTTCACTTCCACCTCATTAGCCGCGCCGTCAAGCAAAGTGAGCAGCAAGGTGTACAGATAAGGGGTTTCCGCAGTCCACTTATGGGGATTCGAGAGCGGCTGGTCTACTGTGGCCGCAATTATTTGTCCTCCGGCAACTTCGCTGAATCGCACGGTACCCGTAGAGACGGATTGCAGATTCGCATCCAGCAGATTGTAGCGTACTTTGTACCCTTGCGCCGTCTCTTCACCGTAGTTCTTCAGCTGCAACTCGATGCGCAACACGGCGTCACGGTAATCCGCATCCAGCTGGGTTACGGTACGCAGATCGAACAACTGCACCCTAGGATTAGCCACCAAGTAGACATCGCGGAAGATGCCGCTGAGCCACCACATGTCCTGATCTTCCAAGTAACTGCCGTCGGACCACTGATGGACCTGTACCGCCAAGAGGTTCTTCCCGGGCCGGACATACGGCGTAATATCGAATTCAGCAGGTATCCTGCTCCCTTTGCTAAAGCCTACCTGTCGCCCGTTCACCCATACGTAAAAAGCAGAGTCTACGCCCTCAAAGCGCAGCGTAATTTGCCTGTCCGCCCAAAATGCGGGTATCACGAATTCCCGTCGATAAGATCCCGTGGGATTTTCGCTGGGAACACGCGGCGGATCCACAGGAAATGGATATATCACATTCGTGTAATGCGGCCGTCCATAACCTTTCAGCTGCCAATTCGAAGGCACATCAATGCGGTCCCACGCCGAGCTGTCGAAACTAGGCGAGAAGAAGCCTGCCGGAGCCTCTGCCGGTGATTCCGCATAATGAAAATGCCAGGATCCATTGAGCAAGCGAAACCAAGGTGAGCTACCGCGCTCACCATCGATGGCCGCCTTCTCTTCGTCGTACGGTAGGAGCAAGGTGTGCGCCTCAAGCCTGTTACGACCTAAAACCGCCGGATTCTCCCAATCGTGCATGTGAATCTTCCTTTCCTCGACCATTACCCAAATCATACCGCGAAAACAGAGCTATATACGTGCTCAGCCGTTACTCCGCGGCGCAAACAATAAACGCACTTGCGCCGCGATGCCGTCTTTAACCAAATGATACTCAGGCGTCCATGACGGATCATATGTGTACTGCGGCGGCCCGACGATTTCCGGCAAATTGGGCGTATGCAACGGTCCGAAAACGTTGTGCAGGCTGTTGGCGACCAACAGCTCGATGTCATTTTCGCCCGCATGCAACCAAGGTGTCAGTTCCGCTCTATAAGGCTGCCGGCTCAGTAATCCCACCTCGTGCCCATTGCAGTATACCTTTACCATATTAGGCAGATCGCTGCAGTCCAACCAGATCCGTTGCGCCAGATCGCCAGGTGTAAGTCGCACCTGCTGACGGTAAATCGCCTTACCGACGAAAAACGGATAACCTTGCTCCACCCAACTGCCGGATTGCAGTGTTTCCGGTTCGGGTTGCAGTATCAAGCTCTGACCGTCGTACAAATACACGGCAAAATCGCCCAACAGAATCGCCGGTTCCAAAGCCAGGTCCGCATGGAAGCGGCATTGCAGCCGGATCACATTTTTCCCTTCCCGCCACAGATGGTGGATGGGTATGCGGGTAAAGGCAGGATCCAGCCACCACTCACTCGGCTCTCTTAATGATGAATCATCCACAACGTGTCCGTTGATGGTGATCGTATAGTCATGCGCGTCTTCCAACACCAACCACAGATGCGAAGGCGGCGGCAATTGCGATTGCACGACGTAACGCAGGCTGATGGTATCAGGCATGCGCGGCGCGCCGGCCGGGTGCTTTAACCACGGTTGCACATCACGAAAAGGATTGGTCGTCAACCCGTAACGGCGGCGTAGGTTATAAACCGCCTGCTGCGTAAATACCGGCTCGGACCAGGGCCCATCTCCGATACGATACGTACAGCGATCGAGCAAAGCCACATTGGGATCTTGGCGTTGAAAGCGCCAACTGGAGGCCAACTCCTTGGTTTTGGCGACCTGCCTGGGATGATGGAGACCGGGTTGATCCGCACTCGGTTGAGCTGCGCCGGCTTGTTTCGCCTTGGCGTCGTTCTCCGCCGTTAAATACAGCAGATGCGATTCGCCGTAAGCAAAATCGAGTTCTACCTGCATACCTCCATTGATCTCGCTTGCCGGTAACGTTTCCACCTGTCCGGTCATCAAATCCCAGCGCTGCACGGTTCCAATGCCGCTCAACCGCACTTGCTCCTTCAAATGCGCTTGAGTACCGATGTTGCTCAGGAAAACAAGCCTGCCTTTATCTGTTCGGCGGGTAATATGGTATATAGGTTGCGAAGGGGTGGACGTCGAACAGCGTACGCTAGGTGAGAGTCGGTCCGCCTTCACCTGTTCCTCTAGTTGAGCGAGCAAATCGGTGGTTGTTTCCACGCAACACTGCGCCGGTAACCAGGCGTCGGACTCGGCGCGTCCATCAACCAACCGCGGCCAAGGCGCGATAAACCATACCTTACCGCCAAGGTCCATGAATAGTTCTAATGCGGTTTTGGTATTAGCCAACAAATTGACGCAACCAGGTACGATTATCGCTTGATACTTCATTCGCCTCACTTGAAACAACGGGCGACCCGTGCCGGTAAACCCTAAGCCCCAGTACTTCTCCAAAAGCAGCTCGTCCCCGAAGTCGAAGCCCCAGTTGGCTGCGGCAAGCTCCTTGGTCAGCTGCTCCAGCAAAGCGGAGACCTGCACCGTATCTTGCGTGCAAGCGCTCATGTCCTGCGGTACGCCGTGTATGGGTGGTTGCCAATTCGCCCAAATGGTAGACATCGGGTGTAATACCAGCAACTCAGCTTGATACTCACCTTGTGAAAGGGCATAGCTTAGACGACCGAAATAGGCGCTGAGCTGCTTGTACCAAGGCCACCAAGGTTGGTACGCTTGGAATGAGATGGGATAGTCGTGCTTACGATAACCCCGCAGTGAATAGTGGCTCAAGTGCTGGTTAAGGAAGTTGACGCCCAAGGCGAACTCCCAATCGGCATACCGTTTCTGCATCTCAAAGGTAGCATCCCAACCGCAACCTCCGTAGGTTTCCGACAACACTCGCTTTCTGCCCAGCTGATGCGCCACGCTACTGACCGTCTTCACCATATGCACATTCCCAATTTGCCTGGGCAATTCGCTTTGCGGGCGCCGTGCTTCGTTCGCATCGCGACCGAGCAGATCCAAGCCCGGCATGTGCATATACTCCAAAGGCGCCATCATACTGCCTTGGTAGTGCGGCGCCAAAACGTGTTCCCACAAGTGACCGGTGAACTGCAAATTGTGACGTTCGCACCAAGCGTAAATCGGACGCAGCCAGTTGTTGGTAAAGAGTTCGGTAACCAAACGCCAGTAACGTGTGCGGGTGACGGTGTAGTCGCCTACCTGCAGGAAAAGCTCGGGCAGGCGCTCTATCAGGTGTTCTCCGTATTCCTCCTGGTAAATAGCCGTTAAACCGGGCGTCCAGGGTAAGGCGCGGTCGCCGGCCTCGGTGCCGAAATAGGGTTCATCGGTGAATACGCCTGGAATCAGACTACCGAAGTACTTGGCATAACGCTGCGCATAAGGCTCATAAGCGGCGGCTATAAACGCCTTGCCGCTTTCCGGATGTAAAGTGTCCACATAAGGTGTTCCGTTGAGCCAAGACGAGGGTTGCGCTTGCTCCACGACGATTTTTATAACAATTTCGTCATTTGACAGCGCTTGATTCCACCGCCACGGGCGATAACCCGCCGCACTCACTGCATAAAGCCCTAAAAGCTGCAGGTAACCTTGCTCCGGCATGACGGCCTGCTCTTTACCGCCTAGAACGTAACAGCGGATATACTTCTGCGTCAGATGCGGATGGTTACGCGGGACCAAACCCGCCGCAAAACCACTGGGATAGCTACATTCGTCATATATCCAAGCTTGTAGGCCATGCTCCTGCGCCGTTTGGACAGCGGCATCAATTGCGGCAAACCACTCCTCGGACAAAAACGGCGTGCGAATGCCTGGACGGGCGTGCATGAAGTATCCACCCATGCCCACTGCCGCAAAAGCCTCGGCCTGATCTATAATGCGCTGCGGTTCCAGCTGATCATTCCACGACCAGAATGGAATGGGGCGGTAAATGTTGTCCGGATGTAAGAAAATCCGCTTATCCAAAAGGTTCATCCCCCGTATTGTTTGCTGAGATTCCCCCAGGGTCTCGCATCTGGAACGTGCTGATG
>DUQB01000096.1 GCA_012838035.1 Bacillota bacterium | reverse complement strand
GCAGGTCGCGGGGGCTTACTTCGAGTTGAGGGCGCTGGATCGGGAACTGACCATCGTTAAACAAACATTGGAGGCGAGGGAACAGGGAGTCCGGTTCGCGAAACTACGCTACGAGGGCGGCCTCACGTCTGAAATACCTTACCGGCAAAGCTTGGTGGAGCTTGCCCGTACCGAAACACTGGTTCCCGAGATAGAGAAGGAGATCAAGCTCAAGGAGAACGACCTGGCCATACTCGCGGGGGATTACCCGTCCTCTTACATCCCGCGGGGACAACGAATCGACGAGATCCACTTTCCGTCCGATCTTCCTGTCGACCTGCCATCCACCTTGCTACGCCGCCGCCCCGATATCCTGCTGGCGGAGCAGCGCCTGATCGAAAGAAATGCCCTGGCCGGGGCGGCACTTACCGACATGTTCCCGAGACTTCGCCTTACTGGCCTGTTGGGAGGGGAGAGCGACGAACTCGCTAATTTTCTTCAAAGCCCCACGTGGTTCATATCGGGCTTCCTCACCGGGCCGGTTTTCAATTTCGGGCAAAACAAGGCGCGGCATGCCGCCGCGCGAGCCGCGTACGAGGCCGAGGTGTATGAATACGAGAAAACCGTGTTGAATGTTTTCGCCGAAGTGAACAACGCGATCACTTCCTTGGAAAAAGCACGGGCCATGCGTTTATCATACCAGAAGCTATACGATTCCGCGCGTTCATACCATCAATTGGCGCAATTGCAATATGTCAACGGCATCGTGGCTTACTTGGATGTGTTGGACGCGCAACGCCAATTGTTTGACGCCGAGGTCGCGCTCAACGACGCGACGCTCCTTGAACTGATCGCTACCGTGGATATGTATAAAGCCCTGGGAGGTGTGCCGAAGATGCTCGTTCCGGACAACCTGAAGGCTGCCGTCATCAAGACGGACAGGTACGAGCCGTCACTCAACAAAGTGCTGGAGGATATGGGCAACCACTATGGCACGGTGGTGGTACCGGCACGCCCCGTCCATCCCAAGGACAAGTCCAACGTGGAGGGCAACGTAAGGCTCGTCTACATGCGTGTCTTCGCAGAACTCCGCAACGAGACCTTCTACTCCATAGACGAACTGAATGCGGCAGCTGCAGAGAAGATGCGAAAGCACAACCAGAAGCGCATGCAGAAGAACCCGTACACCCGGGAGGAACGCTTCCTGGCCATAGACAGACCCAACCTCAAGCCGCTGCCTGCAGCAGACTTTGAGATAGTCTCATACACAGACTTGAAGGTATCCTCTAACTGTTGTGTCTATCTCGGACGCGACCAGCACTACTATACCGTGCCCTATCAGCATATCTCAAAAACAGCCCATGTAGCCTATACACGCTCACTCGTAAAGATTTATGTGGACGGAGAGCTTGTTGCGACTCACGTAAGGGATTACAGCAAGGGCAGGTACACCATCGTGGAGGAGCATCTGGCAAGCAAGTCGAGTGAGTACAGAGGCTTGAGCGCGGGTAAGTACATAGAGCGTGCGCAGAAGGCGTCCAAGGAACTCGCAGACGTGATGACGCATATCTTCTACGACTCCAGCATGCCTGCGGAAACGCATTACCGCACGTGTGACGGTCTGCTCAACCTGCAGAGAAGCAGTGATCCGGTCATCTTCCGTACTGCATGCGAGACGGCTCTGAGATACGGACGCTACAGCTACAAGTTTATACGCTCTCTCGTTGAAAGCAAGTGTGCAGGCGTAAAGCAAGATACCAGCCTTTTTTCTCCTCCCGAGCATGACAACATACGAGGACGCGAACAGTTTAGATAACAGAGTTTAATCACTTATACATCAACCCACCCAAAACAACAAACATGATGGACGAAATATCAAACGCCCTGAGAAGTCTGAAGATGCCCGGAATGGCGCATTACTGGACTACCATGATGGAGACGCGACAGCATGATTCGATCTCCTTGAAAGATGGCCTGCAACTGCTTATACAGGCCGAGTTGGACAACCGCACGACAAGCCGGAACACGCGTCTGGTGAAGAAAGCCCGCTTCCGCTATCAAGCCTCTATCGGCGAGGTCATCTACGACAGCAAACGCGGAGTGGACAAGCAGAAGGTGCTCAATCTGGCCACATGCGACTATGTGCGCAAGGGAGTATCTGTGCTCATCACAGGAGCGGCAGGAACAGGCAAGAGCTGGCTCGGTACTGCTCTGGGGCATCAGGCCTGCATGAACGGACTCAAGGTGGCATACTACAATGTCTACCGTCTCTTCGAGGAGATTGCACTTGCACGCATCGCCAGTACCCTGCACCGGTTCTTTGCCAAGCTCGCACAGACTGACCTGCTCATCCTGGATGACTTCGGCATGAAGGTGCTCGATGGTCAACAACTGCTTGACTTTATGGAAATCATAGAAGACAGGCACGGCCAAAAAGCTACCATCATCATCTCACAGTTACCAGTAGCCGACTGGTACGATGTGATGAAGGGAAACACTACGGCCGCGGATGCCATCCTCGACCGTTTGGTGCACACAAGTGTGCGCTTCGAGCTAAAAGGTGCCTCTCTACGGCAGAAAAAAGTATCAAATCAAACTGAAAACAGAGAAAATGACTA
Source organism: Bacillota bacterium (assembly GCA_012838035.1). GTDB lineage: Bacteria > Bacillota > Limnochordia > DTU080 > DTU080 > DUQB01. Next base: position 212 of record DUQB01000096.1, on the reverse strand, counting down.
ATTTTGCATCGCCATTAGGGTAAAGAGCATGAAAAGTGAACGGATATCCCCGTTTTGGGTGGGTGGATATCGTCCGTTTTCAGCACATAAACACAAAGGCTGGTTTTCACCCGGAGATAACTCCGATCATCCTCGTTATGAATCTATTTTTTTGGAATATCACCGTACCAAATTGTTTTTTTTATCAAATCAAGGTATTTCTTCTCTTTTTT
>DUQB01000095.1 GCA_012838035.1 Bacillota bacterium | reverse complement strand
GCAGTAGCAACCCTAAGGTCAGGAGCAACGCCGGAATGATGTTGCGCCGGGTAATGGCGTTTGCTTTCATTGTACGCCCCCATCGCTGTGTCTCGGCGCGCCTGCCGAGACAACCTAATATTGGCTACAATGTCATTATTTGTACGAAGGGCGTTAAATACCTGCACAGGGGCGATGGGAATTGTTGTCGCTGCGTGTTTGTCATTCCGTATGTTGGCGCCGATACTCACCGGGCGTCATGTGGACGTGTTGCTTAAACACTTTGGTGAAGTAACTCTGATCGGAAAACCCTGTTTCGGCGGCGATTTGAGCGAGGCTTTTACAGGTGCGTACAAGCAGTTGTCGGGCGGCGTTAATCCGCATTTCTGAGAGTAACTCGGTGTAACTGCGATTCAGTTTGGCACGCAGGAGATGAGCCAGATGCGAACTGCTCATTAAGGCGGCGCCGGCGACGTCTTCGCGGGAAATGGGTTCGGCAAGATGCTCCTGCATGTAGCGCAAGGCCAATTGTAGCTGCACTTCCACTGGGCGTTCGTCGTTGTTGCGAATGCCGGCCATGAGCCGCTCCAAGTGTTGTACCAACCAGGGCGTAAGCGTCTCTTCATCGGTGATGGTCGCGTACTCTTGGATGGAAGCGTAGTTTAAGCCCAATAGCTCTACCGGGTCGCCTCCTGCTTCTACAGCTGTGCGGTACATGACCACAACCAACTCGAGAACCAGTGCTTTAAGCAGCTCGAAGTCGTGTTCACCTAAAGCGTAGACTTCAGTAAGGATGATGTTGAGGATTTCGCGTGCTTTCGCCACCTCGTTGGTCTTAATCGCGGCGATAAGGTTGGGCTCCTCTCTTAAATACACTTCGCGCACGGAAGTGTAGCGTTCGCCTTTAAGCGAATGAATGGCTTGCGCCTTATCGGCTTCACGCGCGGCCTCTTCGGCATGACATCGCAAAAGAGCGGCATTCGTAAGATTGTGCTTACAGGCCAAACGTAACAGCCGGCGTGCCGTTGCGGTGAACCGGGTGACTTGGCTCTGATCATTGGGAGGGTTGGCGCCGGAGAGAATGCTGCCGACAAGTTCGTTGTTATCGGTGACCGGTATAGACCACAAGTAAACACCGTGGGGGCACATGGCGATAAAAGCGTCGCCCCAGCGCAGGCTCTCTTTGCCCAAGTGCGCCGTGTACTCAAGATTTGCGCTACAGGGCGTACAGGGGTGTTGCCCTGCGACGATGGAGCCTTGTTGATCGGCTAAAGCAAGGGGAGCGTTAAAATCGGACGTGCGATATTGTCGCGCCAGGGCGCGGTAACGTTTGCTGAACTTGCTGTCGAGTGCTACCGAAATCACCCCCACAAGACACGGCCGGAAGTCGACCTAAGCGCAGCCGAGGCCGGCTTCCGGCGCTGCTATGCGTCGTTTGTGGCGGCTGCTCTGTTCGAATAACAGGTGATGATCACAGAGACTGCGCGACTAGGTTATTTACATAACAACATCTTGGGGACATTCGCTGGAATTGACCGGTGCGGCTTAGGCTGTGGTTTGGACCAGAGCTTTGCACACATCAACTGCAGACCCGGCATCCGGCGCATAACCATCGGCGCCGATTTGCTTGGCGTAAGCATCGGTTATCGGAGCGCCGCCAATGATTACTTTTACCTTATCACGCAGGCCGCTCTCCTGCAATAACTGTATAGTTTGAGACATTGCGGGCATGGTTGTGGTCAGCAGAGCGGACATGCCCACCAGGTCGGGCTGGTGTTCTACTACTGCGTTGACAAACTTCTCGGGGGCGACGTCAATGCCTAAATCGATTACGGTTAGACCTGCGCCCTCGAGCATCATGGCGACCAGCTTCTTGCCGATGTCATGTAGGTCACCTTTTACGGTACCGATGACGATTTTCGCTACAGGCTTCATATCAGTATCGCTGATCAACGGCTTCAGTATGTTTAGACCGGCCGTCATCGCCCGAGCGGCGATCAAGACCTCCGGTACATAGATCTCATTCTTTTTGAAGCGATCGGCGATCACCTGCATGCCGGCTATAAGACCATCATTAATTAGGGTGGCCGGAGCGATGCCGGCGGCTAAGGCGGAGTTGGTCAGGGATTGTACGTCATTAGCCTTACCCTTGATAACGGCATCGGCCAGTTGAGATAGGATTTCCATTGATGTGCCTCACTTTCAGGGAGTCTATGTCGTACTAAGCATATAATCGGGACCTGTTCAAGGTCTGGTAAGAATGTGTTTATATTTGGTAATCCGCCGATGTGCGTTCCGTCAGCTTGGTGTTGTTTACCGATCTGGGCGAAGGAATCGACAAGGTTGAGTGGAATGGAGCCCTATATGGATCACATGCGCGGATCACCATCCATGCCGGTGTGCGTCTACCTAGCACTCACATGATGGGAATGCATATGCATTGGATCCATGGTTTGTGTTAAGCTGTGCCGGCAGGACTAACCTGTGACAGCCTAGTAGACTTGTCAGTAGCTGGAGGGAACCCCGGAGGTGTGATATGCAGTATTTTGCCGTGTTCGACTTGGAAACGACCGGACTTTCCGTTACATATAACCATCGCGTTGTGGAAGCGGCCATCGTACTTGTTGATGCGCAAGGCCGCATCGTACATGAATGGGATACTTTGCTGAATCCGGAAAGGTCGGTAGCTGCTACTCACGTACATGGCATTCGAGATGAGGATGTGGCGTCGGCGCCGCTGTTCGCCGAGATAGCGGGAGAGGTGGTCGCTCTGCTGCAGGGGAATGTTCCGGTGGCGCACAACTTGGCCTTTGACGCGCCTTTCCTGATCAATGAGTTTCATCAGATGGGCGTAAAGGTGCCGTTGGGGACTAGAGCCGGTTTATGTACCATGCAAATGGCGCGGCTTTACCTGCCACACAGTCGACGCAGTTTGGAGGCGTGTTGCGCCGCGATCGGATATCGTAACGAAGCCGCGCACAGCGCTTTGGCGGATGCACGGGCTACGGCGACGTTATTGGCTTTTTACATGAGCATGGATGCGGATTTCATGCAGCGCTGGGCGGATATGATCGATACGGCGCCTCAGTGGCGCTGGCCGGTGGTGGCGGAACCTAGTCGCTCACGGCTGTCACGCATGGTGGATATTGTGGCCGAAGGTCTCGGCGACACCGGCGCATAATGCTATATACACCAGATGCCTGTAGCCGGCCCGCTTACCTGCATCGATCGTGCGAGAACGGCGGCGGATCGTCTGGCGGAACTTTTTCAATGAGTGAACGCGAGGGCTTACTTATATGTCACTATTCGGGTAAGATGAGGAGGGTGTTGGTTGCCGCGTCAACCGTCGCGTCCGGTCGGCGCGACGTACGAGGGGTAACCACACAGGTTTCCAACTCAGGCAAAGGATGTAGTTAATGCAGGTCTTGTGGAAGAACATGAGAGAGTCGTTGTCTTCTGTCTTACCCATCAGTTTGATTGTACTGTTCTTGCATTTTACGATAGCACCGATGCCATTAGGTACACTGGTGCTATTTGCTACGGGTACGGTGCTCTTAGTGCTCGGTATGGGCTTGTTTTCCATGGGCTCCGATTTGGCTATGATGAGTATGGGCGAGTTGGTGGGCGCTAAACTGATGCATGCGCGTAATCTGTGGTTACTGATCATCATCAGCCTGATCATTGGCGTCAGCGTAACCATTGCCGAGCCCGACCTACAGGTGCTATCCAAGCAAGTACCGGCTGTACCGGATCTTATTTTAATACCTGTGGTGGCGGTAGGCGCAGGTATCTTCCTGGTCATCGGGTTACTACGCATTCTGCTGCAATTTCGCATCTCATGGCTATTTATTCTGTCATACGCCGCCGTGTTCACGGTAGCCGCCTTTACGGCACCGGATTATCTTGCCGTCGCACTTGATTCCGGCGGCGTAACGACCGGACCGATTACGGTACCTTTTGTTCTGGCGCTGGGAGCAGGCGTCTCTGCGGTAAGAGGCGGTAAGAGCGTCGAAGAAGATAGTTTTGGATTGTGCGGGTTGGTTTCCATAGGCCCCATCATCGCCGTAGTCATCATGGGCATGTTTTTTGATCCCAGCGCGACCGGATTCGCTTTCGAAACCGTAACGAGCGTCAGTAGTCTCAGCCAGCTTATAGGCTTGTACCTGCAAGGCTTGCGCGCGTTCAGCAAGGAGGTAGCCATCGCTTTAAGTCCCATCGTCATCATCTTCGGCGTCTTTCAGGTGGTAAGCATGCGATTGCCGAAGCGACAGATCATCAAAATCGTCGTGGGGTTGGTTTATACGCTGGTGGGGTTGTCCATCTTCCTAACCGGCGTAAATATCGGCTTTATGCCGGCAGGTACCCTCTTGGGCGGCACGCTGGCATCTCTGCCGTATAACTGGATACTATACCCGCTCAGCGTTTTGATCGGCTTTTTCGTAGTAGCGGCGGAACCCGCCGTACATGTACTCAACAAGCAAGTGGAGGATATCACCAGCGGCGCCATCTCGCAGAAACTGATGATGACGGGGCTCTCCTTTGGGGTGGGATTCTCGCTGCTCTTAGCCATGATTCGCATGATCTCGGGCATCAGCATCTGGTATTTCGCCCTTCCTGCGTATACTATCGCCATGATACTCACCTTCTTCGTACCTCAAGTGTTCACGGCCATCGCCTTCGACTCCGGCGGCGTAGCTGCAGGTACCATGGCGGCAGCGTTTTTACTCCCATTTGCCACCGGCGTTTCGGAAACGCTGGGAGGCAATCCCTTAACGGACGCTTTCGGTATAGTAGGGTTGGTCGCGACGTTGCCGTTGATCTCCATTCAAGTCATGGGAGTTATCTACAAGATGAAGCTCAAGCGTGCTGAGACTGCCGAATCGATGCAGGTCGTTGATGAAGCGGAAACCAGAGGTCAAGTTGTCGAATTGAGGTAAGGGGGATGAAAATGCCTAACGATGCGTCTACTATGTTGATGTTCACGATCGTCAATCGCGGTCTTGGCGAGAAAATTATTCATCTGTTTACGGAGCACGGCGTGACCTACAATCTGTTGATGTTGGGCAGAGGTACGGCTAGTACGGAGATACTGGAGTACCTGGGTTTAGGAGCGACGGAAAAAGAGCTGTTGCTCAGCCTGACGCCGAGATATATCGCGAAGGAACTGTTGATGCAGTTGGATGAGAAGCTCAACCTCAATAAACCCGGCTCCGGGGTTGCTTTCACGGTTCCCTTAAGTAGCGTAGCCGGCAGCATCGCCATAAATTACGTGAAGGGTTTACCTCAACCTGAAACAGGGAGTGAAGACCACATGGAGCAAGAGTGCAACCATGATCTGATCATCACCATCGTCGATCGCGGGTATAGTGATGAAGTGATGCATGCAGCTCGCTCGGCCGACGCCACAGGTGGTACGGTCATTCACGCTCGGGGTACCGGTCATAAAGAGGCACAAAAATTCTTCGGCGTTACCATTCAACCGGAAAAGGAACTGGTGCTCATCCTTACGCCTAGCGAGAAAAAGCAGAATATCATGTCGGCGATCGCTTCACAGGTGGGAAGCACGGCTAGTACCAAGGCATTCGTATTTTCTCTGCATGTAAGTGATGTTTCCGGCACCTTGACCACTCCAAAACAGCATAAGTAGTACTAAGGCGACAAGAATACGTTCGTGGAGCAGTAATGCTATACACTTTACGATGATGGAACCGTTGCGACAGTTAGGAGGTAGAGAATGGGTGCGCTGCTATACGAAAAAATAAAAGAAGCAGGTCAATCTGTTTTACCAATTGTCATCACGTTGCTGGTTCTTCATTTTACTATAGCGCCCATGCCGTTTGGTACAGTATTGCTCTTTATTTCCGGTGCCGTACTCCTCATTTTGGGGGTAGGCATGTTCACGCTCGGCGCAGATATGGCCATGATGCCTATCGGTAGTCACATCGGCGCCAACTTAATGGCGTCACGTAAGCTCTGGTTCCTATTAATCGGCGGGTTATTTCTCGGCCTATTCATCACTATCGCTGAACCAGATTTGCAGATTCTTTCCATGAAAGTACCATCCGTACCTAGCATGGTCTTGGTTTGGACTGTAGGTATAGGCGTGGGGATTTTTCTGGCGCTCGCGCTGTACCGTATTATCAAGCAGATTAGTTTATCGACCGTGTTCATTACGACTTATATTCTGGTATTTATCGCCGCCGCGTTGACCGCACCGGAGTACCTACCGGTTGCTTTTGATTCCGGCGGCGTCACTACCGGTCCGATCACTACACCGTTCATACTGGCTATCGGCGCAGGCGTAGCCGCTGTGCGTAGCGGCAAAAGCGCCGAAGAAGACAGCTTTGGTCTGTGCGGTATCTGTTCGGTGGGGCCGATTCTGGCCGTAGCCATACTGGGTATGGTATATAAACCCAGCGGTGTAGGGTATGCCTACGAGTCGCCTGCCGTCGTGCAGAGTGCCATGGAGATGCTTACGTTGTATGCCGTTGGGCTGTGGACTTTCTTCAAAGAGGTCATATGGGCTTTAGCGCCTATCGTGATAATCTTTTTCCTCTTCCAGATATTCAGGTTAAAGCTGCCTAAGAGTCAAGTGATCAAGATTGTCGTAGGGCTCGTTTATACCTTAGTCGGGTTATTGATCTTCCTGACCGGCGCAAACATCGGCTTCATGCCGGCCGGCACCTTTATGGGCGGCGCCATCGCTTCATTATCTTATCGCTGGATTCTATTGCCGTTAGGTTTGCTCTTAGGGGCATTCATCGTGGCGGTTGAACCGGCCGTTCATGTACTCACTAAGCAAGTCGAAGAGATTACCGTGGGCACCATTTCGCCCGCCATGCTCATGGTCGGCTTAGCCTTTGGCGTTGGTTTTGGCGTAGCCATAGCCCTTATGCGTGTACTTACCGGTATAAGCATTTGGTATGCCGTTATTCCCGGTTACTTTATCGCGTTGGCACTTACGCGCATCGTACCGCCCATATTCACTGCAATTGCCTTCGATTCCGGCGGAGTAGCTTCAGGCGTAATGGCGACCACCTTCTTGTTGCCGTTCGCCTTGGGCGCAACGGAAGCTATGGGCGGCAATCCCATGACGGATGCGTTCGGGATAGTGGCGATGGTAGCGATGATGCCCTTGGTGACGGTTCAAGCTATTGGTCTCATTTATATGATTAAATCGCGCCGGGCAGAGAAACTGGAAGCCCAGGGCGTACCACAACGGGCGGGAGCGGATGACGCCGAAATTGTTGACTTGTAATCGATCATTTGACATGCTTGTACTGCTGATCTCAGGTGAGAATTTACAGAAGAGAGCGGGGAGCTTATGAACCCTGTTGCTACGCATGAACTCATAGTGACCATTGTCAGTCGCGGCTATAGCGATGTAGTTATGGATGCGGCACGGGCTGCAGGAGCTACCGGCGGTACTGTGGTCCACGCCAGAAGCATCGGGCACAAGGAAGCCGAGAGATTTCTAGGCGTTACGATAGAACCGGAAAAGGAAATTGTGCTCATCACTGTTTCCAGTGCCAAGAAGCAGGCCATAATGAAAGCCATAGCAACGCAAACAAGTGCGCAAACAGAATCTAAGGCTTTTCTGATGGCTTTGCCCATCAACGGCGTGATCGGGACGTCTGCTGCAACATAAGGTGAGAATTTTGCTTGAAAACCTTGTGGTCTACGGTTTTACCGTTGTAGCTGTCCAAAACGCCTGCCACCTTGTTAATCAGGGTGGCTTTTGTTTTCCCTTGTTTTGGTACGCGGTACGGCCTGAGCGCGTATCAATCACGCTAATTATCGAATCTAGTCGATAAATGTAATAATAAAGGTTTAATAGTGATTGCATCTAATGTGAAAGGTGGTTAAGCAGTGATGACTGCAAAGGGACGGCTCTATGACGGAAGGTCGCCATAAGGTCAGGCCTAATGAACGAGGTGAATGCGGATGGAAGGATTCCTGCGTCGGTTCTCTCTGCCACACCAACTCCTTTTCATAGCCAACTGCGTCTATTCCTTCTATGTTATTCTGATATTTCTCCGTTATGTACGGCTGCCGGAGTGCCGCTTGCTGGGCGACCTGCCTTCATGTATCATTCTCCTATTCTCCACCTATCCTGTTTGGTGTCTCGCAGTTTATGTCACCAATCTACTCATCAAGGCTTATCAACGCCACTCTGTCACTCACCGGTACCTGTGGCGTTCCACCACCTACCGGCGCTGGTATAGCATCAACCTGTTCGTACTGATGCTATGGAGCGTCAGCTCCTGGATATGGGCTTTTATTTGGACCTATGCAGCTTTTGCTTTGCTGGCGGTCGCTTAGAGTTTTTACCATCGGAGTCTTCTATAGCGACCTTTATGCGATTTTAGCTTCAGGCTGCAGCGCGGGAGCAACCTGCCTGCATTTGCAGGCTTTGGAAACCGGCGCTATACGAACCTCAAATTGCTTATTGTCACAGTCAACCCCCAGATTTCTTCAGTAAGTGCTGCGTGAAGCCGCTAAAGCGATCTTGAACCGGCGCAACTCCGGTCGTCACGGCAGCATGCCGATCAGTGACTCCCACTATCAGCCAGGCAGCAATTATCGGGCTCTTCAATCTCCCTGTACAGGTGCGTGCAAACCGTAGTGCGATGGACAAAGTTGCTGTGCAAATCAGACGGTTGACGGCTTGACCCTCCATAGGCGTTGAGCTAAGATTAACAAAGAGTCGTTCTGACCACTTTTTTGCTGTGTGGTCATACCAGTGTATTAATGTAAGTATCGTTTTCGTAATGGGAGGCCACCATGGATATTCAGTTACAACAACTGCTGGAGACCATCAAGACGGAAGGTGTGGATGCTGCCGAGAAAAAGGCGGCAGAAATCATCTCTGCAGCTGAAAAGAAAGCACAGGCTATTGTCGCTGAGGCAGAAGAAAAGGCTGACAAAATTCTCGAACAAGCCAAGCAAGCGGCGGAACAGCGTGAAGCCGCGGCTAAGGCTGCCGTACACCAAGCAGGACGCGATACTGTGCTTACTATAGAAAAGCAGCTTAAGGAAGTGTTCGGAAGACTGGTCACCCAAACGGTCGGCGCCACGTATCAACATGAGGTGCTGGAAGCCGCCATACTGGAAGTTGTGCGCCAGTGGACCGCCGATGTGGATGGCGCGACCGTCATTCTCAATCCCGAGCAAGCCAAAGCCTTGGAAGAATCCTTAAAAGCCAAGCTCTCAGAACAACTCTCTAAAGGTATACGAATTACGCCTTCCAGTAAAGTGTCCGCCGGCTTCATTCTCAAGCAGGAAGACGGCGCCGCTTACTACGATTTTACCGCTGAAGCCATCGCTGAAGTGCTGGCTACTCACCTGAACCCTGCGCTGGCTGAAATCATCAAGGGCTAAGTAGGGGAGATTTCCAGCACGGGAGGGACATGCGATTGGCAAAATACTATTATCTGATAGCTACGCTACCAACCCTTACCAGCGACTCTAATCAGTTTATGTCATCCGAGTCCTTTCTGGAGCTATGCCGTAGATGGCTGTCCAGGCGTGATCTGCATTTAGTTGAATCCACCGTTGTATCTTTTGCGGCACCACAGGTGAAACAAGAAAAAGCGGTGGTCAATCGCATTCTGCAACACTGGCAAGCATTTGAAACGCAATTGCGCAATGCGCTGGTACGCCAACGCGCTCTGAAGCAAAAGCGCGATCCGGCGGCTTTTCTGCGCGAGACGGAACAATTCGGTGCTGCTGTCGGCGGAGAGTGGCTGGTACAAGGCGTACGTGCTGCGATCCAGCAAGAAAATCCGCTAACGGCGGAGCAGATGCTCAACAACCTACGCTGGCACTACCTAGATGAGCTGGAACGCGGCCAGTTTTTTACCGTCGAGTTCTTACAGGTATACTACCTAAAGCTACAGATATTGGAGCGATCAGCTCAATTCCTATTTGAGCAGGGCGAGGCTCATTTCCAACAGGCTTATGCCGCCGCCGCCAAGCAACTGCAAGGTGTTGCGGCAATACAACTATAAAAGTGGAGTAGACTATGCCAAACGCAACGGGAAAAATCATTGGTGTTAACGGTAACCTGATCTCAGTTGAGGTTGAGGGCAATGTAGCGCTGAACGAAGTCGGTTACGCTGTTGTAGGCGCCCAGCGGTTGAAATCCGAGGTAATTCGTATCCGGGGTAATCGTGCCGAAATGCAGGTTTTTGAATCGACTCGCAGTATCGGTATCGGCGACCGCGTTGAATTTACCGGAGAACTACTTACAGTGGAGTTAGGGCCGGGGCTGTTGAGTCGCGTCTTTGACGGGTTACAGAATCCGTTGCCGGAAGTGGCGGAGCAACACGGTTTCTTCCTACCGCGCGGGGTGTATATGGCGCCGTTGGATCGCACCCTGAAGTGGCAGTTCGCGCCTGCCGTCGCGCCGGGTGATACGGTACGAGCCGCAGATACGTTAGGTACCGTACCGGAAGGCATCTTCCAGCACTGCATTATGGTTCCTTTCCATATGCGCGGCAGCTATCAGGTGGTCTCCATTGCGGCACCTGGTGAATATACCGTCGATACGCCCATTGCTGAACTGAAGGATGCAGCCGGCGAGTTACACCAGGTAACCATGGTATTTGAATGGCCGGTCAAGCGGCCGATTACTCACTTTGCCCAACGTCTGCGGCCCACTGAACAGATGGTAACAAAAGTGCGGATCATAGACACGTTCTTGCCGGTTGCCTTGGGGGGCACATACTGCATACCGGGGCCGTTCGGCGCGGGCAAAACCGTGCTGCAGCAGGTGACCAGTCGCAATGCCGATGTTGATATCGTCATAATTGCAGCAGTAGGGGAACGTGCCGGAGAGGTGGTGGAGACCCTCCGCGAATTTCCCAAGCTTACCGACCCGCGTACGGGACGCAGCTTAATGGAGCGTACCATCATCATTTGCAACACCAGTTCTATGCCGGTGGCGGCTCGTGAGGCCTCCGTGTACACCGCAGTGACTATAGCGGAGTACTATCGGCAAATGGGGCTGCACATTCTGTTGTTGGCCGACTCCACGAGCCGCTGGGCGCAAGCGATGCGAGAAATGTCAGGTCGTTTGGAAGAGATCCCGGGCGAGGAAGCATTCCCGGCGTATCTGGAGTCAGTTGTGGCGTCTTTCTATGAACGTGCCGGTTTGGTTGAGCTCAATAATAGTAAGAAGGGTTCCATTACCATCGGAGGCACGGTTAGCCCGGCCGGCGGTAACTTTGAAGAGCCGGTTACGCAAGCCACTTTAAAGGTTGTAGGCGCGTTTCACGGCCTTTCTCGCGATCGAGCCAATGCACGCAGGTACCCGGCTATCGATCCGCTCGACAGCTGGAGTAAGTACAAAGGTTGTAATGATCCTCAACGTACTGAGTATGCGCGAGATATCATCTTCAAGGGCAACGAGATCAGCCAGATGATGAAGGTTGTAGGTGAGGAAGGTACCAGCATCAGTGATTACATCACGTACCAGAAAGCCGAGTTCCTCGACCGTGTTTATCTACAGCAAGACAGCTTCCATCCCATTGATGCCGCGGTCTCTGTAGAACGGCAACGGCACGTATTTGAGCTGCTCTTTTCGATACTCTCCGCAGAGCTGAAACTTGAGAACCAAGAGGAAGCGCGAGATTTCTTCAATACTATGCGGCAGTATTTCCTCGATTATAACGTGGCGGAGTGGCAGAGCGAGCAGTTTAAGCAACTGGAAGACAGAATTCGCACGCTGCTGAAATCAAAACAGATAGGCATTGATCCTGTTGCTAAGGAACTTGTTGCATCGACGGATTAAGAAAGGGGGCAGAGCAGTGCGTAAGGTCTATAGCAGGATTGAAGCAATTGCAGGCAACGTCATCACCGTCACCGCACGCGGGGCACGCTACGATGAACTGGCGTTGGTAAACTCCGCTCACGGTCAATCTCTGGCCCAAGTGATCCGTCTTGACCAAGATAAAGTCTCACTTCAGGTCTTCAGCGGCGCCCGCGGTATATCAACCGGTGATGAGGTGCGATTCTTAGGGCATTCCATGCAAGTCTCCTTCTCTGAGAATTTGTTGGGGCGGATTTTTGATGGTTCGGGGCAGCCGCGCGACAATGGACCCAGCCTGGAAGAAAACCTCATTGAAGTGGGGGGGCCGGCAGTCAATCCGGCGCGTCGCATCATTCCCCGCAATATGATCCGTACCGGAATTCCCATGATCGACGTGTTTAATACTTTGGTCGAGAGTCAGAAGCTGCCGATCTTTTCGGTATCAGGCGAACCCTATAATGAACTGTTGGCCCGGATCGCTTTGCAGGCCGAAGTAGACCTTATCATCTTGGGCGGTATCGGGCTTAAGTACGACGATTACCTATATTTTAAAGATACATTGGAAGAGGGCGGCGCACTGTCGCACTGCATCTTCTTTGTGCACACAGCCAGCGACCCCACGGTGGAAGCGTTGATGGTACCGGATATTTCCCTTGCGGTTGCCGAGCAATTTGCGTTGCAAGGCAAGCGTGTCCTCGTACTTCTTAGCGATATGACGAACTTCGCGGATGCGCTTAAGGAAATCGCCGTTACGATGGAACAGGTGCCGTCCAACCGTGGTTATCCCGGCGATTTGTACAGCCAGCTGGCCAGTCGTTACGAAAAGGCCGTCGACTTCGAAGGGGCGGGATCCATCACCATTCTGAGCGTGACCACCATGCCGGGTGACGATGTAACTCACCCCATTCCTGACAATACGGGGTATATCACGGAAGGCCAGTTCTATTTGCGCAACGGACGCATTGAGCCTTTTGGTTCGCTTTCCCGTTTAAAACAGCTGGTCAACAGCCGCACACGTAAGGACCACCGGGCCATCATGGATGCGATGATTACGCTCTATGCCGCGTATCTGGAATCGCAGGAGAAAAGGTCGATGGGCTTTCGTATGACCGATTGGGACAACAAGCTGCTCAAGTACGGCGGGCTGTTTGAAGAGAAAATGCTGGATCTCTCGGTGAATATTCCATTGGAAGAAGCACTCGACCTGGGTTGGGAAATCCTAGCCGCGTGTTTCACACCGGCAGAAACCGGGTTACGCTCTGAGCTCATTGCCGAGTTTTGGCCGGCACGTGAGGCAGTGAGTTAAACCATGGCACAAAAAGCGAAGCTGACTAAAAATGAACTCAAAAAGCAGAAGGATGCCTTGAAGCGCTTCGAACGCTATCTGCCCACGTTGCAGTTAAAGAAGCAACAGCTACAGATAGTGATGCGTCGGATTGAACAGAAGCGACAGATGCGCCTGGCGGAACGAGATGCCTTTCGCCGGAACTTGCAAGAATGGATCGCCGTGTTTGGCGAACCAATCGATTTGGCGGAGTTCATCCGGATCGATCGCATAGAAACGAGCACAGCCAACATCGCTGGTATTGATATTCCGGTTTTTGAAGAGCTGGCGTTCGTTGATGTTGAATACGATTTGTTTGCGTTACCCTTGTGGGTCGATCAAGGGATCGCGGCGCTGAAGCATATGCTGCGTTACGATGCGGAGATATCCGTACTGGAACAGCAGTATCAGTTGATCTCGGAAGAGTTGCGTACGACCACGCAGCGGGTCAATCTGTTTGAGAAAGTGAAGATTCCGGAAGTCAAGGAGATCATCCGCGTTATCCAGATTTACCTGGGCGATCAACAGACCGCGGCGGTGGTGCGCGGCAAGATGGCTAAAGCAAAATCGGCGATGGGGGGACAGGCATGATTGTACCGATGAAGAAGGCTACTCTGCTGGTTCTCTCTAAGCATACTCAGGCGGCGACCGAGAGGTTGCAGGAACTAGGCGTGTTGCACCCGGTTGTTACCCAAACCGAAAGCGTAGATTTAGAGGTCTTGCGTCGGAAATTGCAACAGGTGGAACAAGCTTTACGGGTATTGCCGCAAGGTAAGATCCGACCGCCTCGGGTGGTACTGGCGGAAACCGAGGCCGAGGAGCTTTGTGAGCGCATAGTACAGCTGGTTGATAAGGCAAAATGGTTACAGGACGAGCGTGAGCGGTTGGAACGCGAAGAGGCGCGTATAGCCGGATGGGGCGACTTTGACCTGAGCTTGCTGCACGATCTGCAACAGCGCGGCTTGACTATTTCGCTTATCCGCTTATCGGTTGATGCCTGGAAGAAGCTGCGTAAAGCGCAACCGGAGTTGCCTGTTTTTTCCGTGCTGACGACCAAAACCTTGATCTATGCGGTACTGATCGGCGAGATACCCATGGCAGACTCCGAAGAACCGGATGTCGCACTGGAGGAGGAGCCGTTGCCGGAACAATCGCTGGGGCAGCTGCGCCGGGCGATTTCTCGAGTTCAGCGGCAACATGATGATGTCATTGCCCAGTTGGAAGCGATGACCGCCGAACGTGATCAGTTGCATGAGTACCGCACTCGGATCCTTGACGGCATCGAATTCGGTGAAGTTGAGGCCAGCTTAGAGGAGCACGGCGCCGTGGCGGTTATCACAGGCTACTTGCCTGCTGAGAAGGCGGACCAATTTAAGAGCAACGTCGCCCAGTACAAATGGGGTTTGATCCTCAGCGATCCCGGGCCGGATGACGAGGTACCGACTCTCATCCGCAACAAAGCCCCGATAAGGATCATCCAGCCGCTGATGGATTTGCTGGGAGTAATACCCGGATACCGGGAACACGATATCAGCCTTTGGTTCTTACTCTTCTTCGCCATATTCTTCGCCATGATCATAGGCGATGCCGGTTACGGCTCGCTCATGCTGCTGGCGAGCGTGTACTTTGGTACGAAACAGAAGAAGCAACAAGGCGCCGTTTATGACGGCATCATTCTCTTGGGGCTGTTGAGCGGTGCGACTGTGGTGTGGGGGGCCATTACCGGCAACTGGTTCGGCTTGGAGGCTATGGCGGAACTGCCCGGCTTCCGTTCCTTAGTGATTCCGGCGTTAAACACTTATGCGCCGCACAGCGCCGCTACGGTACAGAAAATCTGTTTTGTAATCGGTACGATACACATCACCTTGGCGCACTTGCTATCGTTCATCCGCCTGATGCGAGAACGGAACATGCAAGCCTTCGCCCAACTGGGCTGGATGAGCACCGTACTGGGACTATACTACTTGGTTCTCAATCTCGTCATCAGCAACACGCGGTATCCTGTGCCCAACTTTGCCGTACCGATGATCGTCGTCGGCATGGTACTGGTGTTTATATTTCAAAATCAGGAGGGTACGGGCTTCTTCCGGGGCGTACTCAGTTCCTTGGGGAGCTTTATACCTACCATCCTGAGCGGTGTCAGTTCGTTTTCAGATATCATCTCCTATATTCGTCTGTTCGCAGTCGGTCTGGCCGGATTAGAGATTGCAAACAGCTTTAACGAAATGGCCGTAGGATTTATGCAAAGCGGCGTCGTAGGAACGCTTTTAGGCGTACTCATAATCGTAGCAGGTCACTCGTTAAATATCGCTATGGCGGCCTTGTCGGTGGTGGTACACGGCGTGCGCCTTAACATGCTTGAGTTCTCCAACCACTTGGGGAATGAATGGGCCGGATTTGCTTATCGTCCGTTCGCCAAAAGGGAACCTAACCAACATCTGGTCCTGAGCGATGCGGAAAGCTAAAGAGCCGGACAAACCGCAGATGTGATGATTAACGTGTTGTAACTTGACAAGAGAAAATCGGGTGATGGGCTTAAGCCCGCCTTGGGTGATCGAGATCAGGACACTGGGAGTGAATGTATAGATGATTGATCTAGGAGCAATTGGTGTCGGGGCAGTGTTCGCAATATCGGCAATGGGTTCAGCCTTTGGTGCCGGTGCGGCGGGGATGACGGCTATTGGGGCGTGGAAACGCTGTTTTCAAGAGAATAAGCCTGCTCCTTTCCTGCTGGTAGCCTTTGTAGGTGCGCCGTTGACCCAGACGATTTACGGGTTTATCCTCATGAACGCCTTTAGCGCCGCAGTAGGCCGTGT
>DUQB01000012.1 GCA_012838035.1 Bacillota bacterium | reverse complement strand
TGTGATTTTGGTGCTCGATCTTTGTGTGGAGTTGTCAGGAAAGAGAACCTAGAAAGGTGGAGGAAAAAATCCACCTGCATCTAGGAAGTGGCTTTACATCGGAGACTAGCGTTTCCGAATAACTACTATTCATAAGCGGAGGTAAAAAAACCGCAGTGGTGAATTCTTGAGCCTTGACGGAGAAAATATCCTGTTTACGTAGCGGATCGCGCTGCATTTCTCCAACTCAAGTATCAGGAATTGTATCAGCGCAGCAACTCGCACTGATTTTGCTGGGAGATTGCGGTAGCAAGCCGCGCTTACGACCACAACAGCTTTGAGCATTGGTTCCCGCCGTCCGCCGCTTAGAGATCGGTTGACAGAAAGGATGAGCAACCACCATGAAGCCGTTAACCATTGATTTCCTGTACTTGGACTTGAAAACCTGTGAACGCTGCATGGCGACCGACGACACCCTACAGGAGGCTCTGGCAGAGCTTGCGGCAGTACTTAGCACGCTGGGCTACTCGGTGCAAGTGAACAAAGTGAATATAACCACGCCGGAACTTGCAGAGCAGTATCGCTTTCTCAGCTCTCCCACCATACGAGTCAACGGCCTGGATATCCTCGGCAACATTACGGAAAACGACTGTTGCTGTTGCGGCGACATTTGCGGCGACGACGTAGAGTGCCGGACCTTTGTCTATGACGGCGTAACCTATGAACAACCGCCGAAAGCAATGGTTTTGGACGGGATCCTGCGAGCCATATACGGCCTAATACCGGCGAACAATGATCCATATGAGCTCCCTGACAACCTGAAACGCTTTTTCGCCGGGCGGGGACGTAAAATAAAACTGCATATGGACCGCTGATGACACGGCCATAAATGTACGGAACCCGACGCGGCGGCATCGGGTTCCGTTCAGTGCTGTCTCCTCTAATCCATTAACCTCTATTGACGAAGAAGCTCCATAATAAGCGTCTGTGCTTGCTCCATAGCTGCTTGCGGCGAGATCGACTGCCTTACGGCTGCTGAAACCGTAGCCACGAGCACGTCGCGCATCTCAAACCACAACGGATGCGAAGGATTCGGCACGCCATAGAGCGAGGCATCAAATAGCTTCTCTAACGGCGGTGTTGCCTTTACCCAATCCCATTGCATGGCGCTACGATAAAACGGCAAGGCGCCGCCGGCCATTTCGCGATTCATCCGCTTTTGACGCTCCGGATGCAACAGATACTCCAGCAACTTTATAGCACCGGTGCGGTTTTGAGCGTCTTCCGGTATGGCGATCCAGTCGGCGGCAAAGAAGGCGGCACGTTGCTTTTCATATGGGAGATGGGTAATGCCTAGCTCGTGACCGGCATCAACACTGGTTTTTACATCACCCCAACCGCCCCACATGGACGCAGTGGTGCCTGTCGCCAGGTTGCCGCCATGACCGAATGCATCCAGTTGGTGAACATGAATCAGGTCTGCGTGTAGTTGTAGCGCCTGCACCGCAGTGCCGTCATTGAGAGCCGGCAGGCCATCCTTTAGTAGACTACCGCCATACTGGCTCTGCAGGATCATAAAAAACTGTTGAGCCCAAGTTTGCGTTTTGGGAATGTTCATGGCGCTCCGCCGTAGACTGCCGTCAGCGTTGCGCTGCACCAGTTTGCGGCCGTTCTGGATAAAGCTGTTCCAGCTTTGCGATAACGCTGCCGGGCTTACTCCCATTTCCGCAAGAATATCTACCCGATAGATCAGATCTCGCACGGTGATGCCGTTCCAGGCGATAGCCACTTGTTTGCCCTCATACTGACCGGCGGTCTTCACCTGCGGGATCATGTCTTTCATAAACTCAAACTCATCTAGAATGGGCTCCAGCGGAAGCAAAAAGTTCAGCGCCCCAAATGCGCCTATGGCTGCTCCGCCATGGGTGAAAATATCCGGAAGAACACCGGACGCCAGGCCGATATAGATAGCGTCCGTGGTGAAGTCGATATACTTCAGTTCGACGTTGATGCCGGTCTCCTGGGTAAACTCCTCCAGAATAGCCAGCATTGTGGGGTTTGTGGCCTTCTGCGTCCAAAAACTGACGCTCTCCGCCACGCAAGCCGCATAGGCGCTAAACAATAGACAACTGGATAACACTACGGTGAGAACAATGCGTTTGGTTCTGTAAAACATGCGTATCCTCCTCATCTTTCATTCCAAAAGGTCCAGGGTATAGGTAAGTAGCATTCAAGGACGTGCCGATTACGGCGAAATGATCACTTTGGCTTACTGAACAGACCGACTACTCTAAGCCAGACTCATAAACGAGCCCTCCTCGTACATCTACATATACGCCTCAGCAGGCAAGATGGCAATCATCTGCCGGGCGCCGTCACCGGCATAGGCGTCGATTATGACCTAACCATAATCGACCAGTGTTTTCGCCAGACAGCGCTGTCACTCGGATAACGACGCGCCATACTCCGGCTCAGGACCATAGTGCTGCCGCCCTCTGTCTTGCATCAAGCAACACCTGATATTCGGAAGCTGGGAAGCACTTCCCCATCTAATTGTGACTTGACTTCCTCGTCCTATTATACCAAGCCCTTATACAGCAATACATCCCAAGCGGCTTTTTTGACCTTCAGCGGCATATCAGGTTGGGCCTGCAACGCCCGTAAGAAGAGCTTCACCCAAGGGTCCTCGCTCATTGCCATTTGCTCGATTACCGCGATCCGTACGGCTATGTTCCCCGACCACATCAAATCGACGAGAATCGCTTTCATCAAACCGGAAGGGAAATGAAGCTCATTTATATCTAAATCATCCGGCATTTCCTCAGTAAAATCAATCTGAAACGGAGGCAGATCTTTCTCCTCCATTAAAAGCGCTACTCTCACCAACAGACTCATGAGACGATTTTCGTCTACCTTTTGCTGTTCCAACCGCCAGTACTTTCGCGCCTCTTTAAAGCGCTGCAGGTTAAACGCCGCCACTGCCAGTACGTGGCAGTTCGTCTCCTCGTAAGCGGCCATGTTGTTGTCAAGGGCTACACGCAGGGCGCTACGGTAATCACCGAATGTCATATACGCTTCAACCATAACCATGGCGGCATCGGTATGTACGGTCCAGTAGGGATTCTCGGGAATACAGGTTTTTTCCGCCTGTTGCAGCGTACTTGTCGCCAGTTCCCTTTCTCCCATGGCAAAATAGACTCTACTTAACATGGCCAGACTAAAGGTGTACGCAGGTTCGTTCTCTACAGCAGCCAAGAAGCACTGCATGGCCTCTTCATACTGTTTTTCCGCAATGCAACACGCACCTAAATTGTTGACGACAAAGAGCCAAAACGGGCTGCGGTCGGGACCAAAAGACGCGATATCCCTAAATACCTGCTTACCTCTCGCATAATCACCGGCATTCATCGCGGCGATACCGATGTCGAATAAGCCGTAAAGCTCGTTGGTCAGGTTCGGATTCTCGGCAATGAAGGCGGCGAACTGATCTGCGAAGGATTGGTTGGATTGTTTGACAGCTTGCCTTTTCGCCATTGACTTGGGAGGCGATGTACGCCTGCGATGGCGAGGGTCTCGCATTAGAACAGCCCCGCTTTCAGACCATAGATGCCGTTTATAGGCTCAAGGCCACCGGAATATTTGCGGCTTGTAACAGCGTCGCTTCCGACAATAGCTCCGCTATGCCTTTGGGAACCCTCACTGCTGATACACACCCAATGCCATCAGTATACCTGTTTTGCCGCTTCATGACGACATCACCGTCGACTGCCGAGACAAGACAGTCTATTTGAGGGCCGACCAAATCATTTTAGCCCAAAGTTGTAGAAAATAGAACATGGTCACTCACCAGCGCGTTGAGTGACCATGCCACAGCTATTTCAAAGAACCTACTTATTCAAACGTTCAGCTAAGTGAGCGTTGATAACGCGTTCCAAGGATTCCAGCGTTGACACTACACCAGCCTGTCCTTGCCATACCGGTTTCATGACGCCGTCAAACGTACTCTGTACGAACTCTACCTCCGGATGATACGGGTAGCTGACCGAATACTCCAGGTTATTGATGAGTCCGATAAGCAGGTCACGACGGTCTTCAGCCAGAGCAGCATCACGGCGCATAGGCACTACGCCGCGAGCGGAGACAAATCCCTGCGCTTCACGAGATACCATACAAGACGCAAAGCGGAAGGCGGCTTCCTTATTCTGAGAAGCAACAGGCAGAGACCACGTGGTGATGTACGAGACGTCGGACTTCACCTTGTTCATAATACCTGCAGCCGTACCTACCGACATGCGATGCTTCTGCGCCAATACATTGGTGGTATTCCCCGAACCCATGCGCATCGTCGCCATTTTACCGTCGGTGAATAACCCTGCGGAAGGAGCATGCAGCTTTTCATTGATCATATCGAGAGTGAACTGCACGGCATCTCTGGTTGGTTGCTTGCTGAATTCCACAAAGCCGTCCGCGTTAAATGCATCGCCGCCTGCCTGACGAATAAGCGCCAAGACCTGTACGAACGTCGTGTTGTTGAAGAAACCCCAGATTTCCGGAGTGCCGTCGCCGTCCTGATCCAACGTGGCCTTCTTGGCGATATCCCAGACCATATCCCATGAGAGCCACTCATCCGGCCTAGGCGAAACGATGCCTCGGTCGTTGAGGATATCTCTGTTATAGGCATAGGTGTAGTTGATGACATAGGCAGGCAAGCCTACCGTAATGCCGGCATAATAAGTAGAGTTAAGTGCGGGGGGGAACCAAGCGCGTTGATCAAGTTCCGTTTTTTTAATCCAAGGTTCTACATCTTCCAGTAAACCTGCATCAGTTATCGAGGCGATTCTTTCCGGCGGGATTAGGAGCAAATCCGGCATATCGCCGACAGCAGCCATCAATAGCAGCTTTTCGCTGTATTGCGAGTGAGGAATATATATTGAGTTCAACTCGAGGCCGGTCGTCACTTTACAGTAATTAACTTGAGGACCCCAGCGATCGTTCCACTGATCGAGTGAAACAAAATGCCCGATATTAATGGTCTCTGCCGCTACGACAGATACGGGCGCAAACACCAAAACACAGATGGTTAATAGGGCGAGTACTCTTCTCGACATAAGGTCTTTCACTATTGAACCCCCTTCTAGCATGATTCTTATCCATTGACTACGAAGATCACCTGTATGTTTTACCTGCTGTAGGTTTATTGGATAACTCCGCCTCATCATCACCCCACGTCTGCCGGAACACAACCAACTTGCACTATGACGCCCGTGGCCTGCCCGGCGACAGCCCGGCATCGCATGCCATCGCGGGGTAGGGTTCCGATTGCGCTAGGTTATCCGCATAATACCAAAACGCCGGATCCCGTAACTTTGTATCACCGCCAGTTTGTTGATAGGAGACGGTCCGAAGAGCGGCATTACCTTTCGTTACCCGACGACTAACAAAAAAACCGGTACCTTTTTTAGTTCACCCTGAAGTAGCGCTTTCCTGCAAAAAAACACCATGTGCCTGCATAACTGTTAGGTTTAAAACAGGCTTGCACCGGATGGACATAGAGGCTGTTTCAGACCTGCGATTAGGAAATGCGCTGACCGGGAACATCGCCATGCGAAGCACTCGTAGAGAATCATTAAAGATGGTGATGAGGGTGGAGCCGGTATGGCAGCGGTTTTCCGGCAAGCATCATCGCTAAAAACGCCTTCGAAGTTCTCATCTACTACATTTTGAGCGATCTGAAGACCAGGTCGTCGTTCGGCTACTACATTAAATGTAATGTTTCAGCGCAACGGGGCAGGTTACCCGCTACTGACGGCTAATAAGGAGACAATAGAATCAGACAAGTGGAGGTCTAGGCATGTCTACTGCACTGGATTCGGGACGTATGCGTGTACGCCCCCTGTTGTCTTACACCGATGATCAAGGAAACATCCGACAAATTACTACGCCGGAGGAATGGGCGAACCGCCGTACGCAATTGCGCGGCATTATCGAGTACTACTTAGGTGAAGCCCCGCCGTTAGAGGCCAAGCCCCCTGTTTTTACGGTTTTGGAAGAAAAGGACCAGCCTGAATATAAGCAGATGCTCATCAGTTATGAAGTAGAGCCGGGCGAAATAGTGAAGGCTCATCTGCTTATTCCGCCTAAGGAAAAACGCCGCTGTGGAGCAGCCGTCCTATGCCAACACGGTACCAGCACCGAAGCTAAGGACACACAGCTTGGCGCCGGCGCAAAGCGCAATCGCGACTGGGGCTGCCTTCTGGCAAAGCACGGCTTTATCATTTTAGCGCCGGATCACGTTTGCGCCGGAGAGCGACAACCGGCAGACATTAAGCCTTATGATACATCACCTTTCGCAGCTCGTTACCCCAAATGGTCTGCTACCGGCAAGGCCATCTGGGATGCCCAGCGAGCCCTCGACGTACTTTGCCGACTAGAGGAAGTCGATCCGCAGCGCCTGGGTACCATAGGGCACTCATTAGGCGGATACAGCAGTATCTTCTTGGCTGCTTTTGATGAACGTGTAAGAGCCGCCGTTTCCAGCTGCGGTCTGACGTCTTGGCAGGATAACCCTAAGAAACTGGAGTTCGCCAGAGACCGCTGGTACGTCCACTTCCCCCGGTTGCGAGAGCCTTTCCTGCGCAATGAAATCCCCTTTGATATGCATGAGTTTGCTGCTCTTATCGCACCGCGTCCGTTCCTCAACATTTCCGGCATGGCCGATAAGATGTACTCACCAAGCAACGACAATATGCCTGAAATCGGATACCAGCTATCTCAGGTCTGGTCCTTGCTAGGGGCTGGAGAAGGCTTTGCCAATTTCCTCACGGGGACGGATCACGACGTACCGGATTACGTGCAAGCATTAGCGGTAGCCTGGATGGTACGCTGGCTTTGCGAATAGCAGAGGGGTAGTATGTAAGCGGAAAACAGAAGTCAATGATCATACCGTAGGCATCTCTGATTTACCTGACCCGATAAGAATTGCTCACTCCCGGTAGTCCCGGTGCTCTTTCTCCTTCACCGGCTACGCAAGGGGTGAGCTTTCTTTCTTGCCGGAAGCCCGAGCGAGTCGCTTCCGCACCATTTGCTCAAAAAGGGCAGCCGCTGAGCGCGATGCGGCCAAATCCCGCTATGTATCGGGCTCTCCGCCTACCTTGCCGCTGCAGCAACACCAAAAAAGCCCAGCTATAGACACCCACCCACTGTTATCCCACCTTGAGCAATTCACAGACCGAGCCGTCGGCTGGTGGCTACATCGACCAGTCCGACCATTTGCTCAAAAAGGGCAGCCGCTGAGTGCGATGCGGCCAAATTCCGCTATGTATAGGGCTCTCCGCCTACCTTGCCGCTGCAGCCACACCAAAGAAGCCCAGCTATAGACACTCCTCCACTGTTATCCCACTTTGAGCAATCCACAGACCGAGCCGCCTCCGGTGGTTACATCGGCATAGAAGAATTCGAATGGATAAGCTACGGCTATCTGATCGATAACGTCGACGATGAGGCTGACATATAATTTCACATGAATAAGTACACGAAACGGGGTTAAAGCAGGAGGAAGACAGGCGGGCCGATACGCTAAATCAGATTCGCTCCATAAGATCGCGGGGCTAAACAAAACTGAGTGACCTTGCAGAGTGGTATCATATCCTACCCTTTGCCCACTTGCAGGATATGATACCGCAAGGCTATGAGGGCGGCATAGGTTAGAAGATGTACATATACCTAATCCCCAGCATAAGCAGGGTAACTGCAGTGCCCTTGCGCAGTTCCAATTCGGGTATGCGATCCAACACTTTCAGTCCAAGCTGTGAACTACCTATAGCCACAATTGCACCTAAAAGACTGATACCCACCTTGTCAATCGTAAACAAACCGGTGGCGCCTAGGCAGATCAAACGTGTTAATGAACTTGTGAGGAACAGCATCTGCAATGAAGCCGAATAGCGAAACTTAGAAAACTGTTGACTCGCCACATAAGGTATGGCAGCAGGACCGCCCATAGCAAACGCGCCTTGGAAAAGACCTGCCAATATACCGCTTGGTATGCCGGCGACTGTAGGCCATTTTTTTCTATGCGTTTTGGGGATGAGGGAGTAAAGTGAGGTGAGGATCAACCAACCACCCAGCACTACCTGCAACCATTTGATGCTGGTGTATTTTAGAAAAAGCACACCTAAAGGTACGCCGATTACGGTGCTAAGTATGAGAGGCGCGACTTGCTTCCATTGAAAATGATTTCTAAGTCGCCACCACAGCGCGATATTAATACTAAGACCCGATAACGCTACTAACACGGACGCCTCTCGAATGTTACTGAATAAAGACAGCAACGTAACTGCAAGTATGCCGAAACCAAAACCAATTGCCCCTTGAAGAAAACCAGCTAGTCCAATTATCAACAGCGTCGACAGCACATTATTTCAATCCTTTCCGAGCTTCCGCATTGGCAAAGCTCACACCTACGCAGACCTTGAGCACAGCATGTCCAAAGTGATCCAAATACATACAATTCAATTCTATCGCACCTTGGCAAGGATTACGATCGCGTAGTTTTGACAGGAAAGGGTCCCCCGCAATCAAACAGGGATAAAGCGCGAATTTTACTACTTAGGACGATGCGGCGCATACCCTTTTACATATGGTCCACGGATTCGTAGGGGCATGAGTATAGGCGCCTACTATTGAAAAAGCTTTTCAATTTCATGCGCCGGCATGGGCTTGTAGAAGTAGTACCCTTGAATCACATCGCATCCCAGGCTACGCAAGTATTCCACCTGTTGCTCCGTCTCAATACCTTCGGCAATCACTTCCAGATTCATCCTTTGCGCCAGGCCGATGATCATTTCTGCTATGATTTGACCTTTCATACTGCCTCCAGCCCCAAGCACCAGTTGTGCTCCCATCTTGATGCGATCAACGGGCAAAAGCCTCAACCGGGTAAGTGATGAATATTCTGCGCCGAAATCGTCGAGTGCTATGGAGACCCCAACACGCTTGAGCTGCGTCAAGGTATTAACGATATCATCCATCTGGCCTCCCAGCGCCGTTTCGGTAATCTCCAGCTCTAAATCGGATGGCTCTAGTCGTGTGCGTTTGAGCGTATCATCCACTAACTGAACGAAACCGGGATCATACAGTTGATACAGCGATACGTTAACAGCCATTCTCAACTTAGGCAAGCCCTTCTCCTGCCATTGCCCACTCTGACGACACGCAGTTTCCAATACCCAGGCGCCAATCTCGTTGATTAATCCTGCTTGTTCCGCCAATCGAATAAAGCTGGACGGGCTGATCAAACCCACTTCGGGTAAATGCCATCGCAACAACGCTTCGACAGACCTTATCCGACCTTCCCGCATGTTGACCTGCGGTTGGTAGTACAACTCAAGTTGCCGCCTCTCCAACGCCCTATATAGATGGTTGGTCAGCCGGACTCTTTCCATCATCTGATCACGCATGTCGTCGGAACACAGCTGGTAGCTGTTCTTGCCCAGCTCCTTTGCCCTATACATAGCTATATCGGCTTTTCTAATCAGTGTGTCCACATCGTCTCCATCCTGCGGATAGAGGGCTATCCCAGCGCTGGTAGTGACGAAGTACTCTATACCTTCAATGTAATAAGGTCGCTGCAGCGTTTGCATCAACTTCTCCACAATGCCGATGATCTCTTCGTTGGTAGTAACTTGATTGATCATGATTAAGAACTCGTCGCCGCCAAAGCGAGATGCTACGTCGCCCGGGCGCATGTGACCGGACAACCGGCGCGCCACCTCAGTCAGCAGTTCGTCGCCCAAGTCGTGCCCCATCGTATCGTTAATCGATTTAAACGAGTCCAAGTCTACATATATGACTGCCACCATCTTGCCGGATTTCTTCGTCTGCTCAATCGCCAACTGCAGATGCTCTTTAAATAAATCACGGTTCGGCAAACTTGTAAGCTGGTCGTGGTAGGCCAGATACCGAATATGTCGCTCCCCCTTGATGCGAGCAATGGTATCTGAGACCATGCCGGCCACAATCTGCAAATAGTCCGGTGAGTATCGCTCCCACTCGTTTAAGGGCCGGTTCGAGTGAAAGCCCAACAAGCCCACCAGTCCGTTATCGTCTTTTAACGGTACGGCGACAACGGCACGCATCTCGTAACGTGTAAACAACTCTCGCTCTTCTGCAGTGGTAGGCGAAAGAAGGTTGGTGTCTGGTATGGCGTATAAGGCGTTCGATTCAAGTTGCCTGAACAGCTTCATCACGGTATCGTCGTAATTGTTCAGGATTCCATCCATACCCTGGGACATTCCCTCGGCCAACCACTCCCATTTTTCGATGATTTTGGTGCGATCTTCATTAAATAGAACAACGTAAGCGTGCCTGCAACCCAAAAAGCTGCCGCACTTGGCAAGCAGCATCTCGGCCCTCTCATTGATCGTCTGCTCCCGCACCGAAAGCAGCGCCTGCGAAATATCCGAAAGCGACTGACGAGTTTGAGCATAGATGGCATTCGCCCTTAACCTGGCGATATAGATGTTATTCACATAGAGTGCCAAAGCGGTACCTATGGCGACAAATACAAGGCGCACAATGTGGTCGGATGTCTCCACAGTCACACGTACGTTGGGATTTGCGCCCCAAATAACCGCCAAGTTCATGAAAGTGGAACTACCTATACCTAGGAGCATGAACTGATTGTTATACAGCATGGCGATCATCATCACCAACAACACGAATGCCCACACGGTGATACTGCCGGAATGGATAAAGCGCATGAAAATAACAGGGATAAAAACCAGATAGGCGATGGTGATCAACAGGTCCTTTAGATCGTGAGATAACCTGAGCCACTTCAATGAATAGATGAATCCGGCCACAACGAGCGTAATCAGGAAGTATATATGAGCATAATGATGACTGATATCTCCGGCTATTACATGGTGCGTCAGTATGAGAATGCCGCCGATGATAAACATGACTGCCATCAAAGTGTATATGCTACTGCGTACATCGTCGGTCAGAATGATCTCACCCTGATTGACCGGCTTCTCATGCAGTGGTCTGTGACGATGGACCGAATAAGCTATGGCTCCCGTGCCTAATACAGAGAAGACCGGCGCAATTTGGGGGAAGTAGATACTTAAAGATTCTAGGGTAACGTCAAACAGACTTCCTAAGAAATAAGCTACGCTAAAGGCCGCCGCCAACAGCGTAACCTGCAAACGTAGGCTGGATTCGGTGGTCGTTCTACGAGTTGCCAGCAAAATGATGATGCTCAGCGCGGCATAGCTGCTGTAATACACAATGAACACGGTGTCCCAAATATCCGGCTCAACCACCGGCGTCCAGCCATAGGGGGTGTACACGAAACTGTCGGTATTAATACCGAACAAAGGTAGGATCGTAAACATAAGGATCATGAGGGTGCCCGGTAGGTATAAAACGGCATAAGCCCACCACTTCTTCAGCAGCTTTTCTTTACCTACCAATAGAAGAACGAAGTGCAGCAATAAGCCGGACATCGGCCCCCACCCAATAGGCGCGATAAGATGACCCACAGCAGAGATTTCGATGTTTGCCGCAGTTGCCGTAATAGCCAAACCTAACGACCAGACCAATAGGGCTAGGCATATAAACATCAACAATTTGTTGATGTTTAGCTTAAAACTGCCGTGAGTGGCATACAACCCACAGACAAAGGCGATGGTACTCCCGGCAATGAGTAACACCCCTATAGAAAGCTGATAACTCATCATGAGATACCTCTCAAATTTCCGCCTATTAGGAACTACTCAAGCCATATGCCGGCATATCCTGGAAGTCGGCCATATGATGTAAATCGCCTCACAGCTTTCAGTTCGATGCACGCTGACCTTAACCTGCAAAGGTATTGGAACGCCTAAGTAGATGTAAGCAAACGAGAGGCGACGCTTTGCCGTCTCTCGGCTGATGGAATCCTCTTGCTTGCGTAAATGGGCTCGGTGGAGAAACAGCGATCTGCTTCAGATCTGCGCGATAAAACTGCGGAGTCTGACGCCGGCTGTTCTCCTCATCAGTCAAGGATGTCTTGAGCCCGAAATCATTTGATACGCAGTGATCTCAACCTGAAAACGTATTGATGGCGCCTTAGTCGTAGGAGATGGCTTAGGGATCCACAGTGCGGCAGAAGGGGATGGACGCAGCTTGCCGCCTCTTAATAATGCAAGAGACGCTGTGCATTATGGCGACAGCGTCTCGTAACCCTCAAGCTGAGTGACAACAGACTGATTACTGGGCCACACCAGTTATTATGGGACCTTTCAAGCGTCCCAAGGCGAAGCTGTTGGCTCGTGTGGTGGCCGCATTACCCCAAGCATATAAACGGAAGGTTACCTCAACTCCGGCCGGGATACCCTGCAACTGCGGGAATTTCGTGAGATCAATCGTCGGCATCACATCTCCAGGATCGGCTGCATCGTTAGGTCTCCCGGGCAACTCGCTATGCATGTAATAAAAGGGATCGGAGAGCGTCGGATCGACTTCCGGAGCAGTACCTGATCTATAGCCGTAATAGTTGAATCTCGAGACGACAAAACCCGGCGTAGCAAAGCCGTCGAAACTCACATGAATCTCAATGTTCATCGGAGACGTAGCCGCTGAACGCCGCAGATAGATATCCAGAGTCTGCAAAGATACGGTAGCTTCAGTCGTAAATCCCCACTGGAAATATTTCCCTATGGCGATGGCATCAGCGAGCGAGACGGCGCCGTTCCACGTATTCGCCGAAAATCCATAGACCAAGTCTTTGGGGTTAATTCCCGGACCCCGTGTTAAATTGAAGCCTTTTACGCCTGACCCGGTAACCGTAGCAGGCACAAACTCGAGAACAGGGGTATCATCTTTACTCAAGTCATATTCGAGGGTGAACGACGTCGCTGCTGATACAGCCCCCCATGCGGTAATACAAAGCAAAGTAATAGAAACCATGGTCACGATAAATTTCCTTGACAGCATTAAGTAACCACTCCTCTTACGAAGTATTCTGTTCGTCACTCTACTTCCAGATTTTACTTATGCATCCTGCCCCTCTCCTGCCTTCCCATAATTGTTTACCAAAGTTTTGTTGGCTTTGAATGAGTGAAGATTAACTTATGATAAAATGCGTCTCTAAAGACAGGTTCGACGCCGACTCATCGTATGGCCCGGTACGTGCACAGTCTTGCCATGGATGAAATAAGGGCGTCCATCGGCCTCGCGTCTCCGCTTGTGCCTCGCTTACCTGCTCCTTCCTGCAGGACGTGGCGGGCTTCCCGGGAAAGTCCACCTGCCTGCGTACGAGCCCCTCCGTCCTAACTTGCCAGGTTATCCAGCTATCGGGCTTTCCCATATCTCGCAAGGTTACCCACCTGACAAGCCAACCTCGGTTCACTTGCGTTAGGTCCCGTACTCTCCCTTGGGCTTCCTCCAGACCCATCATTACGGATGGCACCCTTGCCTACGGGTTGTCTTCCCGCTGGTTGGGCGACGAGGGTATCCTGCAACCCTCCGGCCCAGTGGACATGCCGGGCGCACGAGCAAGAGACGCTGCTAGGTATTCAGCAGCGTCTCAAAGCTTAAAAATTGAGTAGAAGCAGAATGATTACCGGCCCACGATGCCAGTGATTTTGGGACCGCTCATGCGTCCCAAGGCGAAGCTGTTCGACGGCGTGGTGGCTTCGTTCCCCCAAGCATATAAGCGGAAGGTTACTTCAACTCCGTCCGGAATACCTTGCAACTGCGGAAACTGCGTGAGATCGATCGTCGGTATCGCATCTCCAAGACTGGTTTCAGTGTCAGGTCTGCCTGACAGCTGGCTATGCATGTAATAGAAGGGATCGGTGAGCGTCGGATCAACCGCCGGAGCAGTACCTGCTCTGCGGCCGTAATAGTTGAATCTCGAGACGACAAAACCCGGTGTAGCAAAGCCGTCGAAACTCACATGGATTTCCATGTTCATCGGAGACGAAACTCCTGAACGCCGCAGATACACATCCATTGTCTGCAAAGACACGACAGCTTCAGTCGTAAATCCCCATTGATAGTACTTTCCCTGAGTGATGGCATCAGCAAGCGTTACGGCACCGTTCCACCCATCGGCCGAATAACCATGAATTAGGTTAGCAGGGTTAATTCCCGGACCTCGTGTTAAGTTGAAGCCTTTAACGCCTGAACCGGTAACCGTAGGGGAGACAAACTCGACCTTACGGGTGTCATCTTGACTCATGTCATACTCAAAGGTGAACGACGTCGCTGCTGATACAGCCCCCCATGCGGTAAGACAGAGCAAGGAAACAAAAGCCATGGTCACCATGAACTTCCTTGACAGCATTAATTAACCGCTCCTCTAACGAAGTATTTTCTTGCATCCCTTTTAGTTCTCTGTTCTACCAGTGCATCCTGCCCCTCTCCTGCCTCCCCATATTTATTAACCAAAGTTTTGTTGGCATTGAATAAGTGAAGACACACTTATGATCAAAAGCGCCCCTGTCGGTCACATCATAATGTATAGCAGCCAAATATCTAGTTACTCCACAACAGCACGCGTCAACAGTTCCGCGTGCCAAGCCGGCGCATCTTCATGGGATTGGAAATCGACCGGTGGAAACACGGCTTCGTAGTCCCAGCGATCTCCCAGCTGCGTCATGATAGCCGTTAGTCGGTCGTCAAGTTCCTGTTGCTTTGTCGCCTGTGCGGGTTCATTGACGAGGTTATGCATCTCCAGCGGATCGTTGACCAGATCGAACAACGCAACAGCTGCATCCGGCGTGCGTACATAGAGCCATTCGTGCGTGCGTATCCCTCGCTCCGGAATAGGAAAACGCTCCGGGCCTTCTTTTTCCATGGGGATTTGGTAGAAGATCTCACTGCGTGTAGCTGCGACGTCACCACTGAGCAAAGGCACGAAGCTGACGCCTTGGACCGCGGTCGGAATAGGGATATCGCAGAGTTCCAGAATGCCGGGCATGATATCCACGGCCGGGTCTACCAGGGCGGAGATGCTTCGGCCGCCGCT
>DUQB01000094.1 GCA_012838035.1 Bacillota bacterium | reverse complement strand
TCTCATCCTGTTCGCGTTGCTCAAGATAAATAACAACCACATGTATTGATGCTATAGTTCCGGCTGCCAAACCAGAAATAGGTACTTTTCGCATGGGGATTCCATTTGGCCCCAAATGCTTCCGTCGAATTCATTGGTTCCGGAATACTGGATTCTCCTTCAGGCTGCCGGACACCGTCCGTCTCTACATAACTACGAGTCGTCTCCCATGAGTGTACGGCAAAACCCGCCTTTCGTATCTATTCCTCCACATCGTGCCCCACAAAAAATAGGCGAAAGTAGCGCCTGCCATTTTGTTGCTGCCTATCATCATTCATCTGATTTCATCCTCTGTAGCTATTACGCTGATATCAGGATAAATCTTCATTTTCCGTGTATTGATTTAAGCTTCCTTAAGACGCTAGCTTTATTGGTGTTACCATACGTACCTTGATGCCACAGTGTCATTCAGCTGCATCGCCAACGGCACTTTCATCCTCGGGATCTTATCCATAACCCGATCCAGCCCTTTTCCCACAAATGTTCCACGTGGAACATTAGAACGTTTCATGCCGCAAGGTTTTGGATCTGCAAGTATAGCAGGTGGCTCTTCATCACTGCCTAGTGACTGCCTTATTACACCGAGCCTATCCAGGCTCCTACTTCCACGCTTCTAATCGGAAGCCTTCACACCAGTTTCCTTGTGTAATTGTTCCATGTGGAACAATTTAGACGCCTGTGCTCGTTTTCTGGATCATTTTTCCCAACGTCTAGGGCGACATGCCGTTAGGAGCCGTCTTGGTATGCATGTTATCCTTGTCCAATAACCCTTTGTGCAACGCCTTCATTACGGAGCCAGGATGCCTCCGTACGTACTGGGGGTAGTATTACGTCCGTCTGGTTCCCCCCTATTGTTCCACGTGGAACACCTCAAGTGACCGCTAATAGTCAAGGTTGCCCCTAGTTCCGCGGGATATCAGCGGCATAGCCTCACGTTGCCTTGCCTCGGAGTTTCCCTCCGCCTCCGTCCATTCGCTTGGACATCGTGTGCCACGGCCATGAGGTCATCCTCTAAGAGTCCCCCTTTTGTCTCGGGACTACCGCTTCCTTCCTCTCATCCCCAACCCGCTTCTTTCAGGTGGCCTCGGCGGATCGGTATTATACTGCTAACTGTTACACCCATACTCTCGTAATGTTCCACGTGGAACATTTTGCACCTCGAGTGATTTGGTATTCCCTATAGAATAAAAAAAGTGTTCCACGTGGAACACTCTCTTCTGTTTCATCTCTTTTTCTCGCTGCCGCCACCTCTAAAACCAATCAGTGCTCTTAGTCTCTGGAGGAACCCCAGAGGACTGACCTGTTGTTCCTTTTGGGTCGGACCCACCTCTAATCCTAGAAGCGTAGCCGCCAGATTATGTAGGTCTTGAGCCGCCATGGTCTTCGGATACCGTTCCACTACGGCAACCTGCTCCCGGACCGATCTCTCTACAAGCTCATCGTCTGTTACGTGACCAATGGCGCTGATCTCGTATTGTAAGAAGTGTTTGGCCGCAAACACCATTTTGTCCGCAACATCAATTGCTTCTTGCGGCGAGCGCACTTTGTTGACCACAACTTTCATCGGTACTTGATACCCTGCTCTTGCCAACACTTTAACTAATGCATAGGCATCCGTTATCGCGGGAGGATCCGGCGTGGTGACCAATACCGCTTGGTTGGCCGCGACAATAAAGTTCGTAACGCTGCGAGACAGCCCACTTGAGGTGTCTATCAGCATGATGTCCGTATAGCGTTCTAAAATTTGGAACTGGCGCAGTAACCGCTCGAAGTCATCATCTTTCAGTTCAGTGATCTCTTGCAGGCCGGAACTGCCGGGAAGAACAATAATCCCTTTTGGCCCCTCTATTACAGCTTCTAGGATATGGCGGTTGCCGCTTACCACATCGGATAGGTTGTACTTGGGCGGAAGGTTGAGCATGATGTCGATGTTAGCCGTACCTAAATCTCCATCAATGACGCAGACACGCTTACCTAATTCGGCCAGGGCTATTGCCAAGTTGCAGATGACGGTGGTCTTTCCTACACCACCTTTACCGCTGGTCACCGCCCAAACGGGCACTAGTCTCTCCATAGGCGCCTGTTTCTTCACAGCAGGCGCTTCGAGTAAAAGATAACGGTCAGTACCCGCTCTACGCTCCAGCACGCGTGAAGGATACTCCCGTACGCCTTGAGCTGTGTTTACGGTCACAACAACGCTCAGGCCTACGGGAAGCAGCGTCAACTTACCGTCCTCTATGGGCAGGGTGATGCGTACCCCGGCGTCCTCAATACCGATTACTTGGCTTTGGTAGTTCCCCCGGTATATCGGGGAATGAGTATAAAGCCCAATAGCCTGCCCGACCTGTAAGAGTCGTAATCCGTTTTCTTGCTCAAGAGGCATTTACCGGCCTCCATCCGTCCATCCAAAGACGCTTGTCGGTTCCCCGGAATCTGATTGAGTGATAATCCTAGCTGCGTCCTTGCACAATCAGCTCATAAATGCGGGTAATATCTTCATCACTATAAAACTCAATTTCAAAGCGTCCGCCATTGCCCTTCCGCACAATACGCACCCTGGTACCCAATGCTTGCTGCATCTCCTCAACAAGCTCCGGCAGCACGGTCCGCTTCTGCGTCCGGGATATGCGTTTACGCCTTTTCGGTTCCGTTTCCTGCCGGGCCGCAGCCTCTATTTGGCGTACGGAGAGCCCTTCCGTAACGGCGCTTTGCGCCAACTCCCGCCTTCTGGACACATCCGTGACGGCCAACAACGCCCGTGCGTGTCCGGCTGAAAGCTCACCTTTGCGCACTAGCTCCCGTGTCTGCTCATCCAGTTCAAGCAGTCTCATGCGGTTGGCTACCGTAGAACGCTGCTTACCTACTCGTTGCGCGATCTGTTCTTGTGTTAAGTTAAACTCCTGCGCCAAGCGAGCAAAAGCCTCCGCCTCTTCCAACGGGTTGAGATCCTCGCGCTGCAAGTTCTCAACCAGCGCCAACTCCATGACCTGACGATCGTCATAAGCCCGAATAATCGCAGGAATACTCTTTAAACCGGCCAGCTGCGCCGCCCGCCAGCGTCGTTCCCCTACTACCAGTTCGTAACCTTCACCTTTCGGTCGAACGATTACCGGCTCCAACATACCATGTTCCTTCAGCGAAGCCGCCAACTCTTCCAACTGGGCTTGATCAAAATGCCGCCGCGGTTGTTCCGGATTAGCCGTAATTTTACTTACCGGGATTTCCGTTCCAGCTTGGATAGGTATCGGTTCCGGGCCGCTGCTCGGTATGATCGCATCCAACCCGCGGCCTAACGCTTTTCTCGCACTCATGTACCCAACACCTCTTCCGCAAGCTGTCGGTAAGCTTCCGCTCCCCGGCATTTATCATCGTATAAGTTGATCGGCAGGCCGAAACTAGGCGCTTCGCTTAATCGTACATTTCGAGGTATCACAGCCTCAAACACATGCACTTTGTCGGCCAAAAAATTGCGTACGTCCTCAGTTACTTGCGCGGACAAGTTGGTACGACCGTCATACATCGTCATCACCACGCCGTCTATCGCCAAGGTGGGATTCACATGCCTCCGGATCATTTCCACCGTTTGGATTAACTGGCCCAGGCCTTCCAAAGCGTAATACTCACATTGAATGGGAATGATCACGCCGTGAGCGGCCGCTAAGCCGTTGAGCGTCAGCAAGCCTAGTGACGGAGGCGAATCGATAAGGACATAATCGTACTCATCAACCACGCTTTCCAAAGCGTTCTTGAGACGGAATTCACGCGACATCTCGGTGACCAACTCAATTTCCGCACCAGCTAAGCCGATTGTCGCCGGCGCCACATCCATGCCGGGCATAGCCGAAGGTTTGATCACATCATCAATTTGGGCTTGCTGAATAAGCACCTCATACATGCTTTCACTAATTGCGCCCTTTTCTACCCCCGCGCCGCTGGTGGCATTGCTTTGCGGATCAAGATCCACAACCAGCACGCGCTTATTAAAAGAGGCCAGGTACGCCCCTAAATTGATCGCAGTGGTGCTTTTGCCCACTCCACCTTTTTGGTTCACAATAGCTATAACCCTACCCATAGCTACACCCCGGCTTGGAATAGATGCCACATCCACATATGACTCTGCTTACCTTCGTCCTCTACTGCAACCATTCCTGCCCTGCAGATACCTTCGTTACTGCAAAGGCGCCTTAGCCGGCAGACCGGCGCGCCTAGGATAGGTTTTGGGCGTCTTCTTTATCTTCGTGTACCAAACAAGTGTTCTTGTTCCGGCTTCTTGCGGCAACTCAAGCTCGGTTACCAGCGGTTCTGCCGCACCTAAAATCCTAGCGGCGCTTTGCGCCTCTGCCATTTCCGTTGCGGCTTCTCTGCCTTTCATGGCCAAAAACCCGCCCTGCAGCCTAACCAGAGGCAGACAGTACTCCAGCAGCACCGGCAAGCGAGCCACAGCCCGTGCTACGACTACATCGCACTGTTCGCGTAGCTCCTTTTGCCTCCCTATTTCCTCCGCTCTCGCATGAACGCACTCGACGTGCTCAAGTCCCAGTTCCCTTACCACAACCTTGAGGAACTCAATGCGCTTATTCAAAGCATCAGCCAGAACCCAGCGCAGATCGGGCCGCATAATGGCTAGCGGAATGCCCGGAAAACCGGCGCCTGTACCCACATCGACCGCTTTGCCCCCTACAGGCCATGTGCCTACGCCTAAGCAGGTGAAAGAGTCGATAAAGTGCTTGATCGCCATATCTTCAGGGGACACTAAGGAAGTCAAGTTCATGCGTTCGTTCCATTCTACCACCAGAGCGGCATAACGAATGCACTGCTCTAATTGGACGGCACTTAGACTTATACCCATCGCACTTGCGTTTGCCTGCAGCATCCGGGCGAATAGAGCGTCCATGTATCCTGCCTCTCTCCCTGTATAGATCCATGCAGCCGATTTCGCCAGACGAAAACGCCGCAATTTCCCAGCAGACTCCGTTCGCACACGGGCGAATTATGGTTGGAGCTTTCTTCTCATAGCTTCTAGGTGAACCAAGATAATGGCGATATCTGCCGGCGAAACTCCTGGTATGCGGCCGGCCTGCCCAATGGAGGTCGGTTGCACCAGCATCAGTTTTTCCTGAGCTTCCCGCGATAGCCCCCTAATCGCGCCGTAATCCAACGGCGCAGG
>DUQB01000252.1 GCA_012838035.1 Bacillota bacterium | reverse complement strand
GATCCCGTCACCTGGCGAACTAGCAGTAACCCTGCACTGCGAAGGTAGCTTGACCGCCACACTGTATCTGTACTATGGAACATCTACCTTAAGTAGTGATTCCAGTGGCACAAGTCAGACACGCCGGGTGGAAAGGAAGGACCTTTACAGTGGTACATACTATGTGCATGTCTATAGGTACAACGGCGAAGGTGCTTTTACAATTGAGGCGACACATACGCCTACCCCATACACACAGGACGCTGAACCCAATGCCGATGCCAAAGATGCTGTCCTGATTCCCATAGATCAGACCACTCAAGGCCTGCTTGGTTACTTGATGAATAATCAGGTTGATGCTCGAGACTGGTATAAAGTAACAACAACTGTTCCAGGGAGTCTGACTATCGATATCCAAGGCGAAGAGAGTCTTAAATTCCAAGCCCACTTGTACGACACGAACAGCACTACCTTACTCTACTCTGATAACACAGGTAGTCTATCGTCACGCAAATTAGTGCGTCATGATTTCCTCCCCGGCACCTACTATCTGTGGTTATATCGCACCGCAGGGTACGGCGGGTATTCGGTTCAGCCTGTTTTTACTCCACAAACATATGCTAATGACCAAGAGCCTAATGATGCAGCCGATTCCGCTCAAACCATCAAGGAGAACGACAGTGTCGACGGTCTGTTGGGATTCTATACAAGCGGAAAAATCGACTTTTGGGATTGGTACAAAGTCGTCACCACGCAACCGGGACAGTTATCCATCACCATTACCGGAGAAGAGACACTCAGCTTTCAGGGCTTCTTATACGACACCAATAAGTCGTCCTCTCTGCATTCGGACAGTTCTGGTACTCGATCATCTCGTTTCTTACAGCGTTCTGACCTGGAAGCCGGCACATACTACATCTCACTTTACCGTGACGGCGGCTATGGTGGATATACGCTTGAAACAGAACACTCGGTGCAACCACTACAAAAGGACGCAGAGCCCAACGACTCCATTCAAACGGCTGCTTCTCTAGAGGTAAATCAGTTACAGACCGGGCAACTCGGGTATTACGTTAACAGTAAAACAGATACCTATGACTATTACCAGGTTGAATTGAGTGAGTATACCAATTTACGGATCCTCATCAAAGCCGATGACACGTTGTACCATGAGGCATTTCTATATGATTCGAATGGTTCTAGCTCACTACACTCTGACAGCTCCGGGTCAAAATCAGTACGTGAACTACAACGCACTGATCTGCAGCCCGGTATGTACTATATCCGGCTCTATCGCACAAATGGTTATGGTGGTTACACGATCACTACGCTCGCCGAGAGCCATCCCATACAGCCTCAGGCACCTCTAGCGGCATCTGCGAAAGAGGCGCAATCGCTGTCTCTCGATGTTCCCCAAGCGAATTTGCTCGGATTCTATAATGCAGGTGCTACAGATACCTGGTTTTGGTACAGTTTCTCCGTTGATAAGGTAAGCCCGCTACTTGTGCACGTAGTGATGGAAGATCCGTTGCGGCTGCAACTCCGCATATTTGACCAAAACAGTTCCGCATCCAAAGGTTACGATGAGAGCGGTCAACTACTGGCCCGTCTCATCTCTCTCCCTAAAGTTCAACCTGGCACCTATACCGCTCAGCTGTATCGGACGACAAATAGCGGCACCTACTCCATATTGGCAACCGATCGGGAATCTGGGACTATGGCTAACCCAACCGCTTATGACTTTGGGGATATTCAGGTTGAGTCTGCGGCACGAGCGATGACCTTTGCTGTTATCAACCTAAACGATACTCCCATACAGGTCCAAAGCGTCCAACTGAGTGGGCCTGGTGCAGATTCCTTCAATGTGATCTCCGATAGTTTGGTCGACCAAACCATCGCTGCTCGAGGTCATGGTTTGATACAAGTGGTCTTTGCACCTGACAGTGTAGGAGGAAAAACAGCCGCGCTAATCATCGTTGCAGGCGAAGAAACGCTTACGGTACCACTTGAGGGCACAGGATACATGAATTTTCCCGGTGAACCCGTCGAGCTGGAAGTCACCAGGCCCAGTCTATATGCATGGACAGATAAACCAGTCTACTTA
Organism: Bacillota bacterium; assembly: GCA_012838035.1. Lineage (GTDB taxonomy): Bacteria > Bacillota > Limnochordia > DTU080 > DTU080 > DUQB01. The sequence continues at coordinate 4,859 of DUQB01000252.1, read as the reverse complement.
CCCAGAGAACCAATCCAGGTCACGTTATCTAACCTTCCTGGAAACATGCAAGACTGGATCGCCATCAGTCCGAAAGATAGTCCGGATTCACAGTATAGTGTAGGAGAATATACGCATGGCATGAGTGAAGGTACCAAAATCTTTAGTGGCTTATCAGAAGGAACCTATGAGCTTCGTACCTACTTCGACTGGCCTAACGGCGGATTTGAAGTACAGAGTCGATATGAGTTCGTCGTTAGCCAAGAACCGGAGTTACTACCGGATACTCCACAGTCCGACCCGGAACCAGCCGGTACTCAACAACCCAGTACACAACCTGAGATCCCAACATCGGAAACTACTCAGCGTCCTGTAGCACCTCTTCAAGACGTCCAGATCATGCAGTGGGCCGTATCAGCTGAAGCCGGCAGTCAGTACTCGCCCGCCAGGTGGTCCAGTATGCAAAGCACCGGCGAACCTAATGTCTATCCCGACTATGGTGACATCGATAGAGCCTGGGCCCCCAGCTATAGAGACAGTGGTATAGAATGGTTGGAACTGACCTACGCGACACCGGTTTACCCGACCAGGATTGAGGTTTATGAAACATGTGGTCCCGGCGCTATGGTGCAAGTAGAAGTGGGATCGTCTGACGGCGTCTGGTATACCGTGTGGACGGGCGCCGCGACCCCGGCTGAAGAGATAGCACGGATAGTCACCTATGATACTGACTTACAAGTTTTGGTGGATAAGGTACGCCTAACGCTTGATACCGCCAAAGTACCTGGATGGAACGAAATTGATGCAGTGGCGTTAGTGGGAGCCGAGCCGGAACAGGAGGGTTCACAGCAAGAAGCCTCACAATAGACGGGATCATCTCAAGTGCCGGCACAAGCACCTATACAACAGGAGTTCGTCCAGATCATGCATTGGGCCGCATCAGCCGAAGCCAGCAGTCAGTATTCGACTAAGGATTGGTCCCCTAAGCAAAGCACCGGAGAACCCGATATCTATCCCGAATATGGCGACATCAAGAAAGCCTGGGCTCCCAGCGGCCCAGATAGCGGTACAGAATGGCTGGAACTAACCTATGCTACACCAGTCTATCCGACCCGGGTTGAGGTTTATGAAACGTACAATCCCGGCACCATAGTGCAAGTCGAAGTGGGGTCGCCCGACGGCACCTGGTATACCGTGTGGACGGGTGCCGCGACCCCGGCTGAAGAGATAGCACGGATCGTCACCTACGATGTTGACTTACAAGTTTTGGTGGATAAGGTACGCCTAACACTAGATACCGCCAAGGTACCCGGATGGAACGAGATTGATGCAACGGCGTTGGTGGGAGCTGCACTGAAGCAGGTGGGTTCACAACAAGAAGCCGCACAGCAGACGGTCTCCTCGCAAGTACCGGCACCAGAGCCCCCTCAACCTGCTCACCCACAGCAAGAGGTGACTCAAACGCCACCGCCGGATGGACGTCAGAGTCCATCGGATGTGACCGTTACGGCAAATGTACCCCATCCAATAGGTGGAAGTGAGCAAAATACAGCAAGTTCGCCTGCAACGACCAGTGATACACTGGTCGTTATTCAATCACCTACAGAGATCACGGAGCCATTGCTGCTGCCGCCGCCGCCTTTATCGTTTGAGGAGAAGTTGGCCGCTATCGACGCGCACTACGAAGCCGATATCGACGCGCAGGTCGCTGTGATCGAGTCGTTAGCCGTTCTAGGCGCATCAGGGGTATCCCAACTGATACCCTACTTAACACACACCAACAATGACATCGTCGTCGCCGCCCTCGATACTCTCGGGGAGATCGGTCCGAATGCGAAAGCAGCCGGTCCCCATTTAGGCTCACTGTTAACACATCTTGATCGGTCCGTCCGCTCAGCCGCGGTTTCTGCCATAGAGGAAATTGGGATAACCGATGAAGGCCTGTCTTTGGCTGTGCAACAGTATGTGATCCAAACTCCGTCCAGTGAGTATTCATCCCTCAGGCATGCATTAGCTGCTCTCAACGAAAGCGGCCTGGCGCCACAGAAAGAGACTATTGCCGGACTGGTGGACATCATCGACCTTACAGACTATGCCGGTGGTGCCGACCTCAGAGGTTTTCTAGCTAAAGGCGGCGACGTGACGGCTCAGGCGCTGATCCCCATGATCCAGAACGGACAGGCGAATCAGAAGGTGACGGCCGCCAATTTTTTGGTCACGATAGGCCCATCCGGAGCAATTGCCTTACCCGCCCTCATCAACGGCTGTCAGGATGCCGATGTTAATGTGCGCCGGAGGATGGTCTCGGCACTGGCCTATGTAGCACCGGATGATCCGCAGGTCGCCACAACACTGCTCGGCGTATTGAATGACGCCAATGAAGATGTCGTCTATGAGGCGGCTGTGGGATTATCTCGGATCGCCTATCAGGATGAGGCCATCATTGAAGCTATACTCACCTATATCCAGAAATACCTGGACAAGTCGCGTATCGCTAATCCGCTGGCCTCGGCTGCGGCCAAGTACGGTGCGCCGATCGTACCCAAGGTTGAGCAATGGCTGCAGAGTGATCCCGGTTATCAAACGGGCATTCGTGCGGCAGGCGCTTTAGGAAGCCTAGGCGTACCTTTCATACCGCGTCTAACGTTATTGTACGCGCAAGCCGATACGGAGACCAAAACCAACATCATTACCGCTTTGGGTAACATCGGGCATGCCGACGCCTATCCACTGCTTGAGCAGGCTGCAGGCGCACCTGAATCACAGATTAGGCGAGGCGCGGCCAGAGCCTTGGCCAAGCTACCGGACCCTACGCCCGAAGTGATTGATACACTGGTAAAACTGACAGGAGACGGAAACTATGCGACGGCGCAGGCCGCCGTTCAGGCCCTCGGCGATATCGGCGCTCCAGCCTTAGATAAGGCGGTAGCCAAGTTGGCAAGCGATAATACCCAAGAGCGTGTTTTGGGAGCCGCCATCTTGAGCGAAATGGGGATTGCCGCGGCACCGGCTATACCAGCGTTATATGAACTGTTGCTAAAGGAGACCGATGAGAACCTCAAGGCGGCCTACAACCAGCTTCTATTTGATATCTGGAAGTTACCCGACGTAAACATACCGGAGCAGAACATTGTAACCGCAGTCAATTTGGCTGATTTGGCCGCCACCGACTGGCAACTCGCGGTAATCACCGCCAAGGAACTGGTCCGGATGATCATGGGACCGATGGAAGACGAAGAAACCGTCCTGTTTGAGCAGCAATGGGAGCCGATGTTCAAGTACCCCTCGATGGAACTGGTCGATTACTTCATCGAGCTTAATCCGCTGCTCAACGAATTTCTGGCCACGAGGGCGGCTTTTGTGGAAACGGGTTACAACTATCAGAATGCGTTAAGTGATGCCTGGGCGGCTTTGAGCTTTGCCGATCAAAACGCGCATTGGAAGGAGCGATGCTTTCGGTCCGCTACTGTCAGGAGTCGCTGCTGGGCTTGCAGAAGCAACTTGCCACCGTCGGTGAAAAACTGATGGCGTTCCTACCGCCGCCTAATCCGGAAGAGTTGCAAGCCAAAGCCCGCAAGCGGCATGTAGAGAGTCTTATGGTGATTGCCGGCTACGACATCGAGGACATCGTAGATGAAGCTGCAGCCGGGAAATACTGGGTGATGGTCTCCAAGCAGTCGCAAGTCCAAAAAGGAAGAACGGCGATTGACTGGTGTGTGGTGGACCCCAGTGTCTAGACAAATTATCTCAAGTGTGTAAGCTACATTCGACCCCCTTTTCTTGCATAGTTATAAGGTGACCTATACCCGTAGCGCCAGCCCGGCAGTTCGACCTGAATATACATCAAATGGTGTACAGTAATTCAACGCTTGGTGCGGACGACTGTAGTTGTACAACTCAAAATAACGACTGATACCTATTCGAGCGTCTCTCGGACTGAGGTAATCATGCAAATAGACCTCTTCGTATTTCACACTCCGCCATAACCGTTCGGTAAAGATGTTATCGAACGCCCGACCTCGTCCATCCATACTTATCTTGACTCCGCTACTTGAAACAAGCTGGATGTATTCGTCACAGGTGAACTGGCTTCCTTGATCACTATTCAAAATACCTGGTATGGCCCTTTCAAAAGCCCTGGCTACGGTTGCTTTTACAAAACCAGCTTCAAGGGTATCACTGAGTTCCCACGCAACTACAAACCTTGAATACCAGTCTAGTATCGCTACCAAGTACATCCAGCCCTTGGCTAGGCGAATATAAGTAATGTCCGTGCCCCACACTTGATCTGGAGCAGTGATAGATAACCCTCGGAGTAGATAAGGGTATACTTTATGTTGCATATTACGTTTGCTGAGGTTAGGTCCGGGACATATGGCAAACAACCCCAGTTCACGCATATGCCTTTGTACTGCTTTTCTATTAACGGTATAGCCCTCATGTTCCAGTATGGCAGTGATCCGGCGAGTCCCATAAAACGGCCACCGGGTGTATATCTCATCGATTCTATGTCTCAGTGCGAGAGAGGCTTCACTGATGGGTACAGGCTTGTAATATAACCCAGACCGGTTAAGGCTGAGCAATTTAGCTTGGATATAAAGCGGTAACTCACGGTTATTATACATGTCTAACAGTGCTAGCCGCTCACTCCTGGTCAATGACAATGCCTTTTTTTTTCAACCAAGCAAGTTGGGTGCTTAGGCGGCCGATCTCAGTATACAGCTCATCTATCTTCACTTCATACTTGGCTTTATCTTTACCCCACTGCTCCTGCTTTGTAAATAATTGTGGTAGATTAGAAAGAGCTTGTTCGCGCCACCGTCTCAGCTGTGTAGTGTGCACCTTGTATTCAGACGATATCTCGGCAATCGATTTTTCCT
>DUQB01000093.1 GCA_012838035.1 Bacillota bacterium | reverse complement strand
GCAGGAAATGTTCGAAGATCAGAGAATGACATATAGGGAAAAGGGGGTTCTTAGGCTGCTGGATGCAGTAGTCAGGTGTTCCATGTAGTTATTTGCCGACAAATGCGAGTGTTATCCAGCTAAATGTCAGTTTTTTCACTCGCGGCGCCAAGCGCAAAAGCCTCATCACTTATCCAAACAGGAGGTTGACAAAATGTATGAAGCATTCGAATACCTAAGGACTATCGTCATCACAAAGCTACCTTCCTTGCTATTGGCCATAGTTGTCCTCTTTTTGGGCTGGATCATTGCTAACATAATCGCAAAGATCGTGGAAAAAGTGGTCGTGCGGTTCTCCAAGAAAACCGACCTCTCAAAAGAGTTAATGGAAGAGAGCAGTACCGGTCAGTTCCATAACGTGGCACGTATCGTCACTTACTATCTCGTCATGATTTTTGTGGTCGTCCAGTTTTTCGAGGTGTTGGGCATCACCGCGTTTAAAGAGCCTTTCCTTGCCATGATCAACGGCATTTCGCTCGCGGTACCCAACCTGGCGAAGACCGTCATTACCATTATTGGCGCATGGTTATTAGCCACTATCCTCAGAGGCCTAACCAAAAAACTGCTCAGCAACGAACGGATTACCGGCACGTTGCAATCAATGCACGTACTCACCGACGAAACCAAGGAGAAATGGTCCTCTACGGCTGCTACCGTAGTGTACGCCTTGGTATGGTTGCTCTTCTTGCCCGCCATTTTAGGCGCGCTGAATTTGGAGGGCCTCATTGGCCCCTTCGAGCAAGTAACCACCATCGTCTTGGCGTTTATGCCACGTTTGGCCGCAGCGGCCGTCATCATGTTGGTCGGCTACCTGGTGGCCAAAATTGTTAAAGGTATTGTCGCTCACTTCCTCAAAGGAGTAGGTGTCGACAACCTGCCGCAACAGGTGGGGATGGAAAAGGCCATGGAGTCCAACACGCTTTCGGACGCCATCGGTACGGTAGTATTCGTGCTCATTCTCATACCGGCGGCCATTTCCGCTCTCGATACGCTCGGTATCGAAGCCATTTCTCAACCGGCTATTCAAATGCTATCCGTCGTACTGAACATGGTACCGAACGTAGCCGTTGCCGTATTGCTCGCACTGGTAGGTTTGTTCTTGGTCCGGTGGGTGGCGAACTTGGTGACCATGCTGATTGAAAAGACCAATCTCGTACAGATCGTCAGCAGTTGGGGCATTTTGCCGGAAGAACGCGTGAAGTCGGAGGTCCCGGGTCTGCTCGGCAAGACCGTCGGTGGGATACTCATGTTGCTCATCCTTATTGAGGTATTCAATATCGTCTATCTCACGCAGATCAGCGCCATCTTGGTCGCTATCCTAGGTTATGTCCCCAGAATTCTGGTCGCCTTAGCGATCCTGCTCATCGGTCACCTGAGCGCTCAGTTCGTATTTAACAGCCTATCGGTCGTATTGCGTAACACTGATTATCCGGCTTGGCTGGCCGGCGCCGCCAAGTACGGCGTAATGATTCTAGCCGCAACCATGGCGTTGGAACAGGTGGGCGTAGCTGAGTCTATCGTGCTTAACGCATTTACCATCGGATTCGGCGCGCTGGGCTTGGCAGCGGCTATTGCCGGCGGACTCGGCGCAAAGGACACCGTCCACAAGTGGCTGGAAACCCGATGCAAATTCGAGGCCAAGGAAGACGCTGAAGAAAGGAAGTAACTGGGCTCGAATAGTAAATTGACACGACAAAAGGGGAAGCGCAAATGCTTCCCCTCTTATTTTTACCGCCACGTTCCGGAGAAAAAGGTGTATACGGTGACCTATATTACTTGAAGCCTTACTGAGGATTGACGGCTTGGTTAATCCTTCGCCGAATTCAACAGCTGCCGCGTGTGTTTCCACAACCGTGTATGGTGGCTTAGTCGGCTGTCTCATCGATCGTGGGACAGCGGGGACCTCGCAATAGCTGGTGACTGCCGACCAAAGCCAAGAACTGTTACAAGATACCGGTGTTTTAGACACGGATGTTACTCAGGGCGGTAGGAGTCTTGGTTACATAGGGTTGCCATTGAGCTAGCACCATCAAAAGGCACGATGCTACAGAGAACTGAAATAGCCGCTGCATAACCGGCCTAGTTCCATGCGACAAGCAAGAAACTCTACCCCTGATAATTGCAGTCACTCCAACACGCTCTCCCCTAAACGAATATGCCGGCTGGGAATGGGCAGCTTACTACTGTTTTACAGTGTGATCGTACCTACAGATGGATAGGGGGTTAGTTGACATGTCAAGCATGAACAAGCATAGAAACAGGAGCATTACTCTATTGGAAGCCGGCCTCATGTCGGAGCAGCTTAGCGCAGTCTATGATTTCATGGAACACATTATGGTCCTGATGAATTACGCCAAGGACGCAGAATTGCATAAGGTTCTGCAGCGAATGCTCAGACAAACCGGTCGGCGTGCTGAGCAATTAGAGAAAAACCTAAGCGAGTACAACGTGGCATTGCCTCCTCGGCCACCCGTGCAAGTCACCATTACTGAAACTCCCACTTCAATAAGCGACGCATATGTCTTCAAAAGAGCCTTTAACTCCATTGTCTGGTTCCTACCCGACCAAATGTTCTGCTTTAAATTTAGCCCTACTCACAACGTCAGGATCATGTTCAAAGACTTATTGCTAAAAGAGTTAGACATGTTCGAAGAATTGCAGAGGTTTGGCCTAAGAAAAAAACTGGTTACAGGCACCACCCGAATACCAAGGCGCGCCAGCGGATACGAAAGAGAACCCGACCGTTATGGAAGCAGCTCATCTCTGGAATCGCCTGAGAACCAGATATGATACGTTCGAGTTTACTAACTATATGCATAACTTGGCAGACGACATCACCTTGAAAACGATCATTGCGCAAGGGCAGGCTATGTTACGCAAGCACATCGCTATCCTGGAGAAGATGGCAGAAGAGCATTCTATACCGTTGCCCGCTAAGCCTCCGGAGAAGGAAACCGTTGGTATACCTTTAGACGCTACCACTAACGCATATGTTTTCAGGCAAGTACTCCGTGGTATGCAGGCGTACTTCACAGTGCACATCATAGCCTTTCAGCATAGCGTCACACCTTCCATCCAGAAACAGCTGAAGCAACTAATTCATCAAGAGATCGATGTATTCGAGGACTTTATCGCTTACGGTCAATTTAGAGGTTGGCTATATGAGCAACCTGTGTATCGAGCTTAAGTGGGACTTCCACCTGCATAACAGCTGTGACATGGCAGCAATTCACCGGAAATTTGTAATGCACAACCATCCTGAGCTGGTAAAATTGCATTACGTCCATCCTACTCCAGCGCCACTGTGCTGGATACTGCTACTGCACCTAGAAGGCGATGGCCCGCGGAAACAGGATGCTGTTCTCCTTGGAGATGCGTCGGTGCCAGTCTGTTTCCAGTGCCAAGACCTCCATCGCCGCCGAAGCTACCCATATCAACGGCAGCTTCAGCGAGATCTCTTGTAGGAAAGTATTCGTCTCCGGCAGCTGCAGATACTCGTCGGAAATAAATAAGCCAACCCAGCGCGTATTGATTGGATACACGAAACAATCGACATCTTCAGGGAGATGGACTATGAAGCTACGCAGCAGTTCTTCGTTTACAGCCGGCACGCCTGTGGAAAACTCACTCTCCGTCGCTCACTCTCCTCCGGAGTATCTATTAACATCCCTCTAGGCCCGAACGTGTTGGATTTCTCACCGGAAGCCACTATACGGACACTCATGCATCCGAGCTGATTTGCTAGAATTTGTTTCATCCAAAAAGCTGCTCCGGCAGCTCCACATACGGATTCAGCAGATCGACCATCTCTTCCGGATGCTTATCAGCATGGTTGAGCACCCGCTGCGCCAACTCATAATCGATGTTGTACACACTTAACGCCGTGTAGCAGAGCTTACGCCCGACATCCTTCCAACCGTTTTTCAGCAGGTAGCGACCTACGGCAAATTAATCACCGAGTGCCACCAGCTCTGGACCGAACCCGGCGTCGCGTAATCGTTTATCGAGACGGTGAATGTCCAAATCGCCTAAAATGCGTCTGAGCTCTTCGCAGTTCATGGAGGCGTTCTCCCATCATTCCAGATGTATAAGTCAACCATACGTTTCCGACGCCTTGATTGCTGAGCGTTGACGGTCTACTCGTCGCAACATTTCCGGCATTACGGTACATACGTTCCCAAGTTCGTCAATGAAACTGCGGCATCCTTCAGGAGGTCGGTAAGTCAGGATCCCTTATCGCATCTTTTGCAGGCACAGGTGTTTATAGACGGATTTCCGGCAGGAAACGGGGATTGTGGTAGAACAGATGTTTTGTGGATGATGGAAAATCCTAATTGAGGAGAGGAAACGCCTTACCGGACTGCTATAGGTCCTACTGCGGCAGCGATATGGCACATGCAGGATTGAGAGCCAGTCGGCGCTGCATCTTCGCTACTTACATTGACGTAAAGAAAAGCCGCACCAACGGGTAGACCTGGGGGTATAAGCGAACTCATTACGGTCTCTGTGTCGGAGGACGACTTACCTGACCATAAAACAAGAGCTCTTCTGCCTGATTGACCAGGGTCTCCAGAGTATGTTTTACTTGCCATGCTTCGCGTAACAAGTCATAGGCACCCTCATCTTCATCTATGACCAAATGAATGACAGCATCACTCGATCGGATGGCATCGCGTCCACTCTTAAATGAGGAAACTTCTCTTTCCACCGATGATTGACAATCTAAGTGAAGGTGGCCATGTAGCCTACAGTAGATCCAATCCCACAGATCGTGTGTCCGAACCTATGCACCGCAGGCGCGACCTTATTCAAAAGTTGGAGCAAAACCGTCAGTCTCCGCACTACTGATCCGCTTCCACGTAATTTCGTACACACATAGGACGGCCAAATGACATAGACTCGGCTGTATGATCTCCTTAGTCAACATATTCCCCATCTTGTCCGTATGTGCCGTTTTTACGTTTATGCAGAATAACCGTATTGCCGTCCGGATCTAGAATCTCCAAGTGCCAACAAGTTGCCAATTCATGCAGCGGCCGCCTTACAGGAATCCCTTTTTCCTGCACCTCACGGGAAGCGGCCTCAAGATCTGGAACAGCAAGTGCGATCACCCCGCCACCACCCGATGGCCAACCGCCACTTAGCGTGAGGGTTACATTACCTGCATCAAACTCAGCCCATTGCCATTCGTCTTTATAAAACTCCAGAGATAATCCCAGAAAGTCCCGATAAAACGTAATCGCCCGTTGCAGGTCGCTCACATGAAACAATACAAAATCGGCGCCCATAATCTGCATACATTTCTCTCCCTTATTAGCCGACTCAGTCGACCTAGCGATCTTCCCCTGCTCGTTGACATCCCGATTGCGCCGCATAGTTACGTAGCATCACACCGGTAGCGGGACGCATACCACACTTCGCGTAAAACGGAATGACGTCGCTATCGCAGAGAACGTCCACCATGTACAAGTTACTGAGGCGGCTGAGCATACGACCCACCAGTTCACTCCCGATACCCTGCCTTTGGTATTCCGGCAGCACCTCCAAGAGCGGTATGTAAGCCGAGAGCACGCCATCCGTTATCGCCGTGATGAATCCCACCACACATTCGGTTGAGTTATCGATCGCCAATACCACTGCATCGCTTCCCTGCAGCAGACGCAGATGGGTTTCAGGTGTCGGTCTATTCGGCCAACCGACGAAGAAGCCATGCAGTTGCTCAGGAACGATACCTTGGTATGAATCGCGATAGATAATCAAAGGACTGCTCCATTCTGTGGTAATTCAACACGTGATGGACCGCATGCGGTGAAGGACGTCACCACATCCGATCTAGTTGACTTTGTCCGGAGTAGCAGAACCCATCCGGCGCAAGAGCTCCGCCACAATCGGTCGAGTCGGAGGGTTGATGTCGCCCGGCAACGCCGAGAGATCGAAAAAACCCACTTCCAAGGTTTCCGGATTGTCGCCGACAGGGTTGCCGGAGTAGCTGCGACAGCAAAAGACTGTATCGACGATGTACACTTCATCGCCATTGGGGTAAACATGATGCATCTCGGGACCCGAAAACACCCCGAACAGCTCCATTGGGCCAACACGTATCCCTGTTTCTTCCAGTACCTCACGCGCTGCGGCTTCTTCCACTCGTTCCCCGAGTTCAATGGCGCCGCCCGGAAAACACCAGCGGCCGTTGTCGCTGCGTTTGAGCATCAGTACTCGTCCGTTGTCATCAAAGACAATCATGCTGGCTCCGCAGAGCATTAACGGCCGGTGTCCAATTAAGCTGCGCATGCCACGTATATAATCCTTCATTTTGCATTCACTCCGGTCTTGAGTGTGCCCGCATCGCTTGCCTGTCTGGATTACGAACCGAGTCGATCTTCTCCGTGCAGCCAGCGTAAGCCTCCGGGCCATCCTTTTTTGGCCATATCTAATATGGTGCGATAATAACAGTTGGCCGTAGCAACGGTATAATCGTACTTATCCATATCCCAACAGAAGTAGTTGACCATGCCGGCGGCCTGGAACTGCTCCACGGTGGTGTAAAACGCTCCGGGGTTCTGTGCGTGTACCTCGATGAGTGCCGGATTACGCATGAGTTCCCACACGGCAGCCGGTTGTCCGTCCGGGTGCCTGTACACGATGCCGGTGGTCGAATCTATCGCACCCCATTTGCCGTTGTAGTATGCCTCTACGATCACATGCCCACTGTATGCCTGGTTCAGGTTAAACAAACTGACAATTCTAGCCGGATACCCGGCCATCTGCATGAGCACACAAGCCACACGGGCAATATCCATGCACCAATCCGAGCCTCGATTGATGATCTCTTCTTCGGTACCGCCTAGAATGAGTTCATCTGATTCGGCCGGTGCCTTGTCTGCGATGCGGCAAATGAATGCGGCAATTCCGGCAGGAGTAATCGGCTGAGATAGGCTATTTAAGATACTATCCAACACCGGCCTGCTCCCGGGAACGCACCGTACTTCCAGGGGAGTGAACACAGTATATAGATACTCCGCCGTCTCCGCACACAATCTCACCATGTCCGTAATCAATTGCCTGTCGACGCTGCCCGGCGCATGAGCGTCGTTTTCCAGCATATACCGGTAAGCGGAGCCAAAAGCTGCCGGACCGATATAGTCTGTAAGATCCATATGTCGGCACTCCTTTATCCCCTTAGGCAGTCGACCATACTCTATAAAGCCCAACTTGGGATAGATCAGTTCCGGTGGTTCTTCCGCCCTACAGCTGATTTCCAGCATGGTGCATCCCAACTTTGCCGCCGTTTCTTTACAGGTTTGTACCAGCAAACGCGCGATGCCCCGTCGTGTGTATGTAGTTCACATGTGTCTTCAACAAATGCATAACAGCAAAATGCATAGTCCGTAGCGTCAAGACGGCTGAGAGCCCATGGCAAAACCGACCACTTGGCCGTCCACTTCGCAGAGCCAACCCTTAAGGCTACCTTTCAACCGGTTCCTAACGCTCTCCTCCGTGATGCCCAAAGCGGTAAGCTCTTCGTGCGTCAAGCGGTACTCATCAGTCCGCACGCGTACCTCGAATAACGCTGGAACATCATCCTCCACTACTTCACGGATCAACACACCAATCCACTCCCTCTGTGCCGCGACGTACCACCGGCGACAATGGTGCCGATCTACTTACCATCCGATCCCGACAACACCGGCCGGACTTCCCCACTACACCAATGCTGCGGCCAATTGTTCCGCTTCTCTGAAGTGTTGAAGCAAGTCTCCGTTTATGACGGCATCCCTACTCTCTTGCGCCCAACCGGTTAACTGCGGCAGTCTGGAGGCCACCACCAATGAATGCAACGTCTCCAACGGTTTATCGAGCACCTGCTCTCGAGGATCAATCTCACCGAACTCTTCACCGAATGCCGTTGCCGCTGCGGGGCCCAGCGCGCTCACAACGTTGCGGTAATCGCTGTAACGCATACCGATCCCCAGCAGGTGATAGTCATACACCACAGCCTCGAACCCATTTTCCTCGTTGCGGGACAACGCCAGGTTCGTCCAGTAGAAGTCGTTATAGCAAAGCGTGACGCCTAACAGCGATACGGCCCGTTTCAATAAATCGAGTGAGTGTATAACCATATCCCATACCGGGCTATCCATCAGTCCTAATGCAGTTGCTGCTTCGGTTACCGCTTGCACAGTCAGAATGTCCGTCTCCCGTGTAAAAACCGACGGTCGCCCAATCTTCCGCGCCAGCCACTTGCTGCCGCGTTGATGAAAGGTCTTATACCAACGACCAACTGCTGCGCCGACCTCCGCCCGAGCCATATCGTCCGCAGTCGCCGCGCGCAAACGCGGGCTGGAACCAAGATCCTCCAGCAACAAAGAGTCATTCGTAGTACTGTAAACATGTAAAGTGGGAACGCCCAGTTCGTGCAACAGCTGATAAGCACTGATCTCCACCGCCGCCGTGGCGTCATCAGGGAACCACTTGGCCACGGAGGAACCGGTACTTGTCCAGACTCGCCACACACAGTGTCCGTGTCGTGTTGATAGAACTTCCGTGCGGGTGAAAGCGGCAAGGTCCAGCCCTAATCGCACAGCTGCATGCTCAATGCGCACTAGTAATGAATGCCCTTCGTTTACAAGACTACCATAGGAGATCCGGAATACCCTTGCCTGCCAGAGGTTCATTGGAATAACGGGGAATAACGTGCATATGGACTTGAAACGTCTCTTACCCGCTACCCGCCCGCAGTTCCATCCCAGCGTATATCCATCAGGATGGTACCGCGCGTCGAGTAATCTCTGCACATCCCCCAATAAGAAGTACGTATCTCGCCACTCATCCGGTGTCAGATCGAACACCGTTACACGATGCGACTCAGGTGTGATGATCACGCCGGAACCAACCAGGACGGCTTCGCCGGCACGCGCAAACATGCAGGTTCCTCTACTCGTTTGGGGTTCTTTCGAGCAGTTGTCCAAGAGGCCGCTGTGCCTCCTATTGGCAGGCTGTTTCAAGCGGTAACGGATCCCTCTCCCAGCCAAAGTCTCGTCGGCCCAGCGCGAGATCACATACATGCGCACATGATCAATGACCTGACCGGCGACCCGACCCACATCCCACCCGACGTTGTAGCCGGCGGGAGCGGCATGTTCATCAAAGTAGCGTTTTACTTCCTGGAGTAGCGGCAAAAAGTCCTCCCACTCCGATAGGCTCAGCTCAAACAGAGAACCAACGTGTCTTGAGGACAAGCCATCCGCCGCACCTCACCTACAGTGGCCGCACCGGCACATATAATTCGTACCGCTTCCCATAATCGCACTGCTTATAGATGAACCGTCGTGCAGAATCATAGGCATGACCGGTTCGCTGTGGAATCTCCGCCGTTATACCTCCGGCTTCCCAGCCGAGTACCCCATTCGGGATATCTTCGGTAACCTTCACATAAAGACCGCCGTCAAGGGTGACTGACTGCAACCCGGCCGGTACGGCTAAGTCCGCTTCAGCCAAAACGCCTTGTATCAGCGGTTCATCATAGTAAACCCGCATGTTTTGCCCCTCATCCACGACCGTGACGGTGTAGGCGATCACGTAAGTGCCGGGTTCGCGGTTCTCCGTCATGGAGTAGAAACGCCGTATGTCCCCTTCAGTTACCATGCTCTCGGGAGGCGCTTCCAGTTTCCCGAACACCTGCTGCGGCGTCAATTCCACCACATCAAAGCGGCGATTCCCCAGCAACCGCATGGGAATGCCGATTTCACAATAACCGCCCCGGGCTTTGTACAGGTACATATTAAAGCCCCTGGGGTGATGGATGTCCCAAACCGGCAACGCGGTCTGTGGTTGAGCGCTGAAAGCCTCGCCCCATGCCTCATAGTCGCCGTTGAAATGCTTCCAGCCGATGCGTTTCCAATAGCCGCCTTGCATCTCATACAACTCAACGTCTTCCGTAATCACGCTTAAATCGTCCACAGGTACACCGTCAAAACCCATCAACGGTTTGCCGAACAAGGAGTGTATAGACACTCGCACCAGACACAGTGCATGAGGGAACAAATCGCCGAGCTTGCTTACGGCATCAAACGGGCGGTCCTGATAGAGCGGATAGTCCGTCTCGGCATAGGTGCGGAAGCCGGCCATCTTTTCGTTGGGAGTGTGCGTAATCTGTAGGACCATGCCCTTATCAGCAGGCATATCGGCATCGACGGGAATATGGACGTCGAAACATCGTCCTGCGGCATCGTAGTATTCGAAGGGGATTCTGCTATCGTCGTACCCCTTGTGCTCGAGTTTATAGAACCGTGCGGTAAAGTGACGCCAAATGCTTTTATAGTCACCTGCAGCGCTGTTGTACACAGCCCATTCGCCGCGGCGCACCTTGCGACAGACCGCTCCATCGGGCAGAACAGCCGGTTTATTATTGGTCATCACACCGAATATGAAGGTGTAACTTGCCCCATGGCGGAAGTCGTCAACCGCTCCCACGAATCGCTCAATGTGAGTTGATCCGATTTCCGCCGACAAAGCGTCGATCTTGCGCCAACCCGTATCATCCTTCTTCAGCAGCGACATGACAAACTCTTCATCCGCCATGCTGAGGGGACTATGCTTGTACGCATACCCCACCAGGTAGAAATCGTCCAGCTCAGTCAGCCTGTATGTCACCTGATTGGGTTTTTCCGCAAGATCCCGGTGCATGTATGGATGCACCCGGTCGAGCATCATATTGATGATTTCTACACAAGCGGAGAGGTTCTCGAGGTTCACTGCGATGGTAAGCTGGTGCCGATACGGGCCGCAAAGCTTTTTACTATCGCCTTGGTAATGAATGGTACGTTGTTTCGCCATCAATAAGGTGGTGCATTTGTCGTCACCGCAGTAACAGCACGGTATGGCTGCATCGAAAAGCAGCCGTCTGACGCGATCGCTTTCCGTCTCGCGGTAAAGCCTCAGAAAGGAGCGGATATCATACTCGCTGGAAAAGGAAACCAGCTCACCCTGTAGCGTAATGGTCAGATCGCGTGCTGAATAGACGATCGTGGTACCATCATCATTAACATCAATGCGGTAACGGCAGCCATGCTCAACCGCTGCTTGATGCAATGGTCCAATGATAGCATGGGTATTCAGCCAGTGCTCCGCAACTCCGTCCATAGTCGGCACCGCTCCTTCATCGTGCGACCGAGCGTGGTATTGAAGCAACACTAGAGCCACCACAAGATATCCTACCGGAATCCGCGGCTATCTGTTATTCATGCTCGCCCATGCCGTATCGCATTGGTCGCAACCTGTGTATCGACGACATAAGAAACGGCAACGATCGTTGGTTAACTCCGCAACGACTGTTTCAACAATGTCTCTGGAACGAGCAAGGATCGCCGCGGCATTACCAATACGGCCCTTGCGCTGCAACCCGCGTTGTTCCAGCCATTGATCGACCAAGTTAAAACCGCGGCAACAATGGTCAATCTCTCCATAATTCACGCGGGTTGGTATGCCTTTATGCATCACGGTACAATACTTAGGCATACGGTAGGGCACACCTGCCAGATACTCGGCTAGATGAATCGTCGTATTAACGCCGTGGTCGACGCCCAGGATCAACACCGAACCGTTGAGATCGTATACTCTGCCGATGGGACTATCGGGACCATGCGGTATGTCCGGCGGATGCGGCTGTGTTATTTTATCGGCATGCGGCCCGTAAGCGGCGAAGCTATGTGGAGAATCGCTGCGGTGCACACCGGGCATGCGCCAAAATGTATCAGCTACGACGCCCATGCCGCGACACGGCGTAATATGCGCATTAAATACCTGATCGTCGTCCCAATCGGTCAATGAGGGCATTACCAATGTACCCGTGGAGCCGACGGCTGCCAAAAGCGCTTCGATCAATCCCAGCGGACCCTTTTGCACAGGGCGAACCGCACGGAATGAACAATGAACCACCAACGTACTCCCTGGAACGACACCCAGGTGACGCAGCTGGTTTACCATATCTGCGTGTTCCCACACTCCGTTACCCGCCAATGTTGCAACAGCCTCCTTGACTGCCGGCGTCGGACTACCACTCCAGATTCACCAACCGCTGACGACCATCTTCGCTACGACGCCAAGCAAATCCTCGCATACATCTCGCATGTATATTCCACTCCATAAGGCCGATCGATGCCCATGACATCGCCGAGCGGTTGTTTTTGGCTCGATACGGTGAACCAGTCGACTGTCTTCACGTACTCACTCCACACACGTTAAGCACAGACCGCATGCCGGGCAATCAACGATGATACCTCGTACCCGCAACGGCCGACCACACTGCGGACATGACTGAGGACCTGTTGTAGCTGCAGCTTTTTTCGTTTCAGGCTGCACCGTTGCGTATGATGTTAATTGAATACCATGAGTTTTGAGTTTCACCAGCGCCCTCCAGACCACGAACGTTTGTTTCTATTATACACGAACGCATGTACGCTATGCTACTTAAAAGAGCAAAAAAAGCCGCCTCGAATTCTCGGTTCGGGCGACAACTTTACGCGATATGGCGACCTGTGCTTCCCCGAACGTGACGATCTGTTGAGGTGCCGTGTATGACATTGGAAAAGCGGTGTACCGCAATCGAAACGATGCAGCCGTACCTCACCGTCGTTTATCCAACCGTCGACGCCATTGCATAGCCTCGTCGATTAACTCTTGTATGAGCGGGCTTTTAGCCTCTGAGTACGACAACAGTCGGTTCTTCCCGGATAATACCGCCTGCTGCTTTACCAGGGCATATCTCGCACAGGCATCGGGATGAGCACGCAAATAGTCTCGTAAAGCCATGTTTCTTATCCAATGGTCACCGCCGCGCCGGACCACCTGTAAGTTGAGATCCTGTGCGCCGCGTCGCCGCAGATAAATTCGCCCCGGTACGCCGGCTTCCCCCAAACATGCATATCCCAGCGCCGGTAAATCGCTGATGAGCTGATCCGACGGAGGATGGGACGAATACCCCCAACATCATATCTGGATTTCCGCACCTTTACTCACAATACATGCTGGTATTCGTAGTTTAGGGCTCAGTCAATCGTCGCACCTGAGTATGGACACGATGGCCCTTCCTGCTACTACATAGGGCCTTATCCTTTTTACACCATCTTCATGGACCCTACTAACCACGCCGTCGCCCGATAGTGCTATGGCCGTTGAACTCGATAACTACGCCTTCGTCATGATAGAAGCGATCGTAGTGCATCGGGCGACCCGTATCCGGGTTGATCAATAACCAAGGCGAGTAGTGGTCATCGTAGTAGTCCGAATCCACAAGCACTCTCAGCGTCGCGAGCAGGACCTTTTCCGCATTACCGGCCCCTTCCATCGCTCCGACCTTTTCGACTTCGTCCATGATGGCGCTAAATTCCTCAAGCGGCTGTCGGAACGGAAAGTCGATTTTGAGCTTAATGGGAGCATGTTTGTTCTTCTGATATGTTAAGAGCCAGTGCCTCGCGCGTAACGCGACGATGCCGCGCTTCACCGTACAGAACCCCAAG
>DUQB01000011.1 GCA_012838035.1 Bacillota bacterium | reverse complement strand
GAATCGGCGTCTAGGTTATAGCAGCAGTTCGGTCAGATGCGTAATGATGCGTTGGGCCGCTTTGCCGTCGCCATAGGGATTGGGCGCTTGCGCCATGCGTTGATACAGTGCCGTATCGCCCAGCAAGGCCTCGGTTGCGGCAACAATCTCCTCTTCCGCAGTACCTACTCGCCACAGCGTCCCGGCGCTGATTCCTTCCGGTCGCTCCGTGGTTTCGCGCAAAACCAACACCGGCTTACCCAATGCGGGCGCTTCTTCCTGAATGCCGCCGGAATCGGTAAGAATGAAATACGCGTGGTTCATCAGATTAGCGAACTCCACATACTCCGGCGGTTCGATCAGATGTATGCGTGCCGTATTTCCCAGCGCCAGGCGTACCTGCTTACGTATCGCCGGGTTCTTGTGCAGAGAGAATACCAGCTCCACATCAGGATGTTCGGCGATAATCCGCCGCAATGCTCTGTAGATGCCGGCCATACGTTCACCGATATTTTCTCGTCGATGCGTTGTAACCAAAAGCAGCCGGCACCGTGACTGCGTTAGTTGCGCTAAATGTGGATCACGGAAACGATAGTCGGACTTCACCACCTTGAGCAAGGCGTCGATCACCGTATTACCGGTGACAAACACATACGCCGGGTTCGCGCCCTCAGCCGACAGGTTGTCCGCAGCCGTTTGAGTAGGCGCAAAGTGGTAGTCGGCGAGACGATCGACCAGACGCCTGTTCATCTCTTCAGGAAACGGATCGTAGCTATCGGCGGTTCGTAATCCGGCTTCCACATGCCCTACGGGTATCTGCTGATAAAAGGCGGCCAAGGCCGCTCCCAAGGCGGTTGTAGTATCACCGTGCACCAGCACGGCATGTGGTTGCTCTTGTTGCAGAATGGGCTCCAGACCGGTAAGCACCCGCGTGGTGACATCTGTGAGAGTTTGGCCATGTTGCATGATATTGAGGTCGTAGTGGGGTTTGATGGCAAAGAGCTTAAGAACCTGGTCCAACATTTCGCGGTGCTGCCCCGTTACAACCACCCGGTAATCGAAAGCGGAACGCGCTAAAGCGTCAATAACGGGAGCCATTTTGACGGCTTCCGGGCGCGTACCAAATACGGTCACTATCTTAGGTCGAACGGTGCCCATAAAGATATCTCTTCCCCAACCGGTATTCGGCATGCCGGAGAACGCAGCCCCGCCAAAGCATAGGCAGGCATACCGGAGTTATTATGACCTGCGGATTCAATCCACTTACAAAAAGAAAACCTGTGCGGGGGATTTCGTGCAGGTGATGGCCGCCACGAACCTATACGCACAGGTTGCCGTGATTAGCGATGTAGGTGTCGGTGTTCTTTCGCGGGGAGTACGCCTACCTTCTGCGCAAAGACGCAAGCCACCACCAAAATGAGGGCGACAACGGACAACAATTGCCCCGTATCCAGACTGAGAGCCGCCACGGCGCTCATGCCCATGAAGCCGCTTAAGGCATATATGGTATAGACTGCCTGCCTCTGGGTGAGGCCCAGCGCCAGCAGGCGGTGGTGCAGATGCCCCTGGTCAGCTTGATAGAAAGGCTTACCCACCAACAGACGCCGGATAACGGCAAAGAAAGTGTCCATAACCGGTACGCCCAAGGCCAGCACCGGAATGACCAAGGCGATGGCGGTGGCGCCTTTGAGCGCCCCGTCTACCGCAAAGACGCTTATCATAAAGCCTAAGAACATCGCTCCGGCGTCGCCCATGAAAATGCGTGCCGGGTTGAAATTGTACGGCAGGAACCCGAAGGCGCTGCCGGCCAAAATCATGGTTAATAGAGCGATGCCCGGCCGGTTCATCCGGATGGCCACTACCGCCAGAGATACACAGGCGATGCCCGATACTCCGGCGGCCAGCCCGTCCAAGCCGTCAATAAAATTGATCATGTTGGTGACGGTGACAAGCCAGAGCACGGTCAGTGGGATGCCCCAACCGCCGATATGGATCATACCGCCCCACGGGTTGCTGAGAAACTCGATGCGATGTCCGCCTAAAACCACAACGACAGCCGCTATGATCTGGCCGATGAGTTTCATAAGCGGCGGCAGGTCGTACCGGTCATCGAGCAACCCGACGAACACCAGAAAACTGGAGCCTATGAACAGCCATAGCAGATCCATATTGAACGGAGTGGACGACATTTTGGTTCCTATAAGGATAACGAGCCAAAATGCCGCGTATATTGCCAAGCCGCCGCCTCGCGGAATAGGGCGCTGATGCACGCGCCGCTTGCCGGGGTAATCAATCATACCTAATTTGGTGACCAGCAAACGCACGCCGGGCGTGAGAACATACACCAACAGCGCGGCTGACAATGCTAATGCAAAACCTAAGGCCATTATAATCAGTCCTCGGATTTCAACCTAATTGAACGCTAGAGCGGCATGTAAACCCACGAGAAGCGACAAGTTCCTACCACCGCGTGCAGTGCGCGCCGCAGGCTCGTATCCTTTTAGCATCTGAGTAGAAATTGAAATAAGCTGCCCATGTTAATAATCTACATTTTTGGGGCATAATTTCCACATGGTTTTCAATCCGTTTTCATTTTAATGCACACAAAGGCCAAGGTCAAATGGCTTAAGATGACTGTACGACTAACGCGTGCCAAATAGGCGGTCACCGGCGTCGCCTAGTCCGGGTACGATGTAACCGTGACTGTTGAGCCGTTCATCAATCGCCGCCACATAGATGTCGACATCCGGATGAGCTTCTTGTACGGTTTTGATACCTTCCGGCGCCGCGACGATGCACATGAGTTTGATCGCCTGGCCTCCCCGCTCCTTGATGAAACGGATGGAAGCCGAAGCCGATCCGCCCGTGGCCAGCATCGGATCGACCACGATGAGATCGCGTTCGGCGATATCCGGCGGCAGTTTGCAATAATATTCCACAGGCATCAAGGTTTCGGGATCGCGATATACCCCGATGTGTCCGACTTTCGCCGCCGGAATGAGCGAAAGAATTCCGCCCACCATGCCTAATCCGGCGCGCAATACCGGAACTACGCCGATTTTCTTACCGGCGATGACCTTACATCGGGCTCTACCGACCGGCGTATTCACTTCCACATCCGTCAGCGGAAGATCGCGAGTCACTTCATAGGCCATGAGCAAGGAGATCTCTTCAGCCAGTTCGCGAAATTCTTTGGGTCCTGTGTCGGCATCTCGTAGAAATGTAAGTTTGTGTTGTATAAGTGGATGATCTATAACATGTACCGTACTCATAATTACTCCTCCTCAAGGGCTGTGATCTTGTCCACTCTGACGGCGTGTCTGCCTCCAGCGAATGATCCTGAGAGAAACGCCTTGACGATGTCGTAGGCGAGACCGGGACCGATAACGCGAGCACCCAGCGCCAGCACGTTGGCATTATTATGCTCTCGGCTCATCCGTGCTGAATAGGTGTCTGAGCAGAGCGCGGCGCGTATGCCTTTGATTTTATTGGCAGCTATGGAAATACCAATACCGGTACCACAGATCACAATACCCAACTCAGCCTCTTGGGATACCACTTTCTGCGCCACCAGCGCGGCGTAATCGGGATAATCCACCGAGTCGGCGGAGTATGTGCCGCAGTCTACGACATCACATCCTGCATCAGCCAAGGCTTCCAGAACGGTCGGTTTCAGCTGGAACCCGCCGTGATCACATCCTAATGCTACGCGCAAAAAAAAACCTCCTTAGGTAAAACTTGTTTTATCACACAAGCTAGGACGGCGGCGCTCTTACTGCATTAACTTGTCCACCAGCAGCTTAATTAAGCGCTCCAATTCAGCGGCGGTCGCCGCGTACTCCGCATAATCGCCTCCGAACGGATCACTGATGTCGCCTTCTTCGCCCACATACTCCCTTAGTGTATGAACCTGTGCCGCAAGCTGCGGATATTCGGCTACGAGCATGCGCGCCTGACTCCGTGTCATTGTGAGCAACAGGTCGTTGGGGCTATACTGCAACATGCCTACAGATTTTGCCTCGTGCTCGGTCAGATCGAGGCGGCGCTTACGCATTACTTCTATGGCTTGCGATGTAGCCGGCATACCCTGTTCGGCAAAGACGCCGGCTGATGCGACGTCAACAGACAAACCCGCTTCTTCGGCCTTTTGCTTAAACAGAGCGGCTGCCATGGGACTGCGGCATGTATTGCCGGTACAGATGAACAGCACTCTTTGTACTCTCACGGGTGAACCCAACTCTCATTCGGAATCGCCTGCGTTAATAAGGCATCATGTATGCTGACTTCTGCAACATTATAGTCCGTTCCTTCTGCGGGTCGCGAGAACATGCCTCACAATAATACGACTTGCAGAGTCAAATGTATAGCCAACAAGACCAGTAGAATACCGCCGACCAGTTCGGCTCTTCGACCGATCAACCTGCCGATACGCCTACCTGTCTTTAACCCGCCGAAAGCCATTAAGGCAATGACTAAGGCGACAATGAGGCACGCATACGTCAGCGCCTGATTCTCCAGCATTCCCAGGCCGATACCTGCCGAGAAGGCATCGATACTCACGCTAAAGGCAAGCAGGATAAGCGCCATGCGCCCTTTGTAGTAGACCGGCGGAGCGTTACCTCCTCGCCGGTAGTTTCGTATTAAACCGACTCCGACTATGCACAAGATCACCGCCCCGGCCATCGATAGACTCAAGTGAATATAATGATGGACGCAGACCGCATCAAGTTTACACACCAGGCGTTGCATCAGTCCGGTGCTCTGCGCAGCGGTGTCCAGCAACCAGTGCGCTAAGGCGGCTAAACCTACCCCGGCAGCCAACAGAACGCCTTGTAGAACTCCGAATAAGACCGCCAGTTTGCACGCACGCTTTGTGGTAGTTCCTCCAATGCCGATACCGATCGATACGGACAAAGAATCGGCTCCCAATGCCACTCCCAATGCCAATGCATCCAACCAGTCCAGTCTTTTCGCCTTCTTTCCCTTCACACCCGGATTGATCTATACCTATGGCGGAAGCTAAGGCGTAATTCAACTTACACGACATTATCTGAGGCATTACTAAGGTAAGGTTATCTGGTTTAGGTATTGAGGCAGCGGTCCGATTCACCTGAGGGGCCGGCAGCCGGTGGTTACATAGAGTAGCTGCAGCCGGTAACTTTGAGTACCTGGAATCGCTAAAAAAAGTCTGTGCTGTTGGGAGAAACGAATAAACCGGCTTGGCGGCGGTTTTCTAGATGGATCCTCTACCTTATAGTTCTAGAAAACACCAGCTACCGGCCTTGTTATCATCCTGTCCCATTTTTAGCGATTCACCTGAGGGGCCGGCAGCTGGTTTTTACATAGAGTAGCTGCAGCCGGTAACCTTGAGTACCTGGAATCGCTAAAAATAGGCGGCGCTGTTGGGAGAAACGACTAAACCGGCTTGGCAGCGGCTTTCCCGGCAACCAATCTACCTAAGACGCTCTGATGAACACCAGCTACCGGCCTTGTTACCTCCCCGCCCCATTTTGCGCAATTCACCTGAGGGGAAGGCAGCCGTTGGTTACATAGAGTAGTTGCAGCCAGTAACCTTGAGTACCTGGAATCGCTAAAAATAGGCGGCGCTGTTGGGAGAAACGACTAAACCGGCTTGGCAGCGGCTTCCCAGGCAGCCATTCATGCCAAAAAACGACGCAATAAAAAAAGGCGCCCGGCAGACAGCCCGAGCACCCTCTAGGTACGTGTTTCTATACCAGCGACACCATCTGTAGATCGGTTTCGTTATCACAATTGACGCAGCGCACTTTGCTCTCATTACCTACGGCAATCTCTTCAAATTCCATGTTGTTGCCGCACTTCGGGCAGACCATGATAAACGTCTCATAGCAATCCTCGCATTGGGCGTCGATTACGCGACCACCACAGAGCGGACAGGCGAATTGCATGCCTACACCTCATCTAATTGATCGGTGAGGATAGTATGCCTCTCACTCCGGGTACGCTATAACATACCTTAAACAGAAAGATGGCCGCGCCTATGGGTAGAGCGTACAAGTGCCCCATATGCAGAAGTAACAGCGAGCAATTTGCCTTAGTATATAAAATGGCGCAGGAGATTACCAAGGACCCGGATAGCGGCGAGACGCTTTTTTACGCCGATGAACTGGAGACACTCACCAGAGCGGACGGTCTGCCCGACCTGGATGTTCGCTGCCTGCTGTGCGGTTATGTCGGCCGGGAAACAGCCTTCATGAAAGAAGCGCAGCATGACCGAGGTCGCCGTTAGCCCTCCGCCTGCACGATCAGGCCGCCGGCTGCACGACGCATGCGGTTCATTACCGCCAACCCCATTCCCTGAGGAGCGATCCCTTCCATATAGATCCGATCGACCTGCAATTCATCTAATCGGCGCAAAGCAGCATATAACCCTGCAGCGATCGTATCAGGCCGGTAGCGTTTACCCATCAGGACGAACTCGCATCGCTCCGGCAACGGCTGTCGGGTAAACCAGTCATAGCCCTCCTCAGTTATCAGCAATCCGGGGTGTTGCGGCTGATCGACCTGAAGTGACTGCAGCATCTTTTCCCATACGAACGGGGCTTCTCCCTCAATCAGCACTGCGGGGGCCAGCGGCGCATAATGGCGATACTTCATACCAGGAGAGCGTACGGGCAAATCGGCTGCCGTGTTGATGTCGCTGACCCGGGTATCCAACTGCACATCCCCGATTACCGCCGCCAAATCCTCCCAGGTAACGCCGCCGGGCCGCAGGATAGTAGGTACCGACGTAGTGAGATCCAGCACCGTGCTCTCTACCCCAACGCCTGCCGCGCCGCCGTCCAATACAACCGCCACACGCCCTTGAAGATCGGCCAGAACATGCTGAGCCAAGGTAGGACTAGGGCGTCCAGAACGATTGGCGCTCGGTGCCGCAATAGGCGTCTGGGCAACGCGTATCAATGCTTGCGCCACCGGATGCGAGGGCAATCGGATAGCCACGGTATCTAATCCGCCGGTGGTCACATCAGGTACGGCAGCTGATTTAGGCATGATCAGCGTCAGCGGCCCCGGCCAAAAAGCCGCGGCCAAAGGGTAGAAGATCGCAGGAATACTGCAGACTAAGGGCGACACTTGCTCAATATCGGCGATATGTACAATCAACGGGTTATCCGCCGGTCGGCCTTTAGCAGAGAAAATGCGCTCCACAGCTGCAGCGTTGAGCGCGTCCGCTCCCAAGCCGTATACGGTCTCCGTAGGAAAGGCGACTAACTCGCCGCGCCGGATGGCTGCCGCGGCAATCCGCAACGCCTCATCCTGCGTTTCATCCGTGTTGAGCCGAAAGACTTGCGTCGAACCGGAGGGAATAGTCATGCTTCACTTTCTCCTTGCGTGCGTAACAAAGCGACTCGGTCTCTTCCGGCATAGTCGGGTCTGATCTCAACACCGGCATACCCGTAATCGTCGCCCAAAGTCGCCACAGCTTTACCCTGATCGGCGCCTATTTCCAAGGCCAGCAACCCACCAGGCTTTAACCGGGCAGGCGCCTGCGCCATCAAAGCGCGAATCACCTGTAACCCATCGGGACCGGCAGCTAATGCTACCTGTGGCTCCTTCTGCACTTCCGGCGCTAAGGAGGGCAAAACGGCTTGGGGAATATACGGCGGATTGCTCACGATACAGTCAAACAGGGCGCCGGGCGTCAACTGCGCAAAAAGGTCGCTGGTGTAGAAGTCGATGCGCTCAGCAACCCCGTGGCGTACGGCATTCGCCTCGGCGATAGCTAAAGCCGCGGGCATGACATCCACGGCCGTAATATGGGCCTGTGGCTGAGAAAGGGCCAACATGACGGCAATAACCCCGCTGCCCGTTCCGACATCGCAAAAGCGGAGAGGCGGCGCTGTCCGTGCCTCTGCCTTATCAGCGGTATCTAATCCTTGCAGCGCAGATTCACCTTCTTGATCAGGCTGTGGTTGGGCGGATTGATGCTCATCTACGTACTCATGCAACACCGCCTCAACCAACAACTCAGTCTCCGGCCTGGGAATAAGTACATCGGGGGTCACCGTGAAGGATCGGCCCATGAACTCCTTCTCCCCGATAATATAAGCAACGGGTTCGCGCCGGGCTCTGCGCCTAACGCTCTCCCTATACGCATCCACTTCATTGGTCTGCAGGGGGCGATCGAAGTTGACGTACAGCCCCACACGGTCCATACCCAGAACATGAGCGAGGAGTACTTCAGCATCTAAACGCGGCGTATCCACGCCTCGCTCCGCAAAGTAAGTCGTGGTCAGCCGCAGCAAATCCAGCACCGTGTGCGAACTTGTCGCTCTGCTACCCAAGATTACTCGTCCGCCTCCTTGAGTTTTTCGGCCTGATCCGCCGTAATCAGCGCCTCGATGATCTCATCCAAATCGCCGTCGAGCACTTCGGCCAACCGCCGCGTCGTTAAGCCTATGCGGTGGTCTGTACACCTACTCTGCGGGAAGTTATAGGTACGGATGCGCTCAGACCGATCGCCTGTTCCAACTTGGCTGCGTCTGGCTTGCGCCATTTCACTATGAGCGGCTGCCTGCATCTGATCCAACAGGCGAGCCCGCAGGATCTTCAGCGCCTTTTCCCGGTTCTTTAACTGCGACTTCTCATCCTGACAGGTAACGACCAGACCGGTAGGCAGGTGCGTAATGCGTACGGCTGAATCCGTCGTATTGACGCTCTGCCCGCCATGCCCGCTGGAGCGGTATACGTCCACGCGTATTTCATTAGGGTCAATGGTCAGCTCAACTTCCTCCGCTTCGGGCAAGACCGCCACGGTGGCCGCCGAGGTATGAATGCGACCGCCGGCTTCGGTATCGGGCACACGCTGCACCCTGTGCACGCCGCTTTCAAACTTGAGACGACTAAATGCGCCGTTACCGTTCACCATGAAGATCACTTCTTTAAAACCGCCCAGTTCCGTCTCGTTTTCGCTCAACAGCTCCACACGCCAGCCTTGACGTTCGGCATAACGCGTGTACATGCGGAAAAGGTCGCCGGCGAACAGCGCGGCCTCCTCGCCCCCGGTTCCGGCTCTGATCTCGATGATGACGTTTTTCTCGTCTCGGGGATCCTTGGGTAGCAGTAATATCTTCAGCTTGGCCTCTAGTTCCGTCAAGCGATCCGCCAACATATCCGCTTCGGCTTGAGCCAGTTCATGCAGCTCCGCATCGCTGGTCTCTTCCATCAGTTCCTTAGCGTCGGCCAACTCTTTTTCCGCTCGGCGGTACTCCTCGAAACTCAAGGCGATATCTTCAATGGCGTGACGGGTGCGAGCGACCTGCTGATAGCGCGTCGGATCACCAGCTACCGCCGGATCGCTCATTTCGTCCGTTAACTGACGATATCGCTCCGCAATACTCTCCAACTTGTCCAACATACCAAACACTCCCATAAAACTAGCTGAGGCGACATGGAAAAGGCCGCAGCCGCGGCCTCTCCGAAAACAACGCAGTATCTTAACGGGCTAAGGTACCGCCACACCCTCAGCCTCCGCCATGTTCGTTTGAACCATATGCTCTGCAGAGGGAAGCACCGACTGCAGCGATTGAATAGCCACTTCGATCTGTGATCCGTCTGGTTCTCTGGTAGTAATATACTGTGTCCAAATACCAGGGTACGACAACACTCGTATCAGCCAGGGCGCATTGGGGCGTCCCGCTCGTCGGATCACTTCATACGAAATGCCGGCCACTACAGGCATCAAGAGCAAATGATACAACACGCGCAACAGAAACGGCGGACGACCGAAGAAGGAGAAAACCACCGTGTTTACGATAAGTACGATCACCAGGAAACTGGTACCGCAGCGTTTATGAAACCGCGTGTACTTCTTCACGTTCTCTACGGTGAGTTCCTCACCCGCTTCGTACGCATTGATCGTTTTATGCTCCGCTCCGTGGTACTCGAACACACGGCGGATGTCGTTCATGAAGGATATGGCTAGAACATAGAGCAGGAAGAAACTGATTTTAATCAGCCCTTCGACCAGGTTCAGCAACACGTTTGAGCTGATGTAATGCTGCACCTGCCTGATAACGAAGGCCGGGGCCACAACGAACAGCAGGACGGTTAAGCCGAAGGCCAATACCATGCTGAATATAATCTCTTTTGTACCGATCTGCTCTTCCTCTTCTTCGCTGAACTGGCTGGCGGAAAAGCTAAGCGCCCGCATGCCGACAACAAGCGACTCCACCAGCGAAACCACTCCGCGGATGAGGGGCTTTTTAAGAATGGGATAGCGGGTCGCAATGCTGCTGATAGGGTCGCGTTTGATCACTACGTCGCCCGAAGGCTTGCGCACGGCGGTAGCCAATCCGTCTTTGCCGCGCATCATCACGCCCTCAATAACGGCCTGACCGCCATAGTAGAAGTTATCGCTCATCACAGGTCACCTCTCGCACTGCCGTATGCGACTACCTCTTTATTCTACTACACATTTGTACTCGATGGGGCTTGAGATCGTGGCAATTTCAAACAGTTCCATCACTAAGGTACCGCCGCACTCTCTCGGCCATGCTTGCGCGCAGCTCTACCTGTAGCTCCACGGAGTCCGATTTATACGCTTCATGGACCACCCGCCCTTGTTCGTGCAGCCAGGCTATCACATGCCCATCCGGATACGGTACCTTATAAACGCCCATCACATGGCGGTCGGGTAGGACCTCGCCCACCAACCGCAAAAGCTCCTGGCAACCGGCGCCCGTCAGGGCGGATATGGCGCAGGCGGGAGAAAACCGGGCAAGCAAGCCTTCCGTGATTGCCGACTCAGGAGAGTCGGCTTTGTTAAACGCAGTAACAATCGGTTTGTCGTAGATGCCCAGTTCGCCGAGGACCTGCATTACGGCATCCAGTTGTTCTTCCATCAGCGGATGGGCGCTGTCCGCCACATGAACTAAGATATCGGCATGCTGCACTTCCTCCAGCGTCGCTCGAAAAGCGGCGACCAACGCATGCGGAAGCTTGCGGATAAAGCCTACGGTATCAACCAAAAGGGCGGTGCCTCCCTGTGGCAGTTCCACGCCGCGAATAGTGGGATCCAGCGTGGCAAAGAGCAGGTCTTCCACCAGAACATCGGCTCCGGTCAGTCGATTGAGCAAGGTGGACTTACCGGCATTGGTGTACCCGACAAGCGCCACGACAGGCGTGTTGGCGTCACGCCGCGCCTCTCGCTGCAGCTCGCGTCGGCGACGGATCTTCGTCAACTCCCGCTTGAGCTCGGCTATCCGCCGACGAATATGCCGCCGATCGGTCTCTAATTTTGTCTCTCCCGGACCACGCGTACCAATACCGCCGCCTAAGCGAGAATACTCGGTACCCTGACCAACCAAACGAGGCAGCAGATACCGCAATTGAGCCAGCTCCACCTGCACCTTGCCTTCACGGCTGTGAGCCCGGTCGGCGAAGATAGCTAGAATCAGCTGCGTGCGGTCGATAACTTCGCACTCCAGCCGGTCGGTAAGCAAACCCAACTGCGTCGCCGTCAATTCATCATCACAAATGGCCACATCCGCCGCGGTTTCCCCAATATACTCCGCCAGTTCGTCTAGCTTACCTTCGCCCAGATAGCTATGCGGATCGGCGCCATTGCGGCGTTGAACCAACTGACCTACCACCTCGGCTCCCGCCGATCCCGCCAGTTGGGCCAGCTCAGCCAGGGAATCTTCCATAGAAATGTCGTCAACCTGCGCATCAACTGCAAACAAAACGGCTCTGGCTGTGTTATCGGCCATTGAGGTCCCTCCTTGTGCCTGTTGCCTTCAATGTACGCCGGCCCCCGCGGTGCGCCTCTGCTTTGATCCTCAACAGCGCATAGGCATGGTATAATAAGCGGGAACGAATGTACGGCGCTCCAAAGCGGCTTCACCATCCGACGCCGCGGTTGCGCCTGCTCCCGAAGGAGCCGAGAGTCCTAACGTCCTTCGCTGGCAGCCGAGCAAGTGCAACTATCAGCGGAAAAAGCAGGTGAGAAACGGCATGAGCAAAAACAGTCGCACCGTCGTGCATGTCGATATGGATGCTTTCTTTTGCGCCGTTGAAACCCTGCACCATCCGGAGTACGCCGGCAAATGCCTTATCGTCGGCGGTTACAAAGACGCACCGCGAGCTGTGGTCTCCTCATGCTCATATGAAGCACGTCGCTATGGGGTGCATTCCGCCATGCCCATCGCCCAAGCGGCCCGCCTTTGTCCTCACGGCATCTTCGTGCCCCCCAACATGGCTCTATACAAGGAAGTGTCGGCTAAGCTCCACGCTCTGTTCCGGCAAATCGCTCCGGTAGTAGAGCCTGTATCCATCGATGAAGCCTTTTTGGATATGACCGGTTGTGAGCATTTCTACCCGGATCTGGCCGGCATGGGCCGGTCGATTCAAGAACAAGTATACAAAACAACGGGTTGTACGGCGTCCATCGGCATTGCCCCCTGTAAATTCTTAGCCAAACTCGCGTCGGATTTACGCAAGCCACAGGGCCTTTATATCATCACGGAGGATAATGTCGATGCAGTGCTTTTGCCACTGCCGGTAAACAAGCTGTGGGGCGTAGGTGAAAAAACCACGCAAGCGCTGGCACGGCATAGCATCTATACCGTCGCAGAATTGCGCACGAAATCACAAGCTTGGTTACAGAGCATGTTCGGATCAGCCGGCGCACAGCTTTATGCGTTGGCTCGCGGTATCGACGATCGGCCGGTCGAACCTCCCGGTCCGGCCAAATCTATCGGACACGAAGTCACTTTCGCCGTCGATTTGCCTATTCGGAAAGCCCTGAACGAAGAACTACCGGCCATTGCGCAAGCCGTAGCCCGGCGTTTGCAACGCGACGGACGCTATGGCCGCACAGTGATGCTCAAAGTGCGTTTCTCCGACTTTACCACATTAACCCGACAACACACGCTGCCCAACAGCGTGGTATCCGTTACCGACATCCTGCGTGCGGCAACCTCTCTCCTCAAGAACGTCAAAGAGACTAAGCCGGTGCGTCTACTAGGCATCTACATCACCGATTTGAGCAAGCATCAACAACTCAGTCTGTTTGCAGACCCCCGTAAGCAAAAGATAGAGCAATTGCTGCGCAGACTCAAGCAACAAGATCCCAATTGCCCTATCACAACCGCTACAGCCTTCAGCATCCGGCAAACAGGTAAGCGCAAAGAGGGACCCTAATAGGAGTCCCTCATCGTATGTCACTGCGCCATATTCACTTATCCGTTTCTCGGACCGCTGTTGAGGTACGGATAGCGCTGACGATCAAGCTCATTGCGGATCTCTTTGTTGAGAATGCGCAGGTAGGTGCCCTTCATACCCAGCGAACGAGACTCGATGACGTTGGCCGATGCCAGCTTGCGCAAGGCATTGACGATAACGCTACGGGTAATTCCGGCTTGGTCCGCTACGCGAGACGCGACCAACAGACCTTCGTCGCCGTTGAGTTCATCGAAGATATGCTGCATAGCCAAGATCTCGGAGTAGGAAAGGCTGCGGATTGCGGAATGAGCCATGCGCCTCTCTTCCGCTTCGTCTTCTTCTTCCTCGTCGATGGCGTAGCTGATGACCATACCGACTGCCGTCGATGCATACTCGGAGAGCACAAAATCGTCCAGACCGAACTCAGCGCCGGCGGGATCGCGGACGACGAGGAGAGTACCTACACGACGCCCGGAGCCGACGACGGGGACGATGATGGAGTTCTGTCCTTCAACGACTTTTGCCGCATCGTTGCCATAAGACATGGCGCCGACTTTCAACAGACCGTTGGCGATATCGCCGGGCATAACGCCTGTGCCGATCCATTCGGCATCAAACGGGGTGCTTTCAAAATCTCCTACCAAAGCATAACCTAGTACCTTACCCTTACGACTGATGATGTAAACGCTGCAATCACCGATGCAATCACGCAGAGTAGCAGAAAGATCCGAAAAATCGATGGCGCCGCCCTCGTTTTGCAACACCTGGGTGAGCTTATTCATCTTTTTTAACAGCATTTCACAATATCTCCTCTCTATCCAAAAGTTGACAAAGCAAACCTACTGCGGGAAACTGATCCAAAGAACCGAGGACAAGACCCCGATAACCGTGAAATTTCGCCGATTCGACTTGTATCGCCAATTTCCAAATAGTACCTTTTGCGTCATTGTACCCAATAAGCATTTTTGTGTCAAGCAGCCCTCTGGATGTACGGCAGTGTCTCTACGCCTGCATCCCCAGGGAACAGCGCTGTCATTAACAGGTTGTTGAGCCCTGTAAAACGAAATTCGACATTGTTAAACCGTGTTTCATTTTACACGTCGTTGTTGGACCGCGCAAGGCAGAAATGGTATATTTTAACACAAAATATACCGGTTTGAAGCTCAGTACTTCAAAGATCCTGCTTTATCGTTATATCCTCGTTACTAATCGATAGCTTAACTGCTTAGCCGACCATGCTTTCCGCTCTTATCTTGCTCATAACGATACAGCTTTATGATAACCTGAAGTATCGTTATAGACTGCCTACAGGTAATAGGATGCTCATGTACCGACTATTGATGCAAGTCCTCGCAGGCTTTTGCAACGTAAATTAAAAACCACGCAAAACATCGCTCCCACCGGAGACATCAGGGCGTACATCGACGTTTGGTATCACTCCCAAAGTCGATCCGGCACGGGATCAGCTGATGCTATCCGGCAAATTGTGCCATTTTTTCTAACAACTTGCCTGCCGCATCTCCTATGTTACCAGAATGATCACACCCCGGATGCAGCTTGATCGTCGGACCGACGTTGCCAAACCTACGCGTCTGACCAGCAGAGAGAGCTTAATCCACACGCCGAATCATTTCTAGCCGCCAATAGCTGAAACCTGTGGGTCAATATGAAATTTCTGTTAACATTGCCGGTAAATTTCAGACGCGGTGGATCCACAATGTTGCTGCAGTGCTCTTGACAGGCAAAAAACGAGGTGGTAGTATATGTCTACGATCGCCCACAGGAATGGGCGGTACAGCAGGGCCGAAGTGGTGGAACTGGCAGACGCGCTGCGTTCAGGGCGCAGTGGGCAGTAGCCCGTGTGGGTTCAAATCCCACCTTCGGCACCATATGAAAATCAACCCCAGTTTAGCTGGGGTTTTGTTGTTTTTTGAGGAAAATTGACCATCAATTGACCATCAGCCATTATTTGGAAAGATTTGGTATGAGGCAATAAATCACCAAATATTGTTATTCGAGTTGACAAAGCATTCGCGAAAATCTCTTGACTTACCTCAAGGAACTTGCTAAACTATAGAACATGCAGGGGGACTCTTCGGAGTTGAGAAGGTAAAACCTGACCCTTTGAACCTGTTGGTTAAGACCGACGTAGGGAGCATTCAAACAAGATTATTGTGATTGTTTGAAGCCTTCCTGATGCGGGAAGGCTTATTTTATTGCAATGATCACAACTGAATATGGTACATGTTTGCGGGGGGACTCTCCGGAGTTGAGAAGGTAAAACCTGACCCTTTGAACCTGTTGGTTAAGACCGACGTAGGGAAGCAAATCATCCATTCTGAGGATGAGGGCGCTTCGACTTTTTACGCGAAGTGCCCTATTTTCATATAGGGGTGCTTTCTGTTTCGTTAGAGGGCACCCCTATTTTTTGAAAGGGGCTCAAGTGTGAACAATCAGCCAATCTGCTATATATTCGGTGCCGGAGAACATCACGACCCACCATCAACCCGGCCCAGTTCCTATGATTTAGTTATCGCAGCGGACGGTGGTTACTTATTTGCCGAGCAATGCAAGATTACTGTAGACCTCGTGCTAGGTGATTTCGATTCGTTGCCCGCGCTCCCTCCCGAAGATACCGAGACAGTTGTCTTGCCACCGGAAAAAGATGACACCGATATGGTAGCAGCTCTCCGAGAAGGCTGGCTGCGCGGTTTCCGCACTTTTCATATTTACGGAGGTACAGGTGGTCGTCTTGACCACACCCTCGCAAATCTCCAATGCATTGCAGCACTCGCATGCCATGGCGGACGCGGATATCTGTACGATCGGGATATCATCATTACAGCAATCTGCAATGACAGCATTGCTTTTCCCGCCTTTTCTAAGGGGACGATTTCTGTATTCTGTCATTCGGAGACAGCTACAGGAGTTTTCGAGATGGGGTTAAAGTTTCCCCTTGCGAATGCGACCCTCAGTAACACATATCCACTCGGCATCAGCAACGAATTTACGGGAGTTACCAGCAGTATCTCGGTGCAAAACGGCACGCTGGTGATCATATATCCAAAAAACATACAGGAGGTTAAAACATGAAGAAAGCATTGAGTATCGCTGGTTCCGATTGCAGTGGTGGAGCGGGAGTACAAGCCGATTTAAAAACATTTTCAGCCCACGGAGTCTTCGGCATGACAGCGATCGCATCCGTTGTCGCAGAAAATACTTTTCGGGTAATAGAATTTCAAAACGTGCGACCTGATATCATTGAAAAACAGATTGATGCGGTTTTTGAGGACATTCCGCCCGATGCTGTGAAGGTGGGTATGCTCTCCTGCCGGGAAGGGATGCTGGCCGTAGCGGGGAAACTCCGTGAATGGAAAGCACAGAACGTAGTTGTTGACCCGGTGATGTATGCCAAAAATGGCTGCGCACTCATGGATCCGGACTCCATCAATACGCTGATTGCCGAAGTGATACCGTTGGCGGATATGTTGACGCCTAATATTCCGGAGGCAGAAAAGATTTCCGGTATTAGCATTTTGACAAGGGACGATATGACAAAAGCGGCACACTTTATTCATAAAATGGGCTGCCGTGCGGTGCTGATCAAAGGCGGTCATAGCGAAGGTGATGCCACTGATGTTCTGTTCGATGGAAAGGAGTTCTACCGTTTTTCCTCACCACGCATTCCTACTAAGAACACCCATGGAACCGGGTGCACCTTCTCATCGGCTATCGCGTCCAACCTTGCTCTTGGCATGACGGTTCCGCAGGCTGTTGAACGCGCTAAGGCATATGTCACGACCGCCATTGCCCATGCACTGGAGATTGGTAAAGGCCACGGTCCGACTCATCACTTTTATGATCTGTACAAAAAGGGATTGCTGGAGACTACGGAAGGAGCGCAGGAGGCCACTGTATGATGGAAAAATACACAAAACTAATCGAGCAGATACGGATTCGCAAACCGCTTGTACACCACATCACAAATTACGTCACCGCGAACGACTGCGCCAACATCACATTAGCAATTGGCGCATCACCCATCATGGCCGACGCACAAAGGGAAGCTTCCGATATTGCCCGTATCGCTTCAGCGGTGGTACTTAATATGGGGACACTGAACGAACGTACTATCCCCTCGATGATCAAAGCTGGCAAGGCGGCTGGTGAAGCCGGGGTGCCGATAATATTTGATCCGGTAGGTGTTGGAGCATCGCGACTTCGGAATGAAACCGCCAATCTAGTCCTAGAAGAAGTCAGAATCGGTGTCTTGTGCGGCAATATCTCGGAGGTACGTTTCCTCTCGGGCAGGCAATCGAAAACAAAAGGCGTGGATGCCTCTGAACATGACATTCAGAATCCGGAGAATGCTGTACTTATTGCTAAATCATTGGCAGCACAATTGGATTGCGTAGTGGCTGTCACTGGTGCCGTGGATGTGGTGACGGATGGAAAACGTAGCATCTGTATTGAGAACGGCCATATTATGCTATCAAATCTCACGGGAACTGGCTGCATGTGCTCTTCGCTTATCGGTTCCTTTTGTGGGGCGGTACCGAACATGCTACTGGAAGCCACTGTCGCTGCACTGCTCTCTATGGGAATAGCCGGTGAAATCGCCCATACAGAGGCTGGTCAGCAAGGTAACGGAAGCTTCCGCACGGCGTTACATGACGCAGTGAGCCGCATGGATTCAGATACTCTAATGAGGAGGGCGAAGTTGTATGAAGCCTAAAATTGACTATACGCTGTATCTTGTCACCGACCGGAAACTCATGAGTTCACCTACCATTGAAGAATCGGTGGAACAGGCTGTCCGGGGCGGTTGTACCTTGGTGCAGCTTCGGGAGAAAGAATCGTCATCGCGGGACTTCTACAAAACAGCCATGAAACTGCGGGAGCTCACAACCCGACTGGATGTGCCGCTGATTGTAAATGATAGAGTGGACATTGCCCTTGCTGTTGGCGCAGATGGTGTTCATGTTGGGCAGGACGATCTCCCGGTAGAGGTTGCGCGCCAAATCATTGGCCCCGATAAAATTATCGGTGTATCGGCAAGCAGTCTTTCCGAGGCATTGAAAGCTACAGAAGACGGTGCGGATTATCTTGGAATTGGAGCCATGTTCACTACAGATACCAAAGCCGATGCACACCTTACCGCTATAGAGGAACTCCAGCGCATCCAGGAGGCAGTTAGCCTGCCCATTGTCGTAATCGGGGGCATTAGCAAAGAAACAGTATCTTTCTTTCGAGACAGCGGTATCGAGGGGCTGGCAGTTGTTTCTGCCATTGTAGCACAAAAGGATATTGCTGGCGCTACGCAAGAGTTAAAGAAGCTGTTCCTTGAAGGGAGGACAAATGTATGAAATCCTATATATTTGATCTCGACGGCACCTGCTGGACTCTATGAGGATATGGGAGCAAATCGATGATGAATCGTCCAAGGAACATTGGACACTGATACAACAAAGCGCAGACGGCATACTCTATGATTTCAATGATGCGCCTCTGCCAAAATAAAAAGGGGGAAAAATAATGTCATTTGCAAGAGGTTTAAAACTCATATTCCGCACCCTTTGATGACATAAAAAAATAGTTTTTTGTTGGCAGGATTTTTAGAATGTTTCGCGAAATTCTTCCCGTCCATCTTTTGGGGGAGGAATAAGCATGCAAGTGTCCGCCAAACACCCAGGTGCAGCTAATTTGATGGCTCATTTGTGTAGTGAGCTCGACATAGCCCGTTTTGTTAACAACATGGTTACCTGGGACGAGAAGCAATGGAAAGTCTCACCAGGCACCTTAGTAACTGCACTAGTAATAAACACTCTAGTGCAACGTACTGCTCTGTATAACGTTGAACGGTTTTATGCTGGTATGGATATGCCTCTTTTATTTAGCGAAAACATCCAGGCAGAGGATCTCAACGATGATGCCTTAGGAAGGGCCCTCGATAGATTAGCTGAGATTGACTGCCGCCAACTCTTAGGTACCGTTGCGTGTGGAGCTGCTCGCATAGAGAATATGGATATTCGTTCGGTTCATGCCGATACTACCTCGTTCTCAGTGTATGGCGATTATGAAGTTGATCCGAGCAAAGATGATTCGACTCAAAATAAGTTCATTGAAATAGTCCACGGATATAGTAAAGACAAGAGGCCCGACCTCAAGCAATTCAAGTATGGCTTGATGGTTACTAAAGAAGGATTCCCTATTGTGGGCGACGTTGTCAGCGGTAATCAGAATGATGGTGTCTGGAATAAGGAAATCCTCAAGGAATTCCAAGTGAGTTTCCTAGAAACATGGAACGTGGTCTACGTGGCAGATTCCGCCCTCATCACCGAAGAGAACGTAAAGGCAATGCATGACAAAAATGTCAGGTTCATCTCCTTGCTACCTGGGCGTTACAAGCTTGCACAGGAGCTTAGAGATAAGGCATGGCAGACCAAGAAGTGGATTGAACATGGTCCATTATCCAAAAGTAAGGATGCAGCCCATTATTGGACACAGAGCTTAGAAGCAGAATTCGCTGGAAGAATCTATCGCTTCGTTGCGGTCCGCTCTTCGAAGCTAGATAAGCGTAAAGAGAAAAAACTTGAATCCCTATTAAAGGCTGAGCACAAGGAACTCCAAGAGCTTAAGAAAAAACTAGAAAAGGAGAAATTTCAGTGTAAGCCTGATGCCAAGAGCAAGCTAGAGGCAATTCTTAAGGACCACAACATGCTTCATAAGCTGACCGGTCGCATCATTAAAAGTGAAGTGAAAAAGCGCCGCCCTGGCAGACCGCGCAAGGATCAAACTTTAGAGCCTACGCCAAAAATCATCACTACTTATGGGATAGAGCTGGAGATCCACGCTCCATCTAGCCAAGCCCTAAACGAGTGGCGTCAGCGCGAAGCTACCTTTGTATTAATCACCTCTGTGTCAGCAGACCGATTCGACAATTACGATATTCTAAAAGAGTACAAGGGTCAGATCAACGTGGAGATGAGGTTCCGCTTCCTAAAGGATCCCATGTTCGTCAACGCCATCTTTCTCAAAACACCAAAACGGGTGCAGGCATTGGGCTACGTCATCTTGCTAGCCGTAATGATTGCCGCACTCCTAGAGATCAGGATCAGGGAAGCTCTAAAGAACGAGCAGGAGACCGTCACAGGGCCTGGCAAACGAGTTCTCCATCGACCAACAGCCAGGGTTCTGCTAGATATGCTCAACACCATCCAAGTTGTTTACTTAACTTACGATGATAGAATCGAACGTCACCTGCCTCAAAATATTGACCCGGATACGCTGAGGTTGTTGAAGTTTGCCGGATATGACGAACAAATATACATCCGCAATCCATACCATAAACTATCTTGAGCTTTTTAGTTAAGGGTGCGAAATGCCAGATTGACAACCAAGTCGCGATCTAGCCCGCCACTGAGGTTGGCAGCCTTAAAGACCCAGAAACGATCGCTATATTCAGATATTATAAACCCAAATACTTCACTGTAGAAGGTCTTCGCTGATCCAAGATCAGGCGCTGGCAAAGTTATCCATCCGATTTTGCACAGTTCCGTTAGTTTTTCAATGTCATCACACCACCAGTTGGAAACTTATACCACTATACTCTCTAAGGAGTGTAATTTCCTACGGCAAATAGCATCTAGCGTACGTAGTTCTCGGGACACCGTCGCCCAAGTCTGCCGATTGGCAACAATTCATGGTCTAGAGTGGCCACTGCCGGATGAAATGACAAACCAGATGATTCAGGAGACATTTTTCCCATCGCAATTAGACCCCAATGCCCGGCGCATTCCAGACTACGCGAAAATGCACAAAGAGTTGGCAAAGCCTGGGGTGACGTTAACCCTTTTATGGGCGGAATACTGCGAAACATGCTACTCGGAGAAAGCAACACCGTATCAATACACACAGATTTGCGATAACTACGCTCGGGCCACAAAAGCCAAAGCGAAAGCCCGGCGATACTTTTAGGTGGACTGGGCGGGAAATACCATGCCCATCTATGATAGGGTAACCGGTGAGCAAAGCGATGCGTATATTTTTGTTGGTGTACTCCCTTGCGCTGCTATGCATATGTGGAAGCATTTCCAAGTATGGTTACGGAAAACTGGATTACTGCCCACGTTAACGCATACAATTATTTCGGCGGAGTCACCAGAATTATCATTCCTGATAACTTAAAGACCGGGGTAATCAAAAACACCCGTTTTGAGACCGTTCTAAACCGTAGCTATAGCGAGATGGCTGCATACTACGATACGGCGATTATCCCCACCAGGGTAGATCACCCCCATATGAACTGGCAGTATGGTCAACTGCCACTGTCCGATCTGATTATCGCATAACAGACGGTAAAAACAAATATTCCGTCCCTTTCGATTTAATCGGAGAAGAGGTTCACATTCGATTAACAAGTCGCACCATAGAAGCCTTTTTCAACGGTTCCAGAGTCGCTTCTTTTCCACGAGAAACAGTTCAAAAAGGGATCCTATCGTTAAAGTTGAGCATATGCCGGACAACCACAAGAAGTACCTGATGTACAATGAGGAAGCGTTTTCGGAATGGGCTGCTAGTATTGGTTTAAGCACACTTACCATAGTCCAGCAATTTCTAAAAGCAGGTACTGTGGCAGAGCAAGGATTTAAGGCCTGTGCTAGCCTAATGAAGCCTGCGGATCGGTATGGCCACATGCGCTTAGAGAATGCTGGAAGCCGCTACGGATTCACCAGAGGCGCTGCGTATTGAAGGCACCACCCTGGGCATTGTAGTACTCACACTGTTCCGAGCTGTCACATATGTTCTACACAATGCCTTTCTTCCTTGTTTTTGCATACCCTACAAAATTTCGCACAAAAAAACCGCATGTAGTCTGCGGGAAAATGTTGCATATAGGCCTACAGTACCATCGCAATCTAGACTTAGATTGGCGAGACTATTTTGTGGAGTAATTCCTTTAAAGGAACCAAGTTTCCTTTAAATGCAGCAATATCCGCTGATAAAAGCACATCATCAAGCGCATCCCCGTAGTTCAAGTCATAGCCAGCATTTTCAGACAATTGTTGAAGAAAAATACGAATTGCCCGACCTTTCCTTAAATACGCTATCGCCTTTCGCTATTCTAACGTTTCTGCCTTCAAGGGGCTGTTCGCCTAGCTGAAGTTGACGGATCATAACCACTCTCGCCTCTACCTCTTTTAATGCGTCTGGATCCGTAATTCCTAGCTTATTTGGTAGGACTCCGCCCTCTTCGATAAAATAATCTACCATCGTGCTACTCCTTTTTTGCCTTAGCCACATATCTCGCCACCAATTGATCGCCCGTGACTTCACC
Source organism: Bacillota bacterium (assembly GCA_012838035.1). Classification (GTDB taxonomy): domain Bacteria; phylum Bacillota; class Limnochordia; order DTU080; family DTU080; genus DUQB01. Next base: position 6,162 of record DUQB01000011.1, on the reverse strand, counting down.
CTTGAATATTCTGCGGACATCTTGCCTAACTTCACGAGGCACAACAAATCCTTCGAGTCGCTGTGCAAAGGAAACGAGAACTTTGAAATGCTGTAAGCAGGAGTTTCTCAACAGATCATCCGGATGGCTACCCAATCGTTCAAGAGCTTTCTTGCCTTGCAGAAAACGGTCGAACAAGGCCGGTACCCGAAAGTCCGAATCCGGTTCTAGTAAGAACGTTCTTTTGATGAAGATCTTTTTATCCTCTACTGCCTTATCGCTGAAAGCTAATAGTCTTACCGTAAAAATGTACAGTGCCGGACATGGTTAACCCCAGTATAAACTCGCCCATCCTAGGCAAGAATTACTAGTGAACGTCCTCATAAAAAAGTGAAGACATGGTACCAACAACAAACACTTATAGGGAGGGTTTGAAATCTCTCAAAAACTAAGAATAGGTTCATTGGTTTTAGTGCTGGCGTTACTAGCTATAATCGTAGCTGTACGCTATTCCGAACAGGGGGAGGCTGAGACAATCACTGGATCCCACGCAGCGCCAATCCCGGGATATGCCGGTGACGTCACTGTCCATATCGAAGTCGTAGCCGACATCATCACAGAAATGACGGTTGAAGCTCCAGATGAAACCGACATGCTTGCTGGTCCTGTTCTTGATCAATTTAACAATGAGGTGTTCGCTGATATGGTTGGCCAACACATTGACAATGTTGATTTGGATGACATTGACGTAATTTCAGGCGCGACCATCACCGCTAATGCCGTTATCACTAGTGCCAAAGTTGGGATGCGAGAAATCCAAGGGATAGAACCAGAAACTGAAGATCTCCGGAATCTACAAGAAGTTTACCATGTACCTGGTTATAGCCTGAGAGAACAATTTGCTGTAGAAGTAACGATAGCAGACAACGAAATTGCTGCAATTGAAGTAGTCGATAGTGGTGGAGAAACCGAGGCCATTCTCAGAACTGTTACTGAAAGGATGGTTCCTCGTATACTTGAGCACCAATCGCTCAGTGTTGATGCCATTAGCGGAGCTACTGCTTCATCTTCCGGGGTACGAACAGCGGTAAACAATGCAATAGTAGACGCTGGTGGAGACCCTGTGAATTGGTACAGAACAATTGAGAAGTCCGACGAGGTTATAACCTTAGAAGGCTATGATGTAATTGTGGTTGGACTGGGCGGTTCAGGAACAGCAGCCTATCTTAGTGCTGCTGAACAAGGAGCAACTGTCTTTGGTATTGAAAAGGCCGGGAAGATTGGTGGGACATCCACCAACGTTGCTGGTCCAATGGCCATAAATCCGCAAACCAAGATGGATGAACAAAACGCTGGCGAAAAGTTCCTTGAAGAGGAAGATCTCATTCAAGATTGGCTGGAATACACCAGAGGTGATGCTAAAGAAGAGCTAGTCCGTTTCATGGTTGAAGAATCTGGCGAGACAATGGACTGGTTAATTGAAAATCATGGATTCAGCTTCGGAAATATTAGTGCGTTTTTCCACCCGCGAATGTGGGAAGTCTGGGCGTCTTATGCAGGTGATGTTGATGAGATGTACAATAATGCTGTTGAACAGGCTACAGCCCTAGACGAGAAAAACGATTATATGCTAGAACTCACAGCTCACCGCCTCTTAGTTGATTCAGAAGGTAGGATCATTGGAGTTGAAGCTGAGTTGTATGATGGCACCACCTACCGAATTCACGGAGGCTCCGTGATACTCGCCACCGGGGGATTTGTAGGAAATCCCGATATGCAACGGGAATTTCTGGGCGGTGCTTGGCGTAGCTTCGCATTGGATCAAAATGATGGCGCGGGAATTCAAGCAGCCCAAGAAGTTGGAGCAGGATTGTATAACATCGATATGCCGCCCATGCAGCATATTGCTTCCAATGCAGTGCTTCTTGGTGATAACTCTGGATTAACCCCAGATGATCGCGCTGTATTGGCTGCGATGGTTCTTAATCCAGACACCATGGTAGTCAACGAAAGTGGTGAGCGCTTCCTTGACGAAAGTGGGCTCATTGCCTTTGAAAGCTGGAGAGCTGGCCCCTTCTATTACACAATCTTCTCTCAAGATCAGATTGAACGATACAAGCGACAAGGCATGGATTTTGACGAAGCCCCTATGTCCGTGGATCAAGGCGGCAGGGTTGAAGTTGGCCAGCCTATCGAAAATATGGATACTATCATGGCTATTGCTGTCGCAAGTGGAGTAGCTTATAGGGCAGATACCTTAGAGGGCTTAGCCGATCAACTAAATATGGAAAATCTAGTCCAAGAAGTGGAGCTGTATAACTCCTACAGTGATGGAGAAGTGCAAGATCCCTTTGGCAAGGCTAGTGATCTGGTTAATCCAATAGGGTCTGAAGGACCCTACTACGCAGTGAAAGGTGCCGCATATATTTATGGCACCGTTGGCGGCTTAGATATTGATGTAGAAATGAATGTACTAGACACGAAAGGCAAGCAGATCCCCGGGTTATATGCTGTTGGTCAAGATTCCATGGGTGTATTATTTACGCCTCAAGATGCCTATGTAAGCTATGGTGGAGCGGCTCAGGGCTGGGTATTGACATCCGGTCGGATTGCTGGAGCAAACGCAGCTGAATTCGCGGGTAACAGAGAGTAGAGTGAATAAGATCATCAATTAATGTAAATTCAGACTATGACATGAAAGAGGGTGCGTTCCCCATGTAGCAGGAACACACCCTCAAGCCTCGCCCCTGTTGCGCGGTTTCCTTGAATTTTACGCTTCTTCCTTACTAAACAATCCTAGATATAGTCCAATCAAAATCTTCGCAATTTGATACCAAGCTGGTCCTTGACCCAAGGGAAACCCTTCAAAGAACCCCAAAACACCCATGGCGACTAAAATCCATCCTAAGACAATCAGTTTAACTCTGTTGTTCATAAATCCACCTCCTCGTTTCTCTCCTCAACCCCGTTGTTCCAAAGCTGATCAGCAACAGGTTTCCACTTGTGCGCCGCTTCTTGACATTTCCCCGTAACTGTTTCGACAGATTCATGATCATGATGTTGTGTTGAATGTGCTTGGGCTGAATTGACCATCGATACGAGTGCGTCTGGGTTGTCCAGAAGGGGACAGGGGCGAAGCGGATTGCTGTTGAAAGGATGCCGTTCACGGTACTTCATAAAGAGTGGGGAACGTAGAGCGTCTAACAGACTCATATCCCGGATGTTGACGTTGGAGTAATGGATAAAAGCGCAGGGCTCTACATCTCCATGGGCGTTGATGTGCAAATAGCGGCGTCCTCCGGCGATGCAGCCGTCCACATACTCGCCATCATTCCAGAAGTCCAAAACAAAGATGTCCTTGCGCGCCCGATATTCTCGCACCTTTTCATACATCAGTTGACGTTGCTCTGGTGTTGCGAGCAATTCTGGATGAGCGTTCTTCCCTAATGGAACATACGTGAAATACCATCCAAAGAAACAGCCTTTCTCAATCATGGTATCGATAAATTGCTCGGATGAGACTTCGGTTGTGTTTTGTTTATGGTAGCAGGTAGAGAATCCGAAACCGACTCCCGCTTCTCGCAAGAGATCCATGGCTCGCACTACATGTGCGTAACTGCCTTTTCCCCTGCGAAAGTCGTTGTCTTCGGCAAATCCCTCAACACTAATAGCTAGTAAGACATTGCCAACTTTACCTAGTTGGGCAGATAGCTCTGGGGTCACAAGAGTAGCGTTGGTGAACGCACAGAACATGCAATCTTGGTGTTTCTGAGCTAACTTCACTATATCGTTTGCTCGAATAAGTGGTTCCCCCCCTGAGTAAAGGTACATGTAGACGCCTATATCCTTACCCTGCGTAATGATGCTGTCCAACTCCTCAAAGCGGAGATTTGCTCCCCGGGCGTATTCGTCGGCCCAGCATCCCTTACAGCGCAAGTTACAGTCTGAGGTGGGGTCCATCAATATTGCCCATGGTACGTTGCAGTTCATCTGTTCAGCTAGTTCGTGTCCTCTAGGTATGCCGATTAACGACGCATTGAGCAGGAAATTTGCCACGAACTTCTTGGTGACAACAGGTGATAATTGAGCGAATGCTCTCTCTATTAGGCGGCGCCAGTTGTTCTGCGGATTGCTCCATACCGCTTCCGCTTGATCGAGTATTGCCTTGTGCTCCGGTACCCGGGCAAACGGTCGGAGTACATTAACGAGTTTTGTGAAATTCTCCCCTGGGTTACGTCCTATGTACCGCAGGCTTTCGCGTAGAGCAGCGGCCTGCAGGTTTTGCTTTACCGATGCCATTTCAATTTCTCCCTCCCTGAAGACAATTTGTCTCGGTTATGGACGTCCTGTAATGTATCCGCTCTTAACTAACTGTTCGGTTAAGGGCGGAGAAGAGGAAAGGAGCCTTCGGGTAACGGGTTAACTCTCCTTTGTTGCCAGTACGAACATGTGCCGGTCCTTCGCGCCTTTGGCTAGAATTTCCAAAGACCGGATCGTCAGTTCCTTCATATTTTCATCGTTTAAGAGATTTTTGGCTTTGTACTCGTCATAATAAGCCGCGATGCTGACCAGCGGAATCAGTGAGAAAAAGAACTTAAAGAACACTGTGTCCTCGTAGTAGTCAAAATCCTGATCAGCGCTCTGTAGAGTACTATATATGGGGTTATCTGGATCTTTATCCATCAGTTCCATAAAGCGAAACAAACTGTTGCCGTGTTTCCCGTTTCTAAGGGATTCGAACATCAAGATTCGGACAATAGTGCGGTTATTCAGTAAATAATCAACCAGTCTTTCATAGTGTTTACTTGTGTTGTCTTGAAAGTAAAGCATGGCTTGATCGTCCACGAACTCGAAACGGTCTCCTTCGATATCTAGCCGTCCGTCCTTGATCATTGGAACAATGCAATTGTCAACAAACTCCATGGATACGGCTGATATCTGAGTCATAACTGAATCGAGCAGGGTGTCCAAAATATCTTCCTTGTTCTTAAAATAATAGTATATGAGTGCCTTGTTGACTTCTGCGTATTCTGCGATCTCGTTGACTCGCGTAGCATCATAGCCTTTTCGCGAGAATAAATCTATGGAAGCATGAAGAATACGAGCCTTTGCATCCTCTTTATTGAGTGTCTTCAAAATGTCCTCTCCCATCTCAACTAACCGGTTGGTTAAATACATTATGCCATATAAATGGCTACTTTGTCAAGAATAGGTTTTACGTCGCTCGTCGATCACCTGCTGCCAAGCATCTGTCGGCAGTGTGGAGTAATTGTACTTGTTAGGTTACCTCTAAGAGAATCAGGGCTAGTATGGCTACAAGAAAATGCGATTGAGAGCGCGTCGCAAAGGCTCTGGCTCGCCACAATAGCCAACCGCTGATCACCAGCGCGATCGCGATGCTGTCGGACACTACCCCGCGAGTACACGTATTCGTCTCCCTGACAACCATTTTCTTCCGGCATGGGAAATTATTCCTTCAACCCCACCGTAATCGCTGAGGTTGTGATCTGCTTCTGAAACAAGGCAAAGATAATGACCGGTGGAATAGCAGCCAAGGCCAAGGCCATAAGCAGCTTGTCAGGGCCAAATCCCTGTAAAGTACCTAAGGCAGACTGCAGCGAGTAGATCTTAACCATCACCGTTTGTACGTGGTCCCCGCGCAACACTAAGAAGGGCAGTAAGAAGTCTGACCAGGCTGCGTTAACGGTGAATATGGCGACCACCATTGTAATCGGAATTGATAGAGGCAGCGCGATTTTTGTAAACACCTGCAAACTTGAGCACCCGTCAAGCTGTGCGGCTTCAAATAAGGCCCGCGGTAAACGGTCAAAAAATGACTTGAATATAAAAAAGTAGAAGGGATTAGCGCCAAACACAAGCCAGAGGGGCACAAAGGAGTTTATTAGACCAATCCGCACGATGTTGTTGAAGAGTGGTCCCATACTGAGGATCGGCGGAATCATCAGGCTGGCCATCACGACTGCCGTCACCACTTTGTGACCTGCCGGCCGCAGCACCGACACCCCATAGGCCAGCAGGCCATTAAACACTACAGCACTAAAAAGCCGCTTTAAAATGGACATTATGGTGTCACCTCCTTAAAGATGGGCATAAAAAAAGCACCTGCGATTACAGATGCTTGAAACTTGTAATTTGTTATTTCTTGGAAATATCCAGTGCTCT
>DUQB01000092.1 GCA_012838035.1 Bacillota bacterium | reverse complement strand
ACGATAGGCATGAAAACCCTCCCTTCTTGGCATGGGCGGAGGAGCGTAATGCGGTTTCTCTCGTTGAGCTGGCTAGGCCCTTTTGGAGAGATTCCCACATTCGTTCACTCATTTTGGCCAAAGAGGAGGGTTTTTCATCTGGCCCCAATGTCCCTGCTCTCTACGGCAGGTTTGTAAGCAATAAAGCCGCCTCGAGGCGGCAATAATTGAGGCGGTCTAACCGTCCTCAGCGAGGAGTCTTTGCAAGTGCCGGCGGTCAAGACGGAGCCGACCCCGGAGAAAAAACAAGAAGTTGCGTAGCACTTTAGTAGTTTGGAGTCACTTATTTTACACCACTTGACGAGACACTACCTATCTCATCACTTACGACCTACTAAGAACACATTTCCTAACTCGTTGTGATAAACACCATCTCCTGACAAAGTCAATCGAATATACTCGGCTAATACATCTGAGGGGACAATACCTTCCACAAGCACCTTGCTCCATCCCCTGTCATCGTGCTCTACTTCTTGTAGCGTAAAGAGAGTATCTGACCAGTAAGTGCCATCAGCGGATACAGAAATGGTGATTTGTTGTTCTGGTTTGGCAGTTTGTATATAGAAAGTAAACTCGAAACGCTGGAGCCCGGGCAATCGCCAAATAACATACTCATCTGTAGCAGCCCGACGCCGCATTCGCTCAGTGTCTCCATAGAATAGCTCCGGTGTAGCTCCAGTAAACTCCCAGCCCTCGGAACGATCAAACGCTTTTAGCTGATCTGTATTACCAAACCAGGCGGATGTGGTTGGGGGTAGCAGTGGGTCTTCTAAGGTATCCCAGTTATCTATCACCAGGCGCTGGACATAGCTGGTTACCAGTCGGCTCTTCAAGCTTAAGTTGATTTCGAGTTCATAAGCTCCATCTGTGAATTGAGTTGTGTCTACCTCAAGAACAGAAGGTAGACTGATGCCTGAGTAAAGCTGATGAACAGTCTGTCTTTCGCCGTTAACGATGGAAACCAAGTGGATATCGGCACTCTGGATATCGGTCGGAGCGACACCAGGGTGAAGCGTAAACACAGTAACCCCTTTTAGGGCTGTCCCTCGGGCCTGCTCAGGGTAGGTGATACGGAGGTGTTCTACATCAAAGCTCGCTCTGGAGGTGTATGTGCGCTCATGATCATCGGTAACCACTACCACCAGTTGGTGATTACCAATGGCCAGCTCTGCTGTCTGCAAAACAAGGTTGGCTGGTAGAGCAGTACCTTCATAGATAATCGCACCATCTAAAGACACCTGGACTGTGCGCAACGATAGACCTGGAGTGCTTATTTCTACAGGTATTTGTGGTTGAACCAGGGTCGTGCCGTGTTGGGGCGCCATAATATTCGCATACCCTTGCGTCAATTGGAACCCCTTCACGCCTAGCCCTGGCAGCGTAAGCGTAACTGCTGCAGAGAAGCTAGGCAGGGGGTCTCCGGTAAATGCATCACGTACATAGAAGGTCTCTTCTGGAAATCCCTCGATAAGCACTTCAACCGGCTCTTCTGAAGAGTTAACGAGAAACAAATAGCGATCGGTACCATAGGCGATGTTGGCCATTGACACAGAGTCGTAGGGGATAATGTCATCGATAACACCTGTTTTTTGTCTGGGCGATACGATCTTCTCTCCGCTGGTAATGGTGAGTTGTAAGTCGTGACGAGGCTCTCCAAAGAGGAATACCTGACCTAATTGGCGCTCACCATTGAGTTCGAGAGCCGTCTGCGCATAAGCATCGTAGTAAGCCTGCCAAGAGCTTTGTGAAAACCCGCTGCGCTGGCCCAGCGAAAATACAACGATCCCTTTCGCCCCACAGACGAGCGCTAAGTAAACGTCGTGGCGCACCCAGCTCGGTATTTTCTCTACATCTTGCGGGGAAGGCTCCTGAAACATTTCGGGTACCCCAATTGGGATAGCCCCAGGGCGGCCTTTGAGTTCTAGCGCTTGCAGCTGTTGCTCGAGAGTCCATCGGACCCAGATACGATGCTCTAGCTGACCCGAGTAGTTGGTATACATACCTTTACCGAGAATATCTAGATATTGAGCTGTCAATGACAAATTCGTGTAGGTGCGATGCCCTGGATCATACATCCAGATAGGTCTACCTTGGGGATCGTTTTCACGAATCGTGCGCGTCACAATATCTAAATACTGCATCTCTTCGCTACGCCATGGCCGCAGCTCCTCAGGCATTACATACCACCAGGCCAAGTTATTGTTATCTACAACCGCTGTGACCTGTCGCTTAATTTCAGCTGCAATCTGTTCAGGAGTGAGATCTGTTGCCGGACCTCCCGTGGCTTCTAGAAAATTGATCGGTATGCCCACAGTATAAATGGCGTACATGTCCGCCGCCTCGGCGTTGGCTAGCATCGTGTGATTCGCATCACCATATACAGGTCCATGGAGGGTGAAGTAATTAGCTTTATCGCGTAGCGCAACACCTGAGTACCCACCAAAGGGAAAGATGCGGCCTTGAGGATAGATTTTATCAGCTGATAAGTCCTGAACATTTTGAATGGCAGGAGCAAAAAAATCAGCTTGTTGCACCTGTTCACCGTTCATGAGCACACTTTGTTTAGGGGTCATTGGAACAGCCGGTTGCCCTAACACCGGTTCGCCGTGATAGTACAACTCGAAGTTCCGCAGACCAACAGCGGAAGTCTTGATATCATTACGCAGAGCCTCATAGCGTACATATCTGGCCGTGACGGGCGGGAACGAACCTGCTTCATCACGCAAAACCTCGCCGATCTTCTCCATAGCATCGGACCAATTCTCACCATCATCTGAGTACTGGAACTTGTACCCGCGCATATACGGATAGCCATAAACTTCCAGTTTGTAACTATCGAACGGCATTGGTCGGCCTAAATCGACGATAAGCCAGATCTCACCTTCGGTAACGCCTACACGCCAATGAGTGGAGGCGCTGTTATCCACTGCATTACTACCGGGATTACCAGCAGCGGCGAAAGAGGTGGTGACCGGCTTGTTCAACACCAAGTTTCCGTCTGCTGCTTGTGCCGATACAACCGTGAACAGCGCGAAAAGCACTATGCATAGGGCCAAAATGTTCATGATCTTTCTGGTAGACATAAACAACATCTCCTTTCCCTGACTTGCTCCCTGCGTTGCAAATGATCCTTGCGCCGGATGTCGCCCGCAAATAACCCTGCCTTTGGAATAACGGCGCTGACCACAGCTTCGGCATGGGCAAATGCCTTCCTTGTCCCACCATTGGTAAAATTTAGTTATAAAATGCGACTGAACTGAGTAGGAGTATACCGGCAGTGCCGGAGCAACATGAGGATCATCAAATAAAAAAACGCATCGTCGCGCACTGTACCTGAATGCAGATGATGCCGACGATGCATTTCAATAGCTGCTTACTCTGATCTTCTATTATCTAATTGTCTTTAGCCGGAGCGCTCCAGGAATAGGCCGACGGCAGGTCGGGGAACGGGTTGCCGTCGAACTGCCGACCGGGAGCGACTCCGCGCATTTGCCAGTCAACAAACTCCATGAATGCCTGCCAATCCTCGGTGGTATGTCCGTGACCGCCTGCGCGATACCAAGTACCTATGGCATCTTCTTTCCCCAAGAAGCGATATGTTTCTCGCGCCGCCTGAAAAGTTTGCCATGTACCTGTCGGATTTGCCCACAGATCATCATATGCCTCCAGAGTGAGTAACGCCCTAGGCGCAATGAGCGCTTTGAGCCCGTGTTGATCAAAAGGCAGTTCATGTTCTCTGCCCACATAGGGGAGCATGCGCGGGCAGTACCAATCGGGGAATTTCTTCATGTTGTCCGCGAGCGTCTCCGATTTGGGACCTTGCCACCGATAACATCCCGCGCCGCCTGAACCTGAGTTGTTGGCCCCAACCACTGCAATCCGTTCATCCATCGCACCGGCCAACAGTACGGTCTTGCCGCCGCGAGAGTGACCCACAACAGCAATTTGCTCCGGATTGACGCACTCCTGCGTCAGCAAAGCATCAATGGCCCGCATGTAACCCCATGCCCACGCGGACAGAGCGCCAAACTCCAGTTCAGGATACACGGCATAAAGCCCTGTGTTTCTACCCGCCTGCCTGATATCCGGGACGATCTCCACCCGATTGAATAGTGCTACGATGTAACCGCGATGCAGGATCTCTAAGATGATGTAGTCCGACGTATTACGCCAACAAGCGTCGCCCGTCAGTATCACGGGAAATGGTCCTTCGCCTTGCGGCAAATAATAATTCAGGATGAAGCTGATGCCTTTCCCATCTTCCGTCGTACAAACGACTCTCAAAGTCACATATCTGGCCTTGGCAAACCGTTGCATCGGCGATGATATACACAGATCCTCCACATGTACGCCGGCAGGCTGAGGCGGAAAGCCGCCATACTGCAGGTCAAAGATCATGTCCCTCAGCTCTAGGCGACGGCGTTGCCAATCCTCAACCGTCCGCACCGGAGCGCCATCCTCAAACACAAACAGATTGGGCAATTCGTGATATTGATGATCCATAGGTTCACTACTCCCTTACGTTGATAGAGTACCAGCAAAATGTTACGACAGAAGAGGTTAACGAGGCGCCTCGCCGTTTATATGAGCAGGGACGCCGCAACGTCATCGGCTGGGTGATGCGGCGTGCCGGCGCGACTAAATCCGCCTTTTACAAGTTAGGCGGACAGAAGCTGTTCCAAAGTGAAAGGCACAGCTTCTGTATTGATCAGGCGTGTCTGTTTTTCCTGCTTTTTGTTTAAAAGATCACTCATTATAGATTGCCGCGCGGTAGGGTGGCTGCACCGCAGATTCCTTCCCGACCCATCGGTAAAAATCGTTTCACATTCGTAGCTTTTATGCGAGGAAAGCCAAGCCGGAGATTTGTACAATCGGGCAGCGCAGGGCCAAACGGTAAGACCCTGCTGATGCCCGGTTTACAAATGGAGGTATCCGGATGAAACGCGCTTGGCTGATCATCAGGTTTTTAACACTGCTTATCGTCACGGTTTATCCGCTTATGCCGGGTGCCGCGGCCAAGCAACTCGCTACCTCTACCAAAGCAAAGTATGAGCCCAATAGCGGCGTATATCTCGGCGCCTACACCGACCTTAGCTCCCATCTCAACTATGATATGGCTCTTTTTAACCAGACGACGCACAAGAAACATGCCTCATTCCTGCGCTATGTCGGCTACGGCAGGCCGTTTCCCTACGCGTGGGCGGAGAACGTAAAGGCAGTCGGCGCAGTGCCGACCATCGCCTGGGAACCCAACAACGGCTTGGACGAAGTGCAAGACGATGCATACCTACGTTCATTCGCCCGCGCTTGTAAAGCGGTGAGCGGACCCATTTTCATCCGGTTCGCATCCGAAATGAACGGGAACTGGACCGCCTACTCCGGCAATCCGGCCATGTTTATAGAGAAGTGGCGTTTAATCTACAATGTGATGAGGGAAGAGGCCCCTAATGTAGCCATGGTTTGGAGCGTCGCCATCACCCCGCAGTCGACCATCACAAAGTTCTACCCCGGCGACGACTATGTCGATTGGGTGGGCATGAGCGTATATAACGTGGTTTATCACAACAACGACATACGACAACGTGCCGATCATGAGGATCCTATGGAGTTGATCCGGTATGTGTATGCAACATATGCCGAGAGAAAACCTATCATGATTTCCGAGTACGGCGTGACGCACTATACCATCACGGATCAAAAGGAGCACGTTTCGTTTGCCTTACAGAAGCTCGAACGGATGTATACCGGCCTACAAGAGCGATATCCCCGCATTAAGGCGATCTTCTATTTCGATGTCAACGCGGTAAAGGAAGCCCGTCCCGGACGACGAATCAACGACTACTCCATTACCAACAACACCGAAATCTTGGAACTGTACCGCCGCCTGATCAGTAATTCCTACTTCCTTAGCGACGTGATCTCGGACATTTAGAATTTAACAGCCATATGGAGAGAGACATTTTGCGTACCCGACGTGATTGATTAGAAGGATGCCGGGCATTTTGCAAGAATTCGAGTATACATGTGAGCATATCTACAACTGAGAGGTGAACTGGATTTGTTGAGATTCAGGACAGGCATTTTAACAGCGTTGCTCTTACTCGCGATGTTGTCAACTGGTGTTAATGCTGCACGACCCGTCGTAACGATTGCCACCTACTCGCAGCCGCGTTATCAGATCATGACGGAACTGCTACTCCCCAAATGGCAAGCTCAACATCCGGATATTGAGATCAAAGTGGTGAACTTTCCCGACTTCTGGAACAAACTGCTGGTGCTCATTGGTACCGGTGATGCGCCGGACATCGTGGACACGGCAGGCACTTACCTCTTCGGCCATGTCGTGCGAGGCGGCGTAGTCGACCTGGAATCCATCGTGATGAACGATCCGGACCTTAATCCGAAGAACTTCTGGGCAGGTCCGTGGAACGAGGTATGCTGGCCTCAACCGGCAGGCAGCGGCGTCTACGGCATCCCCTACGACACCGTCGCTTCCGTTCTATGGTACAACAAAAGCCTGTTTGATACTGCAGGTATAGCTTATCCCTCGCTGAACTGGACATGGGATGACTTACGTGCAAACGCCAAGAAGATCGCCCGAGATACAAACGGCGACGGCGTCAATGACATTTGGGGATTCACCGCATCAACAACACATGCGATCTACGACCCGTTGGTCAAATCCTTCGGCGGCCAAGTTCTCAGCGCAGATCGGCAGAAGGCGGCGATCAACTCGCCGCAGGCCGCCGCCGCCACACAGTTTCTTGCCGACATGCTCCTCCAAGACCGTTCGTCGGCGCTCGGCCTCAACTTTGCCAATCAGAACCTGGGTATGGTCATCATCGGCAGCGCTAACATCAGCGTCTACAGCAAGGTGTCCGGTTTGGACTGGGGAGTCACCACGGTACCTCGCGGTCCGGTTACGCACAACACCTACGGCGGATCGAATTTGTGGGAGGTCATGAAACGACCGAATCAAGATTTGGACGCTGTAGTCACAGTACTTAAGGAGCTGGTTACCAGAGAGACCATCGAGGCTTTCTGGGCTTCCTACGATGAGCCCTACAGCATACCGTCGTCGCGAGAGGTAACTTCACGTATTAAGCTCAATGATATCCAGCTCGTGGTGGCGCAATCCAGCGAATTCATGACCGATGCCGATTGGAGCCCCGATTGGAGCATCTGGCAAACCGCCAAGAATAACGCCATTACCCCGGTGCTGCGCGGTGAAAGGTCGGTGCAGGAAGGGCTGATGAAAGCGGAGCAAGATATCAACACGGTGTTGGAAAACGCCTACGGAATCCAGTCTCGGTAACGATAGGAGGCTTTAGCTACGGCATATGTTGTAACGCCACAAGGCCGACCGACGCGCCTTGTGGCGTCTTTTAATGCATACGCTGTTCCATCATCCCTTCCGGACAGGCTATACTTCCGCGTTGGTGATGGTAACCACCATGGATACCTCGCCGCCTGCCGCGGTTGCCCGCTCAAACAGCGTCTGCAACGCGGCAAATACTTCCGTAGGATCCCCTTGGATGTGAGTGCTGACAGGACCTACCGAATACTGTATGTCTTCCCCGTCCAGCTCGGCTATCGATGCATTGATTACGGCATCGGCGTCGGCTGCCTCAATAGGATAGAGAGATACTTGCGCTAGAATCATGTGCGTGCTCCTCTCCCGTCATAGTCGTTTACCGTAATATCCCCGGCGCACCTGTGCTTCGGAATAGTCTCAAGCCAGGTCGGATAATCTCATCCGCGCTAGTATGACCGCTATCGCCATATTCCAACCCTGTCGCCGGCGCTCCCCTTGCAGCAGAGAGTACAACGTGAAGATGCATCACTACCTGCAGAGCATGGTGCGCGGCCGGGAGGCTCGCACAAACGCTTTGTAATATTCCAGATGCCATCCTTAAATATTAACCAAGATCCCTTTGTTAGCATCATAGTGCTCGGTGGAGTGTTCCACCAAAGATAATAGTCGCTACAAGCAGGAATACACGCCTCATGGGGCAAAACTGTTCTAACTGTAGCTTGACGCTTTGGCGTTCAGGTTAGGCTGTGGGTTAAAGCCGCTTTTGCCGCTTGTCGTATGGTCGTGCGGCTATATTAAAGGGTGAGGAGAAAAGAATCATGCGAAGGGTCTTATTGTGGTCCGTCATAGCAGTCATGCTGTTCAGCCTCGGAACCAGTGCACAAGAAAAGGTTCAACTACGTTTTATGTCCGGTTACATCGCGGCAACCCCTGCGGTGTATTCTGTTGTTGTCGAACTAATAGAAGAGTACGAGCGGCTCAACCCCCATGTAGAAATAATCGAGCTGGGGCGGGAGACTGCGGGAGATGTGCTTTTGCTTAAAACCATGTCGCCCAATCCCCCGGATATCATCAAAACCGACATTCCCGTACTGACAAGCTTCTATTCAATGGGTCTTCTGGAAACGGCTCCCGATTCATTAACTGAAATTCTCAAACGTTCATATTACCCGGTTGCCGTGGAGAGCCTCATGTTTGGCGGTGAACTAAAAGGGATACCTCTAGGCGGCAACGTCACCGGCATTCTATACAACAAGCGCATACTGGAAGAATCAGGCATGCAAAAGCCTCCCGCCAGTTGGGCGGAGTTAGACATCATCGGTCCCAAGCTCACGCGTTGGGACGGCAGCAGGATGCTCCGTCCCGCAATCGGCAGCAACGACAACTGGTTTCTTGATTATGCCTTTCCTACCACGGTGTTCGGTGAAGGCGGCAAGTTGATCGATGCTCAAGGCAACACCTACATCGACGTACCCGAAGTCTACAACGCGGTTGACCTTTGGGACAACGCCATCAATCGAGCCGGCTATATGGTCCTGGGCGGTAGCTTTGCGTCGGCGTTTCTCAACGGTGAAGGCGCCATGTGGTGGGCGGAGCCCTACTATGCGCAAACCTTGCAGCTCAGAGGCACCTTTGACGATATGGCCGCCGTGTCGCCCTTGCGCGGTTCCGTGACCACGGGTGCTGTCTACCGCAACCATGGTTATGCGGTACCTACCACCGCGGAGAACAAGGAAGAAGCCTGGAAGTTCCTGGAGTGGCTGGTATCCGGCACCTTAGACGGCGGAACGCCTTTAGGCAAACTAGATGCGGCCAACGGCTCCTTCCCTCTGGCAAGACAAGATTTAATGGCCCCATACTACAGACCTGTTATGGAATTCTTCAGCGGATTTATGAACGCTATGGAAATTGCTACGCCGAATAAAGCGTGGTTGGAACATGGTTTCACCATGTCGCACCTGAGCAATGCCTTGAAGGAGATCATCAGGAACAAGGTAGCGCCGCAACAGGCGATCCGGAAGGCGGAGTTACTGATCAAGACCGATATGGAAGACTTCAAGAAGAAATAACAAGGTTGATGACAAAAGGTAGTTCTGTGGACGCTATGCTGCTGCGTAGCGTCCACTTTTTTCGGACATTTACTCTATCAGAGCATAAGTAGTTACGACGGGCTTATGATCTGAAGGCGCAAAGTCCCCTACATAGAAATCCATGACGTTGGTGTTCATCACGCGCAAGGGACCGCGATGGAACTGCCAGTCGAGCACCCGCGGCGTCGTACCGCGCGCAGTGGGAAGTGCCGGATGAGTCGCTTTAGGGGCCATGCCCATCGCTAGGAAACTATCCTGCAAGCCGGCGGCACGCAGGCGCCTGATGGCGTTCACCGAATCATTTAAATCGCCCATGAACAGAACCGGTTCATTCTTCTCGGCCAGTTTGTCGAGGGCGGCCATCGTCTTATCGGCTTGCGCAAGGCGCGGATTGAACCCTTCCTCCACCTCGCGCTTATTACCCTGATACGTGTAGTGCGCGGTGGTAACCAAGAGAGTCTGCGGTCTGCCTTTAAACTGTAGTCGCACCCAAAAAAGGCGACGCAGCGGCTCCAACATCCCGATATCTTCCGCACCATAGGTCACTTTCTCAAATATGGCCTTGGACCAGTAGATGTTCCCTTCCCGCAGCCAACCTTCAAACGGATCGTCAATGCGTTCATGCTGGGGCAGTTCGGCATCCAGCACCTCTCGCGTTACGGGTCGTATCTCTTGGATGCAGAGGATATCGGGTTGCGTTATCTGTAGAAATGCCCTCAATGCATTTTCTCTCTCCGGCCAACGCGCGGTTTCCCAGATGTTGTAGGACGTTGCAACAAAACGCAATGGCAACATATTCCCCATTCCTGCACCTCCAAAGTCCGTAATAACCAACACAGACTGCCGATCGGCATGTAGCACAAAGGCGCCACGCACGCATCCATGTGTTTTGGGTATCGTCGTTCAGGTTCGCAAGAAAATTGGGAAATCCTGTGGAAAGGCAAGTTTTTATCAACGTAAATGAGCCGATAGCGATCCCAAGGGATAACTACCGGCTCGTTTACCATGTTGTAGTGAAAGATGGACCAGTGGTTACAGACGCTCTCTGACCTCTTTGGCATAGGCGGTTAAGTAGTTATCGAGATCGAGCAAGCCGGCCTCCACCGGTTTTGCTCCCGCCAGAATCGGCTCGATCCATTCCGCTTTACGACGGATGATTTCGAGCGGCAGATCGAAGACGGCTTCCTCGATTGAGCGACGCGAATGAACAATAGAGCCGTTGATCACCGATTGCACCTGTGCGGCCGTCATGTCAAACACATCGCCCAGGCTCTGAATGTAGAGCTGAGATGCCGTACGCCTGGCCGGCAGAAGCCGCGTCATTTGCACCCAGAGCTCCTGACTCTCTTGACTGGTGGCGAACTTGATGAATTCCCAAGCTTCCTCCGGATGCTTGGAATACGAGGATAAGAACAACGGGTTGGTCCAACGCGTGTTGGCCCTATTCTGAACCAAAGGCGGCGGCGCTACTCCCAGGTTAAAACCGAGCCCCCCCGATTTGCGCAACTCTAGAATGGCGCCCATCCGCCAATTACCGATCCAGTCCATGGCAATCTTGCCTTGGGTGAACCCAGTCCAGGGCACCATGCCCTTAGATGCGCCGGCTGCGGCGTAGTTGGCGTAAAGGTCTACTTGCGCCTGATATGCTTTTATGTTTTCCGGCGTGTAGAAGGTCGTACGCTCTACTATACCGGTTTCATACGCCGCCTGCTCAAACCAATCGCCGCCGAACATCCAACATACGTCGGGCAAAATGGACTCCGTAGCTTGCGTAATGGCCAGTTGCGTAAATCGGCCGCTTGAGTCCGTCATGGTCAGACGGCGGCCATACTCGATGAGTCGATCCCAGTTCCAAACAGTGTCATCCCAGTCGGTAGGCAACATCGGCAATCCGTTTTGCTGCAGCAAATCTTTGTTATAAAAAAGCAACTGGGTGGTGATGGTAAACGGCACACCGTAAAACCTGCCGTTAAATACCGGCGCTTCCCATACGCCGGGGAAGAAGGTGTTGAT
Source organism: Bacillota bacterium (assembly GCA_012838035.1). Lineage (GTDB taxonomy): Bacteria > Bacillota > Limnochordia > DTU080 > DTU080 > DUQB01. The sequence goes on along the minus strand of DUQB01000092.1, from coordinate 24,437 downwards.
CTGCAACTCAGCCGCATCCCGCTGTGCCAATTCGGTAATATCCATGGCGAAACCTCGTACTATGAAACCGAGCTTGTCGCCATAACCGCTAAAGACGTCGGGTGGAGTGCCTGCAGCAGTCAACACGGCAATCTTTTCCTGGTACGCGGTGCCTGTGGAGGTGGTAATTAGGTTAACCTCGATATTGGGATGCAGTTCCTCAAAACGCTCTATAATAATCTTCGCCCATTCAATTTCCGCACTATGGACGCGATGGTGAAATGTGATCTGCACTTTCTGCGCTGAACCATAAGAGGAGACGCATAACAGACAGATGACCAGCAGAATAAATGGTAGTCTGGTTTTCATAGTACTTCTCTCCCTTCGCTAGTGGATGGTAGTGGAGTCGCGCACGACAAGGGTACAGGGAAAGCGTTCTACTCCATGTAACTTCTCCCCCCTCCAGACGGCATGGATAAGTGCTTCCGCAGCGCGGGCCGCGGCTTGTTCCAGCGGCAGTTGAATACTTGTCAGCGTCGGTGCGGTATAAGCGGCAATAACGGTGTTATCGCAACCGACTACGGCGATGTCTTCAGGTATGCGCAATCCCTCGCCGCTAATGGCGCGCATCGCGCCCGCCGCCAAATAGTCGGTACCACAGAGCAGGGCTGTGGGATGAGAGCGCGCCGACAGGATCCGCCGTGCGATTGCGTGCGAAATCACATCGTGACTTGTAGCCGAATCTGAGCCCACTCCTGCGCTGACCCAAGCCGGATTAGGCTGCAGACCATAATCCGCCAGCGCCCGATAATATCCTCTCAGTCGGTCTGCGGCAGCTTGGGTTGCGCCGGGTCCGTTCGCCTGCATGTGAATGTTACCGATGTTCTTGTGTCCCAACTCAATAAGGTGCTGTGTGGCGATATAACCGCCTTGCTCATTATCTATCAGCGCATGGAAAGCGACATCGGGATCGATAAGCCGATTGACGACGGCAATGGGTATTCCGGCTTCGACCAGCGCCTTGAAGGCGGCATCGCGTGAATAGGCGGAAGATGAGAGAAAAACGACCCCGTCGACGCCCTGTTCTATCAGCATCTGAGCTGCGTTGATCTCTTGATGTTCACGTCCGAAGTCACTTTGGACAATGACGCTGAAGCCTAACCGATCCGCTACGGTAAGGATGCCGTTTAACCCGGCCGCAAAAAACGGCGATGTGACGTTGTAGGTAATAACACCGAGACAAGGCAGGTGCCGCACAGACTTTGCCCGGTTGCGCAGAGGCTGATAACCTAACCTTGCGGCGATGGCGGTGATGCGAGCGATCGTCTCTTGGGAAACATGCTTATCTTTCCCATTTAAAACATTAGAAACAGTCGCCGGCGACACCCCGGCTTCCTCTGCAATGGTTTTCATGGTGACACGCTGCTGCATGGAGATCCCTCTGTCGGGTAAATTTATAGACCCAGTAAGGTTAACTTAAGTACCATAAGTTGATCATCACCTTAAACTTAACCTAATTCGCCCTGAATCCTTCATATACAAGCAAAATTTTTGTCACTGCCGCGACGACTTGCATGGAATGACGCACAGATCCTCACGCCGTGTCCCCTTTAAACAGCAGAATGTGCTACAATAACCACAACAGTATGACGTCTGTCAGTTGAGGTGTCCTTGCCATTGAGCGCTCATCCGTCGCTGCAAGCGGACTTAACGCATGAACAAAGCAACCAAGCCGTCAGAAAAACAGCCCTTGTCTCGGCTTTCGTAGGGTTGGCCATTCTAGGCGATTCCGCCTTATACGCGGTTTTGCCTACGCAAATAGACATCCTGGGGTTAAATGCCGGTATTGTAGGATTGGCTCTTTCGCTCAACCGAGTGGTCCGCCTGCTCACTAATCAACTGGCTAATCGTTTGGTAATACGCTACACGGTTGCCAACGCCTTCCTTTGGGCACTGATCGCCACGATCGGCACTACGGCGGTATGGGCTTTTAGAGTGCCTGCCTTGTTCCTGTTGGCAGGCAGGGCGTTGTGGGGCTTGTGCTGGTCGGTATTGCGTTTGGGCGGTTATCTTACGGCGTTGGAAGGGCAAAAGTCCCAACAGGGGCGGCTGTTCGGATTATTCCGCAGCGGTTTTCGCACCGGCAGCCTGGTTGCGGCCATCAGTGCCGGTCTGTTGACCGACTGGTTGGGGTTCCGACAAGCCTTCGCCATTATCGCCGGCGCTTCCGCATTGGCCATTCCGCTCTATTTTCTCCTTCAGCCGCTGAAAAGCGTACACACCAACCCCATGCCTGTTGAAGCACACGTTTCTGAAGACAATGAGCCGGTAAGTCAGGCCATCCGGCGACTTGCACAGCGGATCAACATCGGAGCTTTGCTTCACAGCCTCATACTCTCCCTATTTACCACCACCATGGGCTATTACCTGACGCAAAAGATGGCGACTGACGCCGCTCTAGTAGGGGTGGCCACACTTAACGGCCTGCTGTTTGCTTGGCTGTGGATCAGTAATATCGCCATAGGGCCCGCTTGCGGTGTTGTTGCCGATAAAATCGGCGTGCAGAAGACCTCCCGGCTCTTGCTGATTACGGAGTGTATAGCCCTATGCGCCATTGCTCTCGCCTCATCACTGTGGCTGTTGCTACCGGCTATCCTCATCCTGCTGGCGGCCGGACCGGGGCTGGAAGTGGTGCTCGATACCCAAGCCGGCAGCGTGGCATCAGCTTCAGGGCGCCGCAGCACGACTCTGGCCACATACACCAACTGGATTGACGCCGGCTCCGCATTGGGCCCGCTGGTAGGATTCCCGCTCGGCAATCTATTGGGCTTACCGTTCATCTATGTCCTGGGAGCGGTTTTGCTCCTGTTGTGGGGCTTTGCGCAGCAGCCTTTGCGGCTTAACCCGCAGATGGAACCATGACGGATCTGTCGGTTATCTCTACACAAGCTGCACAAATCCTCAGGAATGTCTGGGGGACGACCGTCTCATTGGTGGAGCCTAGGTTATTGAAGAATGATACCCGCTGCGCTGTGATCCGGTGCCGGGTGGCGGCTCCCCAGACAGATATCGCCTCGGTCATCATCAAACATATCCGCAAACAGCCGCAGCTAGGTTTTTCCGCATGGGCGAGCTTAGCGTTTTGCGCGGACATTCCCGCCGTATATCACCTGGTACCGCGGTTTCTCGGCGGCAGTGCGGCGGAACGACTGTTTGTGATGTCGGACTTGGGCGGGTCCCGTACGTTGGAGGATGTGCTCCGCGGAACAGACCGCCGCGCCGCCCAGAGGGCACTTACCAACCTAGCGCAAACCATGGCGCAGTTACATGCAGCCACAGTGGACATGGCCGACCACTTTGAGCATCATCGTCTCGTGCTACCTTTTTCATCAGGATTAGGCCGCCACGCGGAAGCGCAGGCCTGGCTCAACCGGAGTACGGAGATCACGGCATGGTTTGCTGCTCTTAATCGCGCTGTTCCCACCGGTTTTACCGCTTGTTTGGCAAGGATTGCCGACACGTATCGCAATCCGGGTCCGTTTCTCTGCTTCAGCCACGGTGATCCGGCGCCGACGAACAATCACATTGCCGCCGACGGCCGGGTACGCCTCCTGGACTTTGAGTACGGGGCTTTTCGACATGCGCTCTATGACCTCACAGCCTGGAATGTGCTGTGTCCCTTGCCGCGCAGTTGCGTACGGCACATGAACAACACCTATCGACGCATACTGGCGCAGGCTATTCCAGTCGCGGCCGATGATGCGCAGTATGCGCTCAATTGGGCTTGCTTGTGCGCCTATAGAGCACTAGCTATGCTCACCTGGATAAAGCCCGATATACTGCAGGAAAACCAGCCCTGGGCTGATGATCGTTGGACCAGCCGACAAGCCGTACTGGCTGCCGTTATCCGACTACAAGAGGCTGCGGCGAACCTTCCCGCCCTAGCCCCCGCGTACGAAGCTGCACTATTGCTACGCGAGGCGCTTACGGAGCGCTGGTCGGAGTATGCGCAGACCGACGCAGTCATCCCGCCGTGGAGAGCTTTTGCTGACGAAATGCCGCGGGACGCGGCGGACTAGCGCACATTCTACAAACCGGCAGGGGACTATCTCAGCAAATGGCGAAACATTAGCGTGAACCCTACCCGGTGACCGGCGACTACGATGATGCCAAAGGAGGCAATCAAGTTATGTTCATCGACATACACGTGCACACGCGTCGCATTCCCGGGCCGCCCAGAGCCAACGGCCAAACCTACGCCACTCCGGAGCAACTGTTGGAACGTTATGCAAAGATCGACGTAGACAGCGCCGTACTGCTGCCCAGCGTAAACCCGGAATGCACCCATGTACCCCAATCTAATGAGGAGATTCTGGAAATCTGTCAGATGTATCCCGGTCGTTTTATCCCGTTTTGCAACATCGATCCTCGCGCTGTAGCGAACTCGGCGGATGCGCCGCTCGACCGATTGATGCTGTTTTATAAAGAACGCGGTTACAAAGGGATTGGTGAAGTGTGCGCCAACCTCCCTTTTGAACATCCCATGGTGCGGAACCTATTCAAACATGCCGAAAGCGTCGGGTTTCCCCTCACCTTCCATATCGCGCCGGCAATCGGCGGTCAGTATGGTTTGTATGACGACCCGGGCTTACCCCAGCTGGAAAAGAGCCTGCAAGACTTTCCCGGATTACGTTTTCTGGGGCATTCGCAAGCGTTCTGGGCGGAGATGGCGCCGCTTCAGAACGATCGTGATCGATACGGGTATCCCAAATACCCGATTACCCCGGGAGGAGCCGTGCCGAAACTAATGGAGCGCTACGAAAACCTGTATGGCGATTTATCCGCCGGTAGCGGATATAACGCTCTGGCACGAGATGAAGAATACGCCGTAGAATTTCTGGACAGGTTCCAAGATCGCCTGCTGTTCGGCACAGACATCTGCGCTCCGGATACGCCTACCCCTCTGGTGGATCTGCTGCTCCGCTTTAAAGACGAAGGGAAAATCAGCGCCACGGTGTTCGAAAAGATTGCTTACAAAAACGCGCAGCTGTTGTTGAACCTCTGATGCGGCTGTGCCGCACGTATGTAGCGGCGTTGTTGTTATACGCTTTAAGCACGAAAGCAAAGCGTGTTTCGTGTAAGTACCCGCATACGACACGCTTTGCTTCACTCTCTTGGCAACCAGCAACCGCAAGTCAATCGCTGCCGTCATCAACTACCTCAGGTTCAAAGGTCGGTTGCACCGGCCGCCTCTATACCGGCATGTTCCTCGCGATGAAAAGGAGATCCTTGATACGGGCGAAGCCTTTCATCCCTGGGATCATCTGATCTATCGCTACGATAACGTGCATCAAACAGAGATATGCATAAAACTCGCCCACGATCCGGGGTTCATGGTGCCGTCAGTTAGGGGTTCTCTAACCTCTGCATCAGATGCAATCCCCTATTGGTCAGTATATAATTACCTATATACTTTGGTTGCTTGGTGAGAGGGGTGCGCTAATGGAACTTTCAGGCATGGGTTTTTCGTTCGGATTGACTTTGTTAGCCGGGTTATCCACCGGAGTAGGAGGGTTATTAGGCCTTTTTGCCAAACGGACAAACACCAAATTCCTATCAGTTGCGTTAGGTTTTTCCGCCGGCGTCATGATTTATGTGTCTATGGTTGAGATATTCTCTGAAGCGAGGACCGCACTGGTAGGCGCTCTCGGTGAACGTAGCGGATCCTGGGCAACGGTTATCGCCTTTTTTGCAGGTATGCTGCTTATCGCATTGATCGACAAAGCCATTCCTTCGGGCTCCAACCCGCACGAACCGAAAACAATGGAAGACATGGAAGCTGCCGACGGCAACGAAGCGGCGGCCGCTGTCGATGCATCTGTATCAACCAGCCAGGCGCAGCAGAATACGAGCCTGATGCGCACAGGCGTCTTCACCGCCTTGGTTATTGCCGTTCACAACTTCCCTGAAGGCATGGCGACCTTTACGGCAGCCCTGCAAGATCCCAGTCTTGGTATCGCCATCGCCGCAGCCATCGCCATTCACAACATCCCGGAGGGCATTGCCGTAGCAATACCCATATACTATGCGACTGGTAATAAATGGCAAGGCTTTTGGTACTCACTGTTGTCCGGGGTGGCGGAACCTATCGGCGCTTTAGTGGCCTGGTTACTCTTAGCCAAGTTCATATCCGGCACTCTCTTCGGCGTGATGTTCGCCGCCGTAGCCGGCATTATGGTGTTTATATCCTTGGATGAACTGCTTCCGGCCGCTAGGGAGTATGGGGAACACCACCTAGCCATCTATGGGGTTGTAGCAGGTATGATGGTCATGGCCGTAAGCTTGCTGTTATTTATTTAGAAAACATATATAGGTGACGCTATGCGCGCGTAGCGTCACCTACTCATGGACCGGACAGACAGCGGCGCGCAACTGCTCCGATCTTTCCGTTCAGCTTAGAAATGATCTCGCATGAACGCCGTTGTTTGCTGGTGAATCTCTTCCAATCGCGCACTGACCGGTTGTGTACCGCGCCAGATCGTTTCCAGGCTGATGCGCCGCGGATTTAATTCATTAGGCAAGGGATAAGCCGACTCTATAGGCGCCAGATAGTTGGACTGCTCAAAGATACGTCCGACGTTTTTATCTCTTATGCCCAGCAGGTTGACGTATGACGGTTGCGCAGCCAACAGGCAAGTCATCCGCCCGGTTAGTTGCATCCATCTCTCTACGTTCTCCTTGGTACCGGCATAAAACTTGACCCATGCCCATGCCGCTTCCAGATTCTTGCCGTCGGCCAATAGATGCGGTCCGGAACCACCGCCCATGGTAAGCGGGCCGGCCGGGCCCCGCGGCAGAAGCATGATATCCCAATCTATAGGCGCATCCTTCAGCTGGTTGCCGATGATACCTAGTTGATCTTGCACATCTATAGCTGTTTTACCATTCCAGAAGTAGTATACCGATGGATCAGGCACGCTATAGGTCGGGGTGATGCGCTCACGGAAGAACGTCTCATTCCAGCTGATCCCCGCCAATACCTCTGCAGAATTCCACAGACTTTTCACAGGCCGCATCGCATCATCAAATTCATAGAACTTCCCACCAGCCTGATACACGGCATTGCGCCAACCAGCGCCTGTAGCCCGATCAAAACCGAATATTTCCGGTGTACCGTCGGCGTTGCCGTCTATCGTCAGCTTGCGGCTGTTTTGAATCACCGCATCCCATGTCCATTCAGCCCCTAGGTGATCAGGCGTAACCAAGCCTGCCAGGTTAAACAGCTCGCGATTGAAGTATGTGACAAACATGCTCAGTTCAAAGGGCATGGAGTAGATGGCTCCGGCGGCACTGCTCATAGCTTGCAGAACCAGCGGATTATAGTTCCTAAGTAGTCCATCGCGCTCCAATAAGGGATAGATGTCAACCAATTGTCCTGCCGGACCCAGGTGGAGGAAGTCGGGCAGGTCGACTACATCCGGAGGCACGCCGCCCACCAACATGGTTTGGAATTTGTCGTGTAAGCCTATGATCACTTCGACTCTCATACCGGGATTCAGCTTATTGAACTCCTCCGCCTTCGATATGAGGTATTCATGATACTTCTCGCCATGGTGCGTGTAGGTGAGGTGCGTAATAGTAATTTCCGCCGCAGATGTTACAGTAAGCCCAAGCAACATGAGCATCCCAATAATACACCATATTTTTCTCACAATAATACCTCCTTTGGTTCGTGCCATAGCGCTTACGGCAGTCTTTTTGCTTTGGGATTCGTTATAAACAGGCGAACACCTTTATACACACCGGTATCAGCCCGTTTAGGGCTACCTGTCAATAGGGAAATCTACAACCTTGCTAAGCGGCGTCCGGGAATACATCAGCTGCTTCCATAACTGCGAAAGAGCGCCTCAGATGTCGTTCTCGTCAAGACTGCCGACAAAAAGGTTGCTTTAGAGGACATGATGCAGGTATGTCGCCATACCAGGGAGAACATCACAGCTAACGTCATGGAATACGGCACGAATTGGGTCAAATGCAACCCAACCGCGTCACAGTAGGAGGGAACTGAATGAAACTGGCCAGACAAACACGCGTAATGTTTTTGCTATTACTGTTGCTCGCATCTCTGGCAAGCTGGACACACGCCGGTACGCAGCCGATTACCATCGAGGCGGTATGGACGTTTCCGGATTCTATTGGTGAAGACCATAGCGGTCTTTGGCTAGCGGGCTTGGATGAGCAGGGTCGGCACACGCCGGCATTTGCCTGGTACCCCGTAACCACCGGCTGGTGGCCTACCTGGCAAATGGTATTAGCAAGTGAAACCGAGTTGTTACCTATAGAAAACACCAACGCCGTCAGCGTACCGGGATGGCCGGATGCCGTAGGTTTGAACTTGGGCACTCACTTACCTGCAGCAGGCCATGTTTACCGACCGTTGCTGAGTTATGATCCGGAAATAGGCTCTGTTTCCGTATCCCTCATCGACGAGACTGCCGGCGAAACCGTCTATGCACATACGTTCCGCGCTCCAAAAATCGAAGTCGATCTGCAGGCGGCTTCCGGTTACTTAGGACCGACCGAAGCTGATATCACTATCAGTGACATCAAGCAATCCCCGTATTACGTGCCTGCGGGTACATACTGGCGCATCAATCCGAATGCTGTTGATGACGGCATTCTTTCCTTCGTAGCCGCCAACCCGCAAGATGAGCTCTATCTGCACGTTGCCGTTCCGGATCCGGCGCCTAGAGGCAGTTATAGGCTGGTCTTCCGCAATGGTGAGTTTATTCAAGAGCTTGCCGCAGTTTCGCAGCAAAGCCGGGGGTTACCTATCTCATTGGCCGGCCTACCGTTAGGTGTAGGGCAGCTGACCTTGGAGTACGTGGAGCAAGGCGTAGTGACGCTGGCGCAAAGCCGCACCTTCACCGTCGGTCGAGCTGATGTTGAGATTGCCAAGAGCGTAGTAAACCGAGATGACGAGCTGCTGCTGAATACGCTCATTTTACACAGAGCTCCGGTTTATAGTGAGCTGGATATCAGTGTTGAAGCCACCATTGTTGAGCTGGTTTGGGATACCGAGATCAGAAACTATGTTGAAACCCCCTATTCGCAAAAGATCATACCTGTAGCTATGGATTTTGTTCTCGACACGGTCGACCAAATGGTGGAGCTGCCTATTCATGTGCCGTTACCGGAAAAACCCGGCATGTATCGTATTAGTTATGCGCCGGTTATAGAGCCCAAAATCAATGTCTCTGCGGCGAAACAGGTAAATTGGCAGATGTTCAACACCTATAAGAAACCGGAGCCGGTACAGCCCGGTGAACCCTACACAATCGCCGTATTGCCGGACACCCAGTATATGGTAGCCAACTACCCCTATATCCTTACCCGTCTCATGCAATGGTTGATGGAAAATGCCGCGGAGTACAACATCGAGTTGGTCCTCCAGGTCGGCGACGTTACCAACAACAATACGCCTGGACAGTGGGTAGTCGCTCAGGATAACTACACGCAGCTCAACGGCGTTTTACCTTATGTGCTGGCCATTGGTAATCACGACATGTCGCCGGGGCAAGGAGGTCAGGTGGCGCACCGTTTCCAATCCTTAATAAAGGATTACTTCCCACCTGAGTCGTTCAGCGGGCTTCAAGGTAATTTCCCGGAGGAACGTCTGGATAACACCTACCATACGTTTCATATCGCCGGTACCGACTACCTCGTGATCTCTTTAGAGTTCACCCCGCCCGACGAAGTGTTGGAATGGGCGAACCAGGTAGTTGCCGCGCATCCGGATCACACGGTAATCGTGGTTACCCACTTCTATCTTGCAAAGGATGGTACGCGAGCGCCGCAAGGCCGTACCAGCCACTATCCCTTGGCGGAAGATATGAGCACAACGATGAATGACGGCGCCATGATATGGTACGATTTCGTCAGGCACCACCCGAATATTGTCTACGTCTTCGGCGGCCACACCTATTCACCGGCTATTCCATGGAATATTGGTTATGGATTAGAAGGTAATATGGTGTTTGAGTTTCTCGTGGATTTCCAGAGTGAAGACTGGGGTGGTAACGGCTACTTCGCCCTCTTTGAGATCACACCTGACAATAAGCTGAATGTCAGCGCCTACTCCCCATTCTTAGGTACCTATAAGAATGATCGGGACAAACACGGTTACACCAGCAGCTATACGGTGGATATGAGTACCGGCCGGGTGTGGAATCATGAGGAGGCGGTAGTGCATTAAAGGATAAAACCGCCGGATTTGCAGTTGCGTATGGCGGATGTTGTCCGGCGCAGTCAACAAACCGGGTGATACTGACGACTGTAGTGGTATCACCCGGCTTTTTATCAGGGTACGTAAGTAAGACAGTATTGTATGGCCTCCGACAAGCTCTAGTACGCGGTTACACCTACTTACGACCATTAAACAGGCTTATGACGGCGGATACCCGACCCCGTATTTATGTCGCATCGGTATCTCCACTTCCGCTGAGCGACGATCAAAATGAGCGTCCATGTAGAAGAGAGCGTCACGCAATTTGCGCGCAGTAACAGCTTCGAATATCTTCAGGTGCTCTTCATATCGAGCCTGCAAACGTTCTTTGCTCGGCACGCCTTGCCTTGCCTTTATAACGACTTCCCAGAACCCACTGAGAATGAGGAGCAAGACCCGTTTCCCAGCCATTTCCGCCAACGTTCTGTGAAAAGCTATGTCCTCCTCAACAAAATCCTCGCCTTGCTGAGCCTTAACAGCCATGGCCTCCACAATCTCTCGCAGTTGCTCCATTTGGTCGTCCTCTATGGTTTCAATGACTTTTTCGATAGCATACAGCTCAAGCAGTCTGCGGATTTCGATCAGATCCTGCAGATCCTCTTGGTGGAACTGCAACCCGTAAGGAAGCTGATCTGTTATCGTCTTGATGTCGAAATCACATACAAAAGCGCCTTTACCCCGCTTGATCTCGACAATACCCAAAGCCGCCAGCGTAGCCAACGCCTCTCGCACGCTGGTGCGACTAACAGCCAACATGTTCGCCATTTGGTGTTCCGAAGGAAGACGATCTCCCGCCTTGAGGCGTTGACTGATAATGTATTGCTTGATTGCGTCGCAAACCTGCTCCTGTAGTGTCCTTGCGTCTCTAAGCGCTTTCATATGTTAATACCTCCAATCGAGGAAGCACGGCTGTCAAGTGATTTCCTGACACAACCGTCGGTCCTTGCTGAAAGGTAATCGCCGACAGGCGTTCGGTAACCAACGCTCGCCGAAAAAACTCTGTCTGTTGTTATACATGTTTAGACATCAGCGCGTCATTACCTGTCAGGCTACCGGCATTATTTCAGGTTCAGTATAGTTTGGCGACAACGCCGTTCCACTATTATCTGAGGAATATCGGCGCAACAAAGTGCGCGGCAGGTTCAACATAGGTTCTGCAGCTGCGCAGGGGATGGAGACCAAGCATACGGACCTTTGAGAACCGAGCTGCTGGTCATACTGTGCCGGTGCGCACCTTTGATCTCAGCAATGCGCGCCTCTTTACAACACCCTCACCTCGCCGCAGAGTTGCGGCCATATCAAATATGCGAGTTTTCCTGGCTTATATTACTGGACGATTTAGGCTTAGGCGCCTGCTTGAACGGCCTGTATTCACCGCTTACCGCAGGCGGTCAACAGCACCGCTGCGGCCATCTCGCCTCAGTCCACCATGCGAATGAGCTGTTGCTGTGATGGGCATGAGTACGCGTGTATCCATCTGAAGGTGGTTTGGGCAGCGCTTGCGCAATCCATCACGTATCCGCCGATGCAACTGCCGGATTCCCGCGGCATTATGTCCTTGCATGCCTTTGAGGCCATGATGCGGAAGCCGAGAAGCATCGTCAATCCGCAAAATGTGGCAGCGGCCTTTTGACAAGGCGACATGAAGAGCTTTACCGGCGAGCGTGTCATCAGCGACCTATGGCGACACAGCCGCGCGGCCGGGACACATCGACGACGCCGTGAAGGAGCCCGGCATGCAATTAGGCAGTCCCGCTCCGTTCTTGCCTTGCGTTCCTCTTGCCGCCGGTGATAGATAAAGCCTTCTTTAACTGAAACAGGCTGCACCGGCGACCATGTTGCAATTCTGTGGGCGATAACAACTTCCTCAGCCAATGCTCTCCTTTCACGCCTAAAAAGGGGCTTGGGTCTTATACGGCTTACTTACGAGCCGCCCCCCCGTGAGGAGGTAGCCGCCCTGGATGCCGTGCCGCCGTATATACTCTATCTGCTGTCGCAGCATGGCATGCTGACTACCAAGGATTTGTACGACCTGGCGAAACAGCGTTTTCCCGACCGCCTCGTCACCATCGATCACATCGCACAGGTCTGCGATCTTCCTATGCAAAAGCCGCTTTGCTGCCGGGCAGAAGAACTGTATGTCCCCAAATCTCAGGCGAAAACGAGTTGGGTCATGCCGCGGGAGTGGCGTATTTAGGCCAAGGCGACATCATAACCGGTCGCCTCTTTAACTTGCCGGCAGAAATCCGTCCAAGCAGCAACATCCTTAGGTGAATTAGCCAAGCGTACTTTTACCAGCTGCTGCTCTTTGTAGAAACTAGGTTCACGCAGTAATTGCCACTCGGCAGGCATTAACTGCCGTATGCGCAGCTTAATCTCATTCTGATTCGGCTCCGAATTGATACGTATTTCCCAACCGATATCCTGCGCGCAGTCTCGCAGTAACCCAGCATGCCGCCGTCCTACCTGAGGGCTGATGAAGCTGAGCTCAATGTAACTCGTACCCTGCTTGACGTCGGTCTTTTTGCTCAATTTGTAAAGCCGGACCGGATCATCATCGGCAAACATGGCTCGGATAACGCGAAAAGCCTGGTTGATCTCCAAGGGAACGCTGTCCGCAGCCGGCAAGAAGAGACCTGCATCTGATTCATGCACATTTGTTGATACATCCGTCGAGCCTGTCGTGCCGTAGGCCTGGTCATTGATGACCAGTTGCCAGCCGGTCGTCGCGCAGAAACGCTTTGCAGCTTGGATAAGCTGTTCCTCGGTTACGCCGCTCAGCTGACACTGCGCCGCAACCTCCCGCTTTTCCCGGTAAACCGAAGGCGTACGCCGGAGCCGGCACCCCGCCGGTAGACACGCGGCAACCTGATCGGTGAGTGCGCCCATGTGCGCTTCCGGATGGATATAAACCGTCCACCCGGTAATTGCCGATATCTTCTCCAGCGTCTCCGCCAGGTGTTGTTTGGCGACATCAGGAAAGTAAAAATACAAGTTGATTTGATGTTTGGTCAGATCCAGCCCCCTGCGATATACACCTTCTTTAATGCCCAAATGAGCGTCTACCACAGCTAAAGCGGCATTTTGTTCCATATGCTCGGCCAAGAGCATACTCGAAACGGCCTCTATAGCGGTTACATCACCGGCCGCATCCCCTAGATTCTCGACACTATCGTTGAGACTGTAACGAACGTCCAAAAGGCTCTCAGCACAGCGTTGAAAACGGTCGGATCGTCGGTTGAGCAAATAGGCCGCCGCTAGGTGCAGAGCTTGTATAACTATCGCGCACTCCTCCGGCGTACTATCGGCGATTAGTTTCGGGTTTTGCCGCAACAATTCATCCGCAACGGCGTCAAAGGTAACCTCGCCTCCCTCGGCTGAAAGAATCTCCACACAGCGCTGATAGAGCGTATCGGTGATCAAGGGCTCAGCCAGCTGTAGCAGTTTCAGTAACGCGCGCTGCGCTTCTGCATCGGGAATCTCCCCTTCATCCAGCGCTGTGAAAGGACCAATCCATTGCAGCACGCTTTCCACCGGCCATGCAGCAGCAGGAGCGCCCACTAAAACTATTTCCAAGGCTCTTTGAGTTACTTTCGTACACAGCGCTGCGCGCAATTCACCCATGGTGTTGCGCACCAAGAGCAGACTGCCGGGAAGGGCTTGCGCTTCAGCCAACAGCTGCAGTCGTCGTTTGTTCACTTCAACCTGATCAGACCGACAAGTGTGGAAAAGCCACGGTTGTCTGTTGTTCGGACTGAAGTACGGCGACGTTTCCAGCATAGTCGTCAACCGCTCCACTGCGTCGGTCGGGAGGGCGTGGCCGTACCAGAATGCGGCTATTTCCTCCGCTGCCAAAGGTCGTTTTAGGCGCATGCTGCGCAGTTTCTTCCATAACGCCTCCATGCCGACGTCATCTAACGGTCTGCCTCTACCGATTCCACTGGTAGAAAAGCTCTTCGCCTCACCGTCCGATACGCCGACGCGTCGATAAGTGAATTCCAGCTCCTCGCCGTTGACAGGGAGGAATACGCCGCTGTTTTGCCGTAGTACGCCGGCCAACTCCTGACGGGCTTCCTCTTCCCCATGCACTACCACAATGTGCCGGGGACGCAACTGCGCCGCCATAGCTGCCAGCGCATTCATATCCGCATGGGCGGAAAGCCCGTAGCAGTCGATACGGCATTGCACCTTGACTTCCTGTCCATCCAAGGTCAGCGTAGGTTCCGGATCCTCAATACTCTCAAGCAGGCGCCGGCCGGGACTCTCTTCATCTTGGTAACCGCATAGGAAGACGGCATGCTGCGGCGCTCCGGCCAAACGTAGAGCATAGATCTGCGAAGCCCCGCCGGCCAACATACCCGAGCTGGCGATAATGCACGCCGGAGGTCCCGCCAATACGCGCTCACGGGTAGCCGTATCCGTAACGGGACGAATCGTACTCTTTTCAGAGAAGAATATGCGAGGATCTTGCCGGGCGGCATGGCGCAAATTGCCGGCCAACTCTTCCGGATAGCGCTCGTAGACATCGCAAATAGCGCGCACCATCCCATCCACCCAGATGGGAAAGGTGGGAATGAGTCCGGCCTCTTGATGCGCCCGTAGAATAAGCATCACTTCCTGAGCCCTGCCTAAGGCGAATGCCGGGATGAGCACATGCCCACCGCGTTCAATTACCTCGGCGACGGATCCGGCTAACCGGCGTTCTTCCGCATGGCGATCCGCATGCAGTCGATTGCCGTAGGTGGATTCTATGACCAACAAGTCCGGGTTGAAACGCGGTATGGCCGCTCCGCGCAGGGTGCGCTGCCCGGAGAGCAATACATCGCCTGTGACGCATACGCTGCCTTCAGGCGACATGATGCCGTACATCACTGCACCAAGGATGTGTCCGGCTCGCCACGGTTGCACTTGCACGTTCTTACCCACTGTAAATGAACCAGTGACAGGAACGACCCGGTCCAGCATACTCGCGACCAACTGCGCGTCATAGAGAGGATAATCCGCTTCTACCTCCGCCTTCAAACGCATCAACTTGACGGCATCGGCCAGCATCACCCGCATCAAATCGCATGTTGCGGGCGTAGCGTAAATGGGAACATCGGGGTATGTCCGGTGAATGACCGGTAAGGCGCCGATATGATCGGCATGCGCATGCGTAACCAAAATGGCTTGGATGCCGCCCAAGTCTTTAATACGAGCAAGATCGGGTAGGGGGTCGTGCACGGCTCCGGTACCGGTTTTGCTATGCATGCGGATGCCCGCGTCCACCAACAGCTGAGTTTCGGCTAACTCTACAAACAAGCTGCCGGCGCCTACTTCATCAGCGCCGCCAAGAGGTACGATACGCATAGTATCACTCCACATCACTAGGTTTACATACTGGTGCATTTCAATAATATCAGGGGTATCTCCTCTAGGCGGCCGTATGAGCTGATGTTCCGGCTTATCGGATGCTTTGGAATAAGCTCATCTTTCATCTCTTGTCATCTTGACACTCTATGTATGATAGCGCTATCATAGGCGTATCCGACTAGGACTGACTCAAGGTCAGCTCAGTCGAAGAGATAATCAGCCGTTTTTGAACATCCATGCCGCGACGTCCTCAGCATGTACGCGATCTAATGGCCATAGACATATAGCAAAACAACATACAGTTAGGGAGAGTAAAATGTCTCAGTTCATGCCAGTCGTAGGTCAGAAGTTTAACAAAGATGGTTCATTGCGCTATTTTCCCGGTAGTACCATCATCTGCGACCTATCCAATAGTGAAGCGGTCCTCAGCGAACTGATTTGGGCGCAAGACCGGTTCAGGAAGCTGCCGTTTGCCCACAAATTCGGGTTTCTGCCGCCCGCGTCATTTCACATGACCGTATTTGATCTGATCTGCGATCAAGTCCGAGATGAACAGCATTGGTCGAGCCTCCTGCCATTGGATATGCCGCTCGAAACTGCCGACGAGACGCTGAGGGGTCTGGTGAGCAAAGCGCATCCTCCCGCCAATTTCGTCATGCAGTACACGGCGTGTTTTATGCGCACGGTTATCGGTATCGAACTTCGCCCCGCAAATGATGATGTTGCTACGTTATTGAGGCAGTATCGTGAAGAAGTATCGCAACTGACGGGTATACGATTCCCGAATTTTGACACGTACAAGTTTCATATCTCACTGGCTTATTACTTAGTTCGCCTAAGCCCGGAAGAAGACGAAGCTCTTAAAGAAGTGCGGATGGAAGTTGATGCTCGCCTAACCAAGACGCTACAGACGATTAACACGGGCATGCCCAAGTTCACCTTGTTCAATGATATGGGCGCCTTCAAGGAATTCCGAACGCAACTACCGCAATACGAACTTGCCGACATCACGATTAACAGATGAACATAGCACACATAAACCGGTAAGCTTGTTTGCCGGTAATGACAAACAGACCCCGGCTTGCGGACGCGCTGGGGTCTGCTGTTACATACGATCCCTCTATGTCATCTTAAACCATACTGCATACGGTTAACGCTCCGACCAGTAGGTACACAGTTTTTCCATCGCCGCGGCCATGGCTTCAATATTCTCGGGAGGTACTTCGCCCCAGGTACCGGCATGAAGCATTAAGCCGCCGGCCGGCTGGCCTAGGGTTTTCACTTCATACTCCAACAGCTCCCAAATCTCTTGCGGTGAGCCGTAACACATCGTGTTCTGCCTGTCAAAATCCAAGTCTATACACATACGACCTTTAAATGCTTCCGCCAAATTATCGACGCCGTTACACACATCTTGTGGGTTGAAAATATCAGGACCTATGGCGATGATCTGATCCGCCACGTCCATAATGTTGCCGTCGCAATGGAAATGAGTTAAAGCGCCGTGACGATGGGCGATATCATGCAGTTCCTTATGGTATGGCGTTACCCATTTCGCAAACAACTGAGGTCCAAGAAAAGAGCATGTTTGCCCGCCCAGATCCTCAGGCAATTTGAGCACTTCCGCACCGGCGGCAAGCCAATTGATTACTGCCTGCTTATTGCGTTCATGTACGATCTCAACCAATGCAAGAAACTCAGGAGTTTCATCTACCAGGTCGTACATCAGGTTCTCGAAACCGCGCAGGTATTCTAAACGAAGCATGAAAAAACCATGATAGATTTTGCCGATGGCCGTTCTGCCTTCCTTACGCGCCCGTTCCAGGCGCTTCTTGGTATGAGCCCAATCGATGGGATACATACCGCCGTTATAAGTATGCGGGTCCGGAGGCTGATAAGCAGCCAGGTCGGCAAGGTTCTCCAAAGCCGGTTTTATCACCGAACCGGTCATGCCGCGGACGATCGTGCGCCAAACGCATCCCCATTGGTCGACAAAATCTTGCGCCGGATCTTCGTGCGGCTCCACAGGTAGTTCTTCCCAGTTGATATTTCTTGGCGTATACCCCGGCCACGTCCGTGGATGGCGGAGGACAATCTCCTCAAGCTCTTTTCCCAAGGCTACCCATGTAGACCCGCTGAGATTGATTTTGTAGGGTATGTACTCCGGGTACCCAAACGTAGCGGCACGCAGATAGTTCTCTCTTGCATCCACTTTGCATCACCATCCCTTACCAGTCGATTTACGGCGGCATCTAAGCTGGATGATAACGATTACATCAAACACTGTCAACAGACCACTGCCCATCATGATGGGCAAGGACCCGCATCGTGCCGGTTGCAAGCAGCCTAATCCGATACCCAAACACGATCATAGCTGCATTTAAAAGCTGTAAATCTCTTTTCTGCAAATATGTCGCATCCAGTCAATTATCTCAGTATCGTTCTTGTTGACACAGTGTATATGAAAACGGTATCATAGAGGCATACTATAATGAGGAGGTATTGTAAAAATGGACAGGCCGATCATGTTACGGAATGTGAGGCAGAAGAAAACCACATTAATGCATATGGTTATTGTTCTCTTAGCAGTAGCCCTTGTATTTCCGGCAGTCTCCTACGCCAAAACCCAGCTCTCCATCATGACGCATACGAATGCTACGTTTAACAAATGGATTGAAGAAAAACTGGAGGCTTATTGCCAACTAAATCCCGATGTCGAGTTCCATTATACGATTGCAGGCAACGCCGAAATGGACGAGAAGCTTATGGTTATGCTCGCCGGTGGAGCCGCCCCTGATATCGTCAATATCTACTATCCTTCCAACCAGCATCTAATGTTAAACGGCTATTTCGATGTGGCTCCGCCGTTTGTATATGAAGAACTCAAGAAAAACTACATCGAATCGGCATGGCGAGATATGGTGATCAACGGAACGGTATATGGTTATCCCATGGAGATCACCGTAATCGCGCCGGTTATTAAAGAAGACGTCTATGATGCCAACGGAGTTGCAGCGCCTGCCACCTTCGACGACCTTCTCGTTGCGCAACAGAAGCTCACGCAGCTAAACAGCGACGGAACATATAAACAACTCGGCGTGAACTTCCGCAGTGGCGCAAACTCATGGATCATGCATCGATGGACGCCGTTACTGTGGGGTTATGGCGCAGACTTGCTGGACGAAAAAGGGTATCCGGCATTTAACAACCCGCAAGGTATCTACGCCACCGAAGTACTTAAAGAGCTGTCTCCACCCGGGGCGCTGGATTTCCTCACAGGTAACACCGCCACCATTACCCAAGGCGCCCATTTCCGCCAGAGCGCTCTTCTCGCAGACCCTTCTCTTCGTCTGAAAGTCTTGCCGGCGCTAAGAGGCGTCGACGGTAAGCAAGTAGCTCCTATCTATCACTGGGGCACCGTAGTCTCCAAGGACAGCCCGAACAAGGAAGCCGCCTGGGAGTTCTTGCGCTGGCTCCATTCACCCGAACAAATCGATACGTTGCCCGTAGTCACCAGTTCAGCACCGACTACCTACTCAAGCATCCGTCACTTCCAAAACGACGCCTGGATGATGACCTTCATCGCCAACTTCGATCATGGTCGTTTGTATCCTTCGGTACCAAACTGGGCGGCTGCAGAGAAGATCCTCATCACAACAGTACATCAACGCGTATTCCGGGGTAACTTCTCGGTCCCCGAAGTTTTAAGGAACGCAGAGGTGGAAGTCAAAGCAGCCTTAGGCCTACTATAGTACAGTGGCAACCTGAGACGCCTGTGGTTCCGTCCACAGGCGTCTTTGAGTCACATGCCGCCTTTTACTCGAATCCAGCGTTCTAACCCCCTTGATGTCCGCGTAGCCAACGGTGAGTGTCGCATGCTCTACAGCAGAGCGCACTCCGGTATGCATGCGGCACGCAGGCACAATTTCAGCAGTTCCGCACATAGCGAAACCACAAGGCTATGCTCTCGTACCATTTGTTCAGGAGGCAACGCATGAACGCACTAATGTACAAGCCGGATTGGGCCGAAGCCCGCGCTCGACTGACGCAATGGTGGAACGGTGGTGACATCGGTCGACCAGTGATGATCATTCGGACGCCTCGCCGGCATCCCCATGAGGACATTCCCGAGATGCCCAAACCCGATGGTTGGATCACCGATTATTCTACTAAGAGTCTGGATTACCGCGTCAATCTGGCGCTACGCGCTTGCCTTAACTGCGATTATCTAGGTGAGGCGACGCCGAATGCGGCTGTCGGCGATTTAGGCCCTAATTGTCTGGCGCTCTTCCTTGGCTCAAGCGCTGTGGAAATGCCCGATACGGTATGGTTTACGCCTTGCATCGAAGATCCACAAAAAGCCGTTTTCACCTATGATTCCGATAATTTCTATTGGAATTTCTGCCTTACCGCTTACAAAACCGTAGCACCTCTGGCGAAAGGGAAGTTCTATCAGAAATTCCCGGATCTTATAGAAGGATTGGACACACTAGCGGCCATGCGCGGTGCAGAGCGGTTATTGGAAGATATGATCGATCGACCGGAATGGGTGCATCAGGCTCTCCGACGCATTACGGCTTTATACTTCCGCTACTATGATGCGCTATATGAAATTCTACGAGATGAAGACGGCGGCAGCTTCTTCTGGTGCTGGGCGCCTGGGCGTACTGCCAAATTCCAGTGCGACTACTCTGCCATGATTTCTCCGGCGATGTTCCGCGAGTTCATGCTGCCTGTGCTGGAAGAAATGTGCGAGAAGGTCGATTACCCTTTGTACCATTGGGATGGTCCCGACGCGTTACGACATCAGGACGCCTTGCTTTCCCTCGACAAACTGAAGATGATCCAGTGGCAACCGGGCGCCGGCGCGGAGCCTGCATGGCATCCCCGTTGGTGGCCTATGTATCATCGCAACCTGGCTGCCGGTAAAAAGATGCTCGTACACATCGCCGGCCGAGGTCGGGAAGTCGAGGAAAGACTACTCGCTCTTAAGAAGGAATTCGGCAGCCAAATGAAAGGCATGATGCTGACGCTATGGGCACCTGATTCGGAAACCGCAATGAAATGGCTGGACATGATGACAATTGATGAGTAGAACCGTAGTGCTAAAACAACTTTTGAGGTGGAGGAGGCTAAAATGCGAAAACTGATAACCGCAGGTATGTGGCTATGGATCCTGATAATCACCATACTGTTCAGCTCACCCGTAGCGAGTATGGATTTCGCCGTCGACTGGTCCGCCGGCTATCAAGACATACAGGCGTGCGAACGGCGACAAAACGCGACATTGCTGTTCTGCGTCGGTTCGCACGAGGCCGGTCGTAGCGCCACGCTGCGTGCACGATTTCGCCTGTCGGACGCATTGATAGGAGACGACCATGGCGTTCAACGCATCTGGCTGGCGGGAGCATCCGGCCTACCGGGAACTCCTCCGGATATTTGGGGCCTTTCTTGGGCACAAGACCCACTTTCATGGAGATTAATAGAAGGTAAATGGGTAGCCGTCTGGCGACTGGAACTACATACGCAACTCGACGAAACCGCCGCGATCCACACAATTGAGTTGGCGCAACCGGTCCCGGACGCAGACCACATTTATGAAATCTTAGCCGCCTATGATGCATCGACAGGTTATGTATCGCTACGCCTGCAAGACTTGACGATTCGGCGAGTTGTTTATGCCGGTGACGTACAAGTACAACCTCACGACAAAAGTTTTTGGTATGCGGCGGGCTATGCAGGCGCTGTGAATCCGACGCTGCAGGGAACCGACGTCATTGACGGCATAGCCGTAGTGCCCACCTATATACCGGTAGGAGTCACATGGCATGTAGGCGGCGCTGATGCAAACGCGACAGCGGAAACGGCACACTTCGCTTACGACTCACCGATATCCATCAGCCTTAAGGCGCTGGGAGCAAATGGCGCCGACTTCCGGCTACGCGTGCCAAACAACAATGCGACGTCCATCTATCAGTTCCCCCAAGGTGCGTTACCGGCTACGCTTACTCTCGACGCTGGGGCGCTGCCGCCGGGGAAGTCTAGGCTCCTACTCGAGTACGCGCCGCAAGGCGAGGTGCTTGGAGTCACATCCTATGATGTAACTGTCGGCAAAGCCGACGTCCATATCCACCAGCTGAGAAAAACAGCAGAAACCTTAACGAGTACCATGCAGGTTGATGTAGATCAGTACTTGCCGACTCTTGATGTAAGCTTATCTGCACATGTCTTTCGCCTGAACTGGGATAGCGAAACCAAACTCTATACCGAAGATCTGGTCCTCTCTTCCGACACGACTGTTCAACTCACCGATCTGACACCCGGCAGACCGGCTATGGCTCCTATTGCCATCGATGCTCCAGCGGATGCGGGTTACTACAGAATTGAACTTAAAGTAGAAGCCGGCAGCGGCATTTTTCTGGCCGCGCAGGGCACGGAGCAGTGGTTCCATACGTTCCAGGCAGCAACCACTCAACCTGGGAGCCCCTTTACCATTGCCGTATTGCCGGACACCCAGGCCTATGCCCGATATTATCCTGAGGTACTCACCAGACAAACCGAATGGTTGGCGGCAAATGCGCAAGAACTAGGTTTAGGCTTGGTACTGCATCTTGGTGATGTAACCGACAGAAACACTGCTGCGGAATGGGCAAATGTCTCGCACGCATTTAGCCTACTCGATGACGTGGTGCCCTATGTATTGGCAATCGGCAACCACGATTTATGCGTGAATGGGCAGTATGTGCTCGAGAGGAATGCCGGCAAAGCCCATCTCTACTTTCCGCCCGAGCGATTTCCGACCCTACATGGAATGTATGAACCCGGTCGCATAGACAACGCCTATCATCTGCTGGAGTTGGGAGGGGAGAAATATCTCATCTTAGCGCTGGAATACGGCCCGAGAGACGGCGTGCTGGAATGGGCCGATAGAGTAGCCTCCACATACGCCGATCACAAAATGATAGTCGTAACGCACAATTACCTAACCCCACGCGGTGAGCGCCATGTCAACGGTCCACATACAACGGATTTGGCAACACACTTCGGTGCGGTGAATGACGCGCAGGGTATCTGGTACAAGTTTGCAAGAAGACATAAGCACCTCTTCATGATCCTTAGCGGCCATATGGTATCGCCTACGGTGCCGCGCCGCGTGGATGTCGGTATGCACATGAATCTCGTATTTGAACTGTTAAGCGATTACTCATCGATAGGCAGAGGTGGAGACGGCTGGCTGGTAATTTATCAATTCAACCCGAATCAGCGCGTTAAAGTGTGGGTGTACTCGCCTTACTTGGACAGTCACAAGAATGACGTGGATGATTATGGGTTCAACTGCACGTTTGAGATCGACTTGGTACGAGGTACCTACACGGCGTATTAGTGCAGCCGGCACTTCCGGGCAGGATTTCGCCTGCAAAAAGACATAACTATAATTAAGGAGAATGCCAGATGAAGTCACTTACAAGATTGCTCTCTCTTCTCTCGTTCATTCTCGCAATAGTCATGGCTCTGGGCACGGCCCTTGCAGCCGACCTGACGACGTATTCCATCGACCTTACGCAGCCAAGCTCGCTCAGGTTGATAGAGCTTCCCTTTGAGAAATGGGTACTTGAGGTGAGAAAAGATCCGTTCGGTGAACAAGCGTTATTCTTCCCGCGCGGTTCAGAGGCGATACGGGGACCGGCATCAGCCTACGGCTTGCGTTACTTTATTTTGAACACGCCTCCGATAGATAATTTCGAGCTGATCGTTGATGTAATGGGTGGCGCTGGTGAAGGCGAAAACCGTTCCTTAGCCGTCATCTTCGGCTATCAGGATCTCAGCAACTGGTGGCAGACCTACTTAACGTATACCGCCAACACTCGCATATCCAGCATTGTCGACGAGAGACAAATCAATGTGTGCGCCCCGGGCGTGGCCGAGCTTTGGCAGAAGAATTTAACCGAATACCATCAGATCAAGTTCACAGTTACGACTGATGGAGACTACAAGGTTTTCCGTACTTATCTCGATGGCCGACCGATCGCTCCCATTGATAATTGCCGTGTGCCTAAATCCAGTTATATACCCGGCAAGGTTGGTCTTGGCATTCAAAGCGCCAGCACCGTGCAAGCGCAATATTACAAGAACATCAAGCTGACTGTTTTGCCATAGATCCGGCGCTTAGAGAACAGAAGCTGGTTATGCCCACTAGCCCGTAACCAGCTTCATCCCGTTGTCCAACCGGCTTTCAGGCAGCATCGCATTGAGCCCCGGCATAATGTACGCAACTGATCCGCAGGCGTCCTTCCCTCCCCAAATTCGCCGGCTGCCGCATCGATAATCGTTAAGTTAACATAGCCCGTGTGATATAATAAAAGATACGATTAGGTATAATCGAATTGATTCAGAAGCTAAACGTCGTAAAGGAAGTGCAGTCAATGAGAGTGACCGTTCGCCACGTGGCTCAACTAGCCAACGTATCTCCCATCACAGTATCACGTGTGATCAATTGCCACCCCAGCGTGCGGCCACAAACGCGCAAAATCGTTGAGGATGCCATGCGGCAACTCAATTACCATCCCAACAGAAACGCTCGGAGTCTGGCCAGTGCCAAATCGCACGCTATCGGTCTAATCATCCCCATCAGCTCCGAACACATATTCAGTAACCCTCTTTATACTGCGGTAATACAGAGCGTTACCAGCTTTTTTGACCAACGAGGTTACCGAATTCTCTTGCATACACTAGGTATGGGCTCCGACTATGCGGCACTATTCCATGAAAAATGGATTGACGGCGCCGTTTTAATGAGTATCATGCCGGGTGACAAAGGATT
>DUQB01000010.1 GCA_012838035.1 Bacillota bacterium | reverse complement strand
TGGCTGACGACCGATAGCATCCGTGCGAGCTCTTTGCGATTGATTTTCTCGATAGGGGTACCGTCCAGCAGCACCTGACCTTTGGTTGGCGCAAGCGAGCGGCTAATCAGCTGTAATAGCGTAGATTTGCCGGAACCGTTAGGTCCGACCAACCCCACTAATCGGCCGGATCCTACCTGAAAGGAGATCTCTTCCAATACGGGGTAGTCACTGTACTGAAATGTGAGGTTCCATATTTCCAGCTGCACGGCACAGCCACCTCGCAATAAAAAATCCCGCTCTCAAATCGCGAGCGGGGATAAGCCGATGCTTGCGCTAAAAAACCTGCCGAGCGGCAGGAATAGTCAAGCAAGGTAACCTGTAAGCGCAAAAAGTAAACAGCATAGCCGACAGGTGACCGCTCCCTTTCCGCGAAGGAGATGCCAGTCGTCCACAGGGCAGGTCTCCTGACTTCCGGCTTAATGCCCAAGTTGTGCGCCTTCCCTGCCGAAAGGCAAGTGGCTTACTGCACAAGGCAACCGGTTACAGTGGCGGGACCGTGTCGGCTCCGCAATGAATGCTCACCCGACTTCCCTATTATCCTCCGTGCCAAACAGAGGCACCCTATGGAATATGAAGTTCTTGACTTAGCTTATTCTCATCTTATCACGATACTCCTGCATTCCTGTCACATTTTTTGTCGTGAATGATGTAACAAAGCAGTGCGGCCCCTTCGGCGGAAATTACGTATACATATGAGAACCATCAGTCAGACGTCGCTTGCAACCTAAGGGCGCAGTGAGCTTTGCTGCCGAGCTGTTCTGATCAGGCCGACTTCTGCTCTTCCAGCCATTGCTTAAACATGGCAAGAAACGTCTCCTTATTTTTAAAGGCATAGGTGAACTGCGCCGGCTTTACGCCTGCTTCCCGGGCTAAAGAGGTTGCTGCCATTTTGGTTACATCGCGCCCGGATTCGACAATACGCTGCGCTGTCAAAAACACTTGTTCCGTAACGACGGATTTTGGCGCGCGACCCGTCTTGCTGTCAATAGCAGCCGGTATCATCGGCATCGTCATACCGGGGCAGGCTTCATCGCCTTTAGCTAACCCCAGCACGCGCTGCATCGTAAAGCGATCGATGCGTTGTATGCCGGCTAAGACTTCATCTAACTGACGACTTAAATCGGCTATTTCATGACGCAACGAACCCAATTCGTCCACGACGCACTGTCTAACGACGGCGATCAAGGCGGTGGTATCCAGCTGTCTATTACGTCCGCCATCAGAAAGGAGGTCAAGTAATCCCAGCATACCGCTTGTTAAACGTTCGCCCAACCCGCGATGCAATTCGTCCAAATCGCTTGACACATTATCCGTGCGTTGTTGATGCTCTAACATCCGGCGACCTTTTTCGTTACGCTCCAAGTTGTCATATTTGTTAATCATCGCTTTAACCTCCCCGGTAGGCTGCTAAATCATCTCTTATGAGGAAATTATGACACGTGCTTGTTTCATGCGGTTCGATGCAAAAATGTACTTATGACGTTCATAAAAACATGCCGTCCACAACGGAATGACACAAACATTTCATGGCGTGATGCACATAGTGGACGCGAGTGGGCTACAAAACCGCAGCACAACTTTGGGCCTCATTACGGCATACGCTTTAACCGGCATGGTTGTTTTATCTGCCATGGCAAAGCAGCAGGTTAGGATAGATTTATATTAGCATACATTTTATGTTACAAAAGTATATGGAATAGGAAACGTCATATTTCGGATAACAACGGCGATTTACGAGAACAAGACACAGCCGGGAAGCAATGCACAAGGCAGAGCGATAGTTTTCTCTTGCTGGGTGCAGGAGACGTCGTTTCATTCCCGTAGTGCCTATATAGACATCTTGGCTGAATGACCGATACGCCATCCGGCCGAGGAGGGAGTCCGATCGTGTTACGCTTTGTCCACTTGGCGGACGTTCATCTTGGGCGTCTGCATGCCGGCGGCCTATCCGGTGAGAAAATCGCACAGCGGCGGACCGATACCCTGCTGACCTTCCTGCAGGTGCTGACAGACGTCGCAGCGCAATCAGTACCGCTGGTGCTGATTGCAGGCGACTTATTCGAACATCAGCTGGTGGATCACACGACAGTGGTCGAGGTGATCCAACGACTGGCAGGCTTGCCGGACATCACGTTTTGCGTGTGCGCCGGTAATCATGACTATGCAGCAGCGAACTCTCCTTACCGCACTCTCGCTTGGCCGGCGAACGTGCACCTGTTTCTAGCCGATTGGGAGCAAGTGCGCTTGGATCATTTAGGCGTAACTGTGCACGGACGCGGGTTTAGCGCGCCGGAGTGTACCGAGGCTCACTTACGTGAGTATCAAGTACCTGAGCATGGTGAAGAGTTGCAGATCGTTCTGTTACATGCAGACTATCCCGCGACTGCAAGTCGCTACCTGCCGATCACTAAAACTGATCTGCACAACTGCACCGCAGATTACGTTGCGTTAGGTCATGTACACAACCCGCAAATACTCATGGGCGACCATCTGGTCAAGGCGGCCTATAGCGGGGCGCTGGAACCGCTGGATTTCGGCGAGTTAGGAGAGCATGGCTACTTCCTGGGAGAACTCACCAAGGGCGGCGCCAAGCTGCAGTTTGTACCTGTGGCCGCACGGCGGTATCATCAGGTGCTGGTGAGTATTGACGGCGTAGAGAGTATGGATGCCGTTCTGAAGGCAGCCGACGCGGCAGTTGACGCTATACCCGACGGCGATATGGTCCGCCTGATACTACAAGGGCATGTTTCTACCCAATTTGTGTTGGATCCGGCTCGGTTGGCGTCAGTTGGTGAACGGTTTTTCGCATTCGATATTGTCAACGAGGCACATTATGACGCGGATCTGGCGCAGCTTGCGGCAGGTCATTCGGTGAGAGCGCATTTTATCAGGCGCTTACAGCAACAGATGGAGACCGACGATGAATCTGCAAGGCAATTAGCGCATCAGGCTTTGTTGATGGGTCTGGACGCCCTTGCCGGCAAAGAGGTGAGATGGCGATGAAACTGCTGCGTTTGACCATTACCGGCTTCGGCAAACTAGTAAGGCGAGAGTACGTGTTGCAGGAGGGGCTGAACGTCATTTACGGCCCTAATGAAAGCGGAAAGAGTACTCTGCAGACCTTTATTCGCGCCATGCTCTACGGTTTAAAACTACCTGATGCCAAGATACGCCGCTGGCGTCCGGAACGGGCGCTGTATAAACCTTGGCTGGATGTTCCTTATGGCGGAGCGCTGGAGTTTATGGCCGCGGATGGCCGCTTATACAGGGTTGAGCGTTCGTTTGATGATGATCGTACGAAGATATATGATTTGGTTACCGGCGATGATCTTACTGAGCAGTATCCTTTGGATTCACGCAAGGAGTATCTTTTTGCCGAACGCTTTACCGGCATGAATGAGTTGGTGTTTACCAACACGGCTTGTATAGGAGATATTCCTGATGCAGGCTCGGAAAAGGGGCGCCGGGAATTGGCGGCTCGCTTGGCCAATCTGCGGGAATCAGGTGAGGAGGCCACATCGGTCCGTCGGGCTGTCGACCTATTGGAAGCGGCGCGGCGTGCGCTGGTAACACAGGTGAATGCGGCTGTTCGGAACTTGCATGAGGCTCAGGCGGCTTGGGATGATATTTGTGAGGGACATGAAGCGATCCGAGCGCTGGAATTGGACTTATCGGAGTTGCGGCGGCAAAAGGACGTATACCAGCAGCGGCGGGACGAGGTCGCTCTGCATCTTTTAGGTTACCGTTTGGTTGCCTTGCGCACCAAGGTGGAGCAGGCTCAACAGCTCATGGGGCGGATAAATGCACTGGAAGCGAAGGCAGCGCCGCTGGAGCGCTTAGCCGATTTCCCCATCGGGCTATTAGATGAGGTGAAAACCTTAACTACGCAACATGCTGCCCAGGAGGCCCGCTGCAAAGCGTTACAGGAAAAGCGGCTGGCTTCTCAGGAGCGCCTGACCAAGTTGCAGGCAGAGCTGGACACATTGCCGGGCGCAGCGTTGATCTCGGTGTGGGCTGAGGAGCCCCGTCGATTGGAGCAAGCCCAACGGGTGGCGGAGCGCTTTGCGGAAATGGCGGAGCGCACACGCGCCCATGCGCAACGCATGGAAGCCGCGCAAGCAGAACTGAAGGCAGTCCAAGAAGCTGATCAGCGCTATGTCGCATTGGCCGGACTGCCGTCCAATGCGTCACGGTTGCCGGCAGATTTGGCTGCTATAAACAGCGAAGCCGGATCCACCAAAGAGCATCTGTTAGGGGTCGACCAACGGCGGCGCCAGTTACTTGAGCGTTGCGATCAGTTCCGGCAGCAGGCAGGTGCGGTTTCGCTGGTGTTGCAACGCCTGGCGCGCTTCGCCGGGTTACCCCCCGAACATCGCCAAGAGTTCGAAGCTCAAATGACCGCGTGTTTACATCTGGCGCAACAGTTGCCGCAATTGCAAGTTGACTTGGATGCATTACAGAAGGACGCCGCCGCCATTTCGCAAGCGCAACGAGTTATTCAGGCTACCAGGGCTATGTTGGATCATCCGGAGCAACCGGAAGCGATAAGTGACATTGATGACGTATCGGTCAGGGAGCCGCAACTGCGGTCGGTAGTCCAGGTATGTGATCGCTTACGCCGTGCGGCCGCGCAGTTGCGCCATATTGAGCAGAAGCTGGCGGTGTTACCGGATCTTGGGGCTGATGAGCGCATGCTTATGCGGCGGATTGAGCGAGAAAACCCCATGTGGCAGATGGCCGAACAAGAACTGGCTGATGTAAGACAAGAGTCAGCTGCGCTGGAAGAACAAAAGCGTGCATTGGATAGTCAGCTTGACGCCCTAAAACCGGTAGCGCAGGCAGGGGCTATGGGTTTAGCGCAGGCGGAGCACATACATACTGAGGAGTTAGAGGCGCGTCGCCGGGCGGAAATGGCCGCTCAAGGGGTCGATCGGGTAGAGGTACCGGCTGCGGGAAAACAGGTGTGGAGTGGTGTTTTAGTCGTTTTAGGGGGAACGGTTATTTTAGCTTCCCTCTGGTTCTCGCTGCCCTTGGTAGTTGCTTGCTCGGCTTTACTGTTGATGCTTATGGGCGGTTACCTGTTCCGGCAAGCTCACAGCGCCAGGTTGGAGCGCCAAAAGCAGCGTGAGGCTTGGTATGAACAGAAGCGCAGCGCGTTGGGGAATGCAGAGCGGCTAAGCGGCCGGCTGCGCAATATGCTCAACCAAGTAGGACAACCTTCTGTTGCGGCGTGGCGCGACGCATGGCAGCATTGTGCTCAATTGCAAGATGCGTTGGCCGACGTATCGCGTCGGCAACAGCTTGCGGAAAACCAATTGCATCAGGCTGAAAGTCAAATTGCTACAGCGCGGCGCAATGCTCTTTCCTTAATGCAGCAAACCGGAATAGAACTGGAGCGGGAGTGTACGGCAGATGCGGTTGCCGGAGCGTTGGATGTTCTTCGGGAGCAACTTGCCGTGCATGAGCGGTTGAAACAGGAGCGTGAGGCTCTAGAGGTCACAATCGCCTCAGAACGCGAGCTACTCGCACAGGAAGAACGGAGTTTGGCGGAGCAGCAACGGAACACGACGGATAAGCTGGCTGAATTGAAAGACAGACTAACCAAGCAGCTAGCCCATTTGTGCGAGAGCGTTACTTGGATGATGGACCGACTTACTCCTTCTCTTGAATATGTCCCAGACGTCGACCGGCTCAAGGCCGGCATTTTACCTTGGGATCAGACGGCCGTCACTAGGTACGTAAACGAGTTTCAAACCTATCTCGACGCTCAGGAACGAACCAAGCAATTGGAAAAGGAGCAAGGCGCCCTGCAAATGCAGTTTGAGCAATGGCAAGCTGATTTGGCCACCGTGCTGCAACGGGGGCAAGCATTACAGCAGCGGTGGCGGTCGTGCGCTGAAGCTGTGGCCAAGTTGTCTGACGCTATACCGGAAGCCGCAGTATCCAAGGTGACTTTGGTCATGAATGATGCGGAGGGGACGATTGAAAGCTCGGAGGGGAGCGAGCTTTGCCCTAGCGATGAAGACATTGCCGTAACCTCCCCGTCCGACGAACCGCCCGGGCTTAAGACGGCAGAACAGGCTTGGAACAAGTTGCGCACTACTGATTGTGCCCCGTGGATGCGCGTCCTGGATGACTTAGCGACTGCATGCAACGCCATTGAACAGGCCATATTACAACGTGCGCAAGTTGTGGATCTCGCAGCGTTCGCTGCGCTGTGGCGAGAGTGGGAAAAGCACAAACAGCTAATACAAGAGCGTCGTGTAGCCTGCGATCACATGCGCCGGGCGTACATGGAAGAATGGCGGCAATTGCAGCAACTATTGGAACAGCAAATTGAGCCATTATGCTCAGCTATGGCGATACCTATGCCGGAAGCGCCTTTGACTATCGCCGACGACATAACCGGATTATCAGCGTTTTTGGCTGAATGGCAGCCCGTGATCAATACGTTGGCGACACGGGTGCAAGCTGTAGTGGCAGCGCATGTCGCATGGCAGGAAGCGGTCAGGCAAGAAGCGGATTATGCAGCGCAAAGCACCGAGCAGCAACAGCAATGCGATGAAACGCAAGCACAGCTGACAGCCATGCTGCATCAGGGCGGCGTGCAAACCGTCGCTGAGTTCTTAGCCGCTGGGGCGGAATACACACACCGGCAGGAGCTTATCCATGAGATACAAGCTGCGCAGCGGGAATTGCGTGCGCATCTGGGCGGTAAAACGTTGGACGGTTATCTAGACGAATTGGCTGCGGTCCAAGACGAATGGGATCGTCTGGTTGTTGCCGAGTCTGTTGCTCAAATGCCTAATTATGCTGACGCGCAAGCTGAGAGCGATTGGCGGGCACAATATGATCAGTTGGAAGAACAACTGATGACGCTGCGCGATAAGCAAATGCAGTTAGAGGCGCGGCTTGACGCAAATAAGCAAAATAGCGTTAACGCAGCCGACGTGGCGGAAACCCTACAAAAGGCTACTGAGGAAAAGAAGCGTAGCGAAAGAGCCTTGGCTGCGGTTCAGCTGGCGCAACAGCAACTAAGCGAGGCGGTGGAAGAGGTGCATCGGCAGTTCACGCCGGAGCTTAATGCCAAAGCGTCCGCTTTGCTCAGCCAGGTGACGGAGCAACGTTATCAGCAAGTGGCGGTTTCCGATACGCTCGACATCAGACTGACGGATGCTCAGTATGCGCGGCAGGTGGATCTGAATACACTGAGTAGGGGCGCCGGTGAGCAAGTCTATTTGGCCTTTCGGTTGGCGTGCGTAGAGGTTATTGCCGGCGCTCGGTGGCGCGTACCCATTATTCTGGATGACGCTTTTGCTCATTACGACGACGCGCGGGCGCAAAAAGCCCTGGAGATGCTCATCAAATCGGCGGACCAAGCTGGAGCGCAGATCTTATTCTTTACTTGTCGCAGTCGAGAATGGTACTATCTCAAACAAAAGGCCGCACAGCTGAAAAACCCTTGCAACATTATCCATTTGGTGTAATGCTAAAGGGAGCTTGAGCCTGCGGTCGCTACGACGTCCGCTGCAGGCAAACGCGGCTTAAGAAGATAGTCCGGCAAAAGATGTGAGTGTCTTTTGGCGCAAGACTTCAACTTATTTCACACATTTGCATCGGAGGTACGGCATGCGCTGGTTGATTCTTATTTTTGCTTTTCTGTTTGGCGCTTTTCCCACAGGCTACATTGTGGTGTGGGTTCTTAAACGCATCAATATCCAAACGGTCGGTAGCGGCAATATCGGGTCTACCAACGTGGGCCGAGTGGCTGGTAAAGGTCCGGCGCTTTTAACGCAGGCCGTCGACGTGGTCAAAGGTTTTCTGCCTACTTTACTCGCCATTTTGTACAACCGCGCACATCCTGCTCCGTACTTCGTAGAAATAACCGCGTTGCTCACTATTCTGGGCCACGATTTTACGCCATACCTGTTATTCCGCGGCGGCAAAGGCGTCAACACCACGTTTGGCGCTTTCTTATCCCTGTTTCCCATCGCCGGGATCATCGCGTTTGTTTCTCATTTATTGGTGCGAAAAACACTGCGTATCGTATCCGTGGCTTCCATGATCGCAGGTTTCGTGTTCTGCGCTTCCGCTACGCTTATCTATGGTTGGAGTACGGCGACGCTGGCCTTAACCATAGCATTTGGGATCTTACTCTTTCAGCATCGCGCCAACTTGGTGCGCTTGGCGAAAAACCAGGAACCGCGTGAGGCTCCCAAGAAGTAGGCGGAGCAAACACGGCAACGCAAAGGAGCGCTCAAACGAAAAAAGCCGGGGAGTAATCACATCCCCGGCTCATTTTGTTGCTGTTGCGACCGGCGGGAGAATTAGCCCCCGGCAGTCGGTATCATGTCTCTGATGATCGCATTCATATCGGACTCGAATTTGGACATGGGTTCGCCGCGGGCAATTCCTTCACTGACATCCCGAATGCGATTGACGATGGTGGGAGCGCTGGATACGACTACTTGGTCGATCTCGGAGATGTTCCTTACTGCCGCTTTGATCTCTTCCAGCGTGGAGGTTTCACTTTCTCCGCGTATGGAGCTCTCTAAGTTCACTCCGACCAAGGCGACGGTGTTGTCTCTATCCGCTGTACCGGTCATGCTAGGCATCGGCGTGGTGACCGCCCAGGCATCGCGCACTCCGTCTACGCTCTTGGCGGCACTAGTTACCCGCTCGTTCAGTTGCGCTTGCATACCTGCACTGTTATCGCCGGGGGTCATCCTGGTCGGGTCCGTAATGGGCGTCCCGGACGGCGACATGTCGTCGGCAGGCCCACGGTCGGTTATTGGCGTGGGCGTATCGTTCCTGTTCGTGGCCATGGGGTTATACATGAGCAGCCCTAACGTAAGTAACGCGCCTGCGCCAAGTATCCACCACCACCAATTGCGGTTAGACTCGCGATCATGTCGATCGTTATGGTCGTTACGGTTCTCTTGATCCATTGAGTCATCTTCACTCCTTCTGTTTGACTCTGCATTTTGTTACTTGCTATAGTGTCGGTGAGTATGGGGATTGTTAAACTTCCGCAGTGGCGTATCCGGGTCGGTTTGCGCTGTTAAAACCACGTAACGCATGAATACGGTGCCAATGTTGGTAAAAAACGGCATTGTCCTTATGCCCGGTTGTATGCACCGGTCCGCGCCGGCCGGCGCGCGGCTACCGATTCATACGCCTGTAACGCAAAACATGGGCGAAAAGCATAGCTGCCGGCAGGGCATTGGCGCTAGGCGTATAAGAGGATGTGCATATAGGTGCATGCTGTCGGGGATCTGTGGCAGCAACTGCCCGGCCATGCAGTTTTCCGTCGCGCTCACATGATGGATCGGTTTCGCGAGATTTAGGAGTTGAAGTCGCTGATGGCAGGAAGATCGGAGAGTGAGCTGTACTTACCGGTAAAGATGTTTCTTGAAGACCAAGGATACATCGTACGGGCGGAAGTCAACGGTTGTGACATCGTTGCCGCGCGAGGCGACGACTTCCTGATTGTAGAGTTGAAGTCAGCGTTTAACTTGACATTGGTTCTGCAGGGAATAGATCGGCAGACAGTGAATGACAACGTATTTCTGGCGGTGGAGGCGCCGCGTCGCAAGCACCTTGCGACCTATCGACGCGATGTGCGACGCTTGTGCGGCCGATTGGGGCTGGGGCTGTTGTATGTCCACTTCGCCTCTTCGGGTGAACCACAAGTTGAGGTGGTATGTGAACCTAATGTAGCAGGGATTCGGCGCAATAAGCGGAAGAAGTCTCTGTTGCTACAAGAGTATGGCCGACGCTCCGGCGACTACAATGTGGGTGGAACGGCGCGTCGGTCCGCCAAAACAACACGGCCTACGGTCACTGTCTATCGACAAGATGCTTTGCGCATTGCCCGTTACATACAACAACAAGGATCAGCGAGTCCAAGTGAGTTGCGTACGCGGCTCGGTATCGCAAAAGCCGGGTCCATTCTGCAGAAGAACTATTATGGGTGGTTTGTTCGTGTTAAGCATGGCGTATATGCTCTTTCGGCAACGGGAGCCGTCGATATGCAAAAATACGCGGATGTAGTCACCGAGCCGATCAACGCTGTTCCAGCTGCATCGGACGCAGCAACGGATGCGGTTGACTTCCCGAAGGCGAGAGATACGAAAGAGAACAACGATGCGGCTCCAAGCTGCGACTAAGGCTTCAGGAAACGATGGATCGTTTGATTACGTATTTATATTCGTCGGCTTGATTCTTTGAGAAGAGTTACAGGTATGAACCAAGGCTGGGGCGTGAGCAGGCAGCCAAGCTTGTTTATCATACGCAGCGCCGGTTACTCTTGAGTAAGGAGGTAGTGAAAATGTCAGTGAAAATTGCATTTATTGGTGCAGGGAGTCTAGGTTTCACGCGTTCGTTGGTTAGGGATATTCTCACATTCCCTAAGTTGGCGGATGCGACCATCGCCTTAATGGATATTGATGAAGAGCGGCTCGATTTCGCCCGCCGGGCTACCGAGAGAATCGTTCGAGAAGGGAATTATCCGGCCAAGGTTGTTGCCACGATGGATCGTAAGGAGGCATTGGATGGCGCAGACGCCGTCCTCATAACCATTTTGGCCGGCGGTGTGCAAGTGTGGCGTCACGACATCGAAATTCCCAAGCAGTACGGCGTCGACACCAATGTGGGCGATACCCGCAGCGTCTCGGGGATCTTCAGAGCATTGCGCACCATTCCGGTGATGCTGGATATCGCGCACGACATCGAGCAGTACTGTCCCAAAGCCATTGTACTTAACTACACGAATCCCATGGCTATGCTATGTAGAGCCATGCAGCGCGAATCGAAGATTCTCGTGACCGGGTTGTGCCACAGCGTGCAAGGCACGGCCAAGATGCTGGCTAAGTGGATCGGCGCGCCTATTGAAGAGATCGACTATGTATGCGCAGGTATCAACCATCAGGCCTGGTATCTGGAGTACAAATGGAAGGGCGAAGACGCTTATCCCCTGATTCGTGAAGCCGTAGCCAAGCCGGAGATCTATGAACACGAGATAGTGCGCAACGAGATGTTTTTAGCTTTGGACTACTATGTCACTGAGTCGAGCGGGCACAACTCCGAGTATAACTGGTGGTTCCGCAAGCGCCAAGACCTCATTGAGAAGTACTGTCTGCCGGGCAAAGGCTGGAATCCGGGGGCTTACGCCCACATCCTCAACAGTTATTTGCGCAGAGAGGACCACTGGAAACAGGACGTACAAGCTTGGTTCGACAATCCGGAGCCGCTCAACCTTCAGCGCGGTCACGAGTATGCGGCCTATATCATCAATGCGTATATGGGCGGCGAACCGTTTGAGTTTAACGGCAACGTAGCGAATACACATCTGATCGACAACCTGCCGGAGAATGCCTGCGTCGAGGTACCGGTATTGGTCAATCGCCGCGGCCTAAACCCCATTCACGTCGGGCCTTTGCCGCCTCAGTTGGCAGCATTGAACAATATCAGCATTGCCGTGGAAGAGATGGCGGTAGAGGCGGCGCTTACGGGCGATCCGCGCCTGGTTTATCAAGCCTGTTGCTACGATCCGCTGGCTGCCGCGGTGCTCTCACTGGCAGAGATTAAAGATATGGTAGCCCAAATGCTCAGGCGGAATGCCGATTATCTGCCTCAGTTTAAAAGCTTGGAGATCTAGCCGGCGGGCATCGCAGCGTTGAGCACAAGACGTGGGTAGATGCGACGGGCAGCTAAACACAGCGTTTTGCCGTGAGCAATCCGCTTAAAATACGGGCATGAAATCCTACTGCCGACGATAAGTTGGCAGTAGGAGGGAGCGCCCTTGACCCACCGATTAGCCAAACGACCTTTGGTCAGGTCCGTCTTGGCCCTATGCAGCAGCGCCGTGTTCGGACGCTTGATGGGTATGATCTACCGCGTCTGGTTGGTGCGGGTAGCCGGGCAGGATACCATCGGGCTGGTGCAGTTGGTTATGCCCATCTATCGCGTGGCGCGCAGTATAGCCACCTTGGGTATGCCTGTGGCGATTGCCAAGTTCACCGCCGAACGTAGCGCTTTGGCGCGTCATCCCGACTTCACGCCATACCGCATCGGCTTACGTCTGGTACTGCTAGCGTCGTTGGCGGGCTTTCTCATCCAGGCGCTTTTCTCTCGTTTCTGGGCGTACGGAGTGCTCCTTGACGGCCGGACGGAGCACACCGTGATCCTCTTAGCCGTGTTATTGGTGCCGGTGGCGATTTCCGCCGCTATGCGCGGGGCGCTGCAAGGTCTGCAAAAGCAGAGCTACCTGGCCGGGGCCGACATACTCGAGGTGCTGGTACGCATCCCCATTACGCTGGTATTGGCCAAGGCGGCATTGCCATGGGGGCCGGAGTGGGCTGCCGCCGCGGTCGCGATCGGCTTCATCGCAGGAGAACTGGGATCGATCGTGCTGCTAAAACTCGGGATGCGGCGTGTTCGCATACGTAGAACATCCGGATCCGGCAAAGCTACTGTGCCTAGACGAACAGCCTGCACGTTATCGGCGCCGCTTATGACAAGAGATCTACTCAAGTTAGGCATACCGCTGATGCTTACCGGCGTTGCCAACAATGTGATGAGCCTGGTTACCGTGGCAGCGATTCCCCGCATGTTACAGAACGCCGGCCTTACGCTGGCAGAGGCGACGCGGAGCTATGGGCGGCTCTCGGGAATGGCCGTGCCTACGCTTTATATGCCCATGGTGCTCATTTTCCCCCTGACGCAGGTCGTGCTGCCTGAAATTACGCGCTTAACCGCGCAACCGGACGGACGAGGTAAACCGCAGATACGGAAGTTGCTGGCGAAGGTGTATGGCAGTACGAGTCTGATCATCCTTCTCGTGGTCCCTTTGTTGTGGTTTCAGGCTGAACGATTGGCCGGACTGCTCTATGGCGACGCTACAGTAGGGAAATTGATCAGGCCTTTGGCTTTTGCTGCTCCTTGTGCTTACTACGGCGCCGTCAGTGCTGGTGTGCTTTATGGGTTGGGCAAGACGAACGCTACCATGTTAAGCAGTCTTACGGGAAACATGGTGCGGCTGGCGCTTGTATATCTTCTTGCCGGTAGGCCGCAATGGGGCATTACTGGGGCGTTGTGGGCTTTTATCGCGGACTACGCCGTGACGGCCGTCATCGAGATCGTCGTTTTAGTACGGGTGATGCAACGGTTGGGGAAGTCCTAAGCAGGTGCCGCACTTTCTAGGATGGGTAAGCAGTTATCGAGCATCGTTGCCGTCAGTTGTCATGCGCTCCTTTAGTCTTCCAACCGTTTAAACGTAACGCGCCATAGGCCTTCCTTCACAGCCGGGGCGGTTAAGACGATGCGGTAAAGCGCAGGACCCCAAACGGATCGCAGTATGCGGTCGGTTAACGGCAGCGGCTCTACCTGAGGCGCAAGCGCATCCGGCGCGTATGTGATACATACGGCGGAGGTGGGGAGGATCACTTGTCTCTGATCTATACACGGCTTATGGGGCGTCAGTAGGGATAGTTCCACATTACCTGCTTCCGTCAGCTTAAAGCGCTCTACGAGTTCCACACGGCACGGTTCGGTGCGAATTAGACGAATTGTGCGCACCCATGATTCTACTCCGGCCTCTGGCGGATACGCTTGCGCCAATTCGAGGGTCAGTTCAGATTTGACCTCATTTTGTACGCATTCAACGCGTGTTGCCTGGTACTCTCTCCCTACCGCCTGTTGTACTCCGCGAATGGTGGGCAGATTGTGATATTTGGACTGCATCGTCCACAACTCGTATCGCCGGTGCGAGAATGTCTGGGCGGTGTAGGTTTCCACTCCGGCATCGATGACTACCGGATTGCCGTCGTGATATACTACGAACTGTCCCACATCGTTGTGGTTATGACTCTCCGCGTTATGACCGCCTTTGGCCGCCAAGTAGAAGCCCTGATGCGATGCGGCTTGTTCTCTGGCGGTCATAAACTGCAGTTCGGGCAGCCATACTTCCCTCAGATACGGCGGCGTCGCGTCGGCTCGCTCCATCTCTTCGTAGTCGAACAAAGCGGCGAGCATACGCTGCAACGATGACACGCCGATCTTACCTGCTTGCTTTTTGTGAGCATATGCGCCCAAACGCATCAATAGGGGATCGCCGATGCGCCGCCCATAACCGTACGCCAAATGTGCGCTGATGTTCACTCGGGCGTTACCGTCCGCAAAGTTCACAAAATGGTTGTCGCTGATGAAGGCGCAGTACAAATAGCGTCCGATATTTTTCACCAACGGCTCTTCATAAATGCAGATGTGCCCTGCTGAGGCCATGCGTAGCAGCTCCAGACAATCATAGAGCGATCCTCCGGCTCTGTTCCAATACGAGGCGCCCTCGTCGCAGCCGCCGTCGGCGGGGTACTGGGCGAGAAAGGCGTCTAAGCTGCGCATAGCTTTGTTTACCGCAAGCAACCTGCGCTCTTGATCTTTCTCCAGCAGGAGGACGGCAGCAAGGACGTTGGAGGTGCACCATGGTGTCCAATTGTTCAGTTTCCGCTTTCCATCCGTACCCATCCACCAGAAATCGGTGCGGGTCAAATACGGTCCAATGATGCGGCGTTGTATTTCCAGCTCAATACGTTGGGCGATGACGGGGGAAATCGTGTCCAATTGAGGCTTCAGCAGGTAATATGTCCATGCCGCCAGAGCGCCGGTTTCGGCGGCAAACAGATCAATTACCGGGTTGCTGACATCGGGGAGAGCTTCTCTAGCGCCTCCAACATAATTGTGGGCCGGTACGCCCCAAAACGACTCCTCGCAAATGTGCCAAATCCCGTCGGCCAGCATCTCTAGGTACTGGCCCCGGTTTGTTATGCACTCGGCTATTACCAGTTGCGTCAGGGCTCTGCGTCTACTAAAATGCGCATGCTCATAACGACTCCGGTTGCCTGTGCGGCTGAAATCCATAAACAGCCGGGCGGAAAGGACCGGCCACGCGTAATCGCGGAGATTATCGGCAGCGGCAACCAGTGTCTCTTTTATGGCCGGTAGATTGTGCCAGGCGTCGCGCTCGTCGGCGGTAGGGAAGGGATGAAACCGGCGCCAAGGCAGAATGAGGTCGGCGAGTTGCTGTTGGTAGCGGTTAACGAGCATGGTTCACATCCTAATTGCAATGAGTGTCCGCATATGGTCGTGAGTTGTATTTTCCCGGCTGCGCTGCAGTCTCCTGCCGGTGGTAGACAGGCAGGGTATCGCGTTACAAATCGGCTCTGGGTTGGGTGCGTTGCCGCCATAACTGGGGCAGGAACAGAGTCAACACACTGTAGATCTCCAGTCGTCCTATAAGCATCATCAGGCTGAGCAGGGCTTTAGCCGCACCGGGAAGAAAACTATAGTTTCCGTGCGGCCCTACGCTGCCGAACCCTGGTCCGACGTTGCTCAGCGCCGCGGCAGCTGATGATGCTGCGCTTACCAGATCCAGGTTAAAGACTGTCAGCATGAGCGTACCGATTATAAACACCACCACATAGATCAACATAAAGCCTAAAACCGAATGGATGACTTTTTCATCCACGACGCGGCCGTCTAAGGTGACGTAACGCACTGCTCTGGGATGGATCTGGCGGATCAACTCTCGATAGATGTATTTACAACAGAGCACGATGCGGACGACTTTCATGCCGCCCGATGTAGAACCGGCGCAGCCCCCGATAAAGATCAGAATAAAGAGAATCGCACGGGAAAACGCCGGCCAGAGATCATAATTGGCTGTGGAAAAGCCCGTAGTCGTCATAATGGCAACTGTTTGAAAGCCGCTTAAACGTAGGGCTTGCCACCACGACTGGGCGAACGAGCCCCAGATATTAAAGGTGATGAGTAGAGTCGCTGCCGCAATAATGCCTAGATAAGTTTTAAACTCCGTACTCTGCCGGAAAGTGCGCCACGAGCGACCTCGCAGGTAGGCGAAGTACAGGCTGAAGTTGATGCCGGCTAAGAACATAAAAATGGTAATGACGGTCTCCACATACGGACTTTGAAAACTCTCCAAACTGAGATTACGGGTGGAAAAGCCCCCGGTGCCCATGGCGCTCAAGGCATGGTTGATCGCATCAAATGCGCTCATACCGCCTACCCTCAACAGAAGGATCAGTAATAACGTCATTACCGCATAGATCACCCAAAGCACGCTCGCCGTCTGCTTGATGCGGGGCTGAATGCGGTCATTGACGGGGCCGGGCACTTCAGCCTGGAAGAGCCGACTACTTACGTGAAGCTTAGGTAGGACGGCAATGGCTAAGACGATGAAGCCCATACCACCTATCCAGTTCAGGAAACTGCGCCAAAAAAGGTACGCATGGGGTATGCCCTCAACCGCGCTATACACCGTACCGCCCATGGTGGTAATACCCGACATCGCCTCAAACGTGCTATCGATGATGGTGGGCAAAGAACCGCCCAAGTAAAAAGGTAAACCTCCCAGAACCGCCACGGACAACCAACTGAACGTGACTACGGCGAAGGCTTCACGATGGGAAAAGAAGGCGCTTTCGCCGTAATGCCGGAGGATCAGGCCGAGGAGCGCCGAGAGCAGCGCGGCGGTATAGAAAGGCGGCGCTCCCGGTTCCTGATAAAGCAAAGCGATAAGAGCCGGCAGCAGCATCGTGACGGACAAAAATAGTAGCAGTATGCCTAGAACATGGGCTATGGTTCGTATATTCATGCTCTCTCCATCTTCGCATACATGATAGTGACAGTGATACGGGAATACCCGACCGTGGTTTACACCAAGTCCATAGCAATGGCCTCGGCCTACTTCTGCCTAAACAACCAGGTTAACTCGTCAATAGCCTCAGGTAGAGCGAATACGATGACGCGATCTCCCTTGCGGATTACAGAGTCGCCGCGGGGGATGATGACCTCGTTTCTGTGGATGATGGCGCCAAGCAACGCTTTGCTGGGGAAGTCCGCCTCTTTTAGGGGGACGCCGATCAGCGGGCATCCTGCCGGAGCATTAAATTCTAAGGTCTCTGCTCCGCCTTTGAGCAGTGAGATCGAGATGATCTCGCTTTCACGGACGATGCGCAGCACCGAACTCACCGTGAGAAGCCGAGGTATCACTACGGCGTCGGCGCCGGCTTTGGTAGCCAACGGGGCGTAATCCTCGCGCGAAATCTGGGCGATCACCTCGCGAATACCTAGTTCCTTGGCTATCATGGTCGTCAGGAGGTTCACATGGTCTTCACCCGATACGGCGACTAACGCATCAAATTGTCGGCTCCCTTCTTCGCACAACACATCCATCCGGCTGGCATCGCCCTGGATAACCAAAATGTGAGGGAAAAGGCGCGCCGCTCGGTCTGCTTGTACGGGATCCTTTTCAAATAGAGTGATAGAAATGTTGTTTCGGCGAGGGGAGAGTAGTCGCACCGTGTTGAGGCCGATCCGTCCGGCACCTACAACGGCTATCGCGCGAATTTGGTGCGCCGGTTTACCTACCAAAGCGCGTATTTGCTGGAACTTACCCGTCCGGCCTACCACGAACAAGCGGTCGTGCGCTTGCACGACATAATCCCCTTTGGGAATGATGAACTCCTCATTACGCTCAACTGCGACAATCAGTGAATTTTTTAGTCGGCATTGCGCGAGTGACCGACCGACGATTTTAGCATCTGCGTCTACTTGCAGGCCGATCATGGTCACCCGGCCGTCGGCAAAGTAGTCGACATCGCTGGCTAAAGGCGTTTTGATGAGGCGAGCGATTTCCAGAGCGGCCAGTTGTTCCGGCTCAATGATCAGATCGATGCCAAGACGTTGCATAGACAAACCGCGCGGGTTGGCCGATGTATAGTCCGGATTGCGCAGACGGGCGATGCAGGTAGGTACCCCGTACTGCTTGGCCGTCATACAAGCGATCATATTAACCTCGTCGATTTCTGTTACCGCTACCACCACCTGAGCGTTGCTCACTTGGGCCAGTTCCAGTATCTCCGGACTCGCGCCGTTGCCCTCAACGGTCATGACGTCGAGATTGGCGATTTCCTGCAGCGATTCCGTGTTTTTATCGATTACTACGACGTCATGGTTCTCTTCAGATAAACGGAGCGCGAGCTCATATCCGGCTTTACCGGCGCCTATTACAATAACTCGCACAGTGCCCGCCTCCTTGCTGCCGAATTACATCATTCTGGTTGTCCGTGTTTACCCCAGCGTTTGTCTACGTAGTCATCCACAAGTGCGA
Source organism: Bacillota bacterium (assembly GCA_012838035.1). Taxonomy (GTDB): domain Bacteria; phylum Bacillota; class Limnochordia; order DTU080; family DTU080; genus DUQB01. Next base: position 3,958 of record DUQB01000010.1, on the reverse strand, counting down.
TAAACTGCGCGCTGATGTTTTCCCCGCGCAGAGTGGTCGCGTGCCGGCCGTCGATATATACCGGGGCGCTGGGCTCTTCAGCCGCTCCCGGTAAGGAGATGCCGATATCGGCATGCCGGCTCTCGCCCGGACCGTTGACCACACAGCCCATCACAGCTACCTTGAGGTCCGCGACGCCCGGATAGCGGTTGCGCCAGTCGGGCATCCGCCGCCAAATGTACGTTTGTACCTCAGATGCCAACTGTTGAAAGGTGGTGCTGGTGGTTCGGCCGCAACCGGGACAAGACGTCACCTGGGGGAGGAAACTGCGGAGTTCCAGGGATTGTAGAATCTGCTGCGCGACCAGCACTTCTTCAGTTCTGCTCACCCCCGGCGCGGGAGTGAGCGAAATCCGTATCGTATCGCCGATCCCTTCACACAACAACACTGCCAAGGCGGCTGTCGAGGACACCATCCCTTTCATGCCGATGCCGGCTTCCGTTAAGCCTAGGTGCAACGGATATGCACACATGGCGGCCAAGCGTCTGTACACGGTGATGAGATCGGGCACACCGGATACCTTGGCGCTGAGGATGATCTTATCTTCCGGCATCCCGAGTTCTACCGCCGCTTGCGCCGATCTCAGGGCGCTTTGCACTATAGCCTCCAACATCACGGTTTGTGCCGGTTGAGGGTTGGCGGACCGTGCATTTTCATCCATCAAAGAAGCCGCCAATTGTTGGTCTAAGGAGCCCCAATTCACCCCAATACGCACCGGTTTATCATGTTGCAAAGCCTGATCGATGATCATCTTGAAGTTATCGTCACGACGTGTTGTACCCACATTACCCGGATTGATGCGGTATTTAGCCAACGCTTCGGCGCATGCGGGGTGCCGGGTAAGCAACAGGTGCCCATTGTAGTGGAAATCACCTACAATAGGGACATCGATGCCATCCTTATGCAGAGCGTCGATAATGTGAGGCACAGCTTCGGCGGAGTCGCTATCGTTCACGGTTATGCGTACCAACTCGCTGCCTGCTGCTACCAGCTCTTTGATCTGTGTAACGGTGGCGGCGATGTCGGCGGTAGGCGTGTTGGTCATAGACTGCACGACGATAGGATGACTGCTGCCAATGGAGACTTTACCAACCCATACGGTCGGCGTTTGGCGACGTGTTTCGACAGCAGAGCCGTGTGGCGCGCCGGCGGGTTGTGACATCGAGATCGGCCTCCTTGACGGTTCCTGACGATCCTCTTTATTATACGGTATTCTCGTTGTCTCCGGGCAACTCAACAACGTTTAGAATCACATGCGCTTTGTGATCACCTTAGTTGATGACGGCTTCCAGCTGACCTGGAGCCAGCCTGATATGAAGGAGGTTCAGCACAGCTGCGCATTTACCTGCTGCAAAATGCAAAGCCCCTCAGCGTACTGAGAGGCTTATACTCTTCACATTATGCCGTATTCAGTCCGGCAGTTTAGAGGTATACTCGCTTGCCCGTCTTTGCGGATTCATAGATCGCCAAAATTAGGTCGACGGCCTTACGTGCCGATTCACCGGTGATGTATGGGTCGCGATCGTTGAGGATCGCCTCGCACATATCCTGTACGAGGAAGACGTGACCGGTAGCGGTGATTGCCTTTGGATCATCGTGGCCGGATCCGGAAGTTTCGCCGGGAGCCTCGGGCTGTTCTACGTCAGGTACCTTCCAGGTAATAATCTTGCCTTCTTCCAGAACGATGCTGCCGTCGTTGCCGTGGAGTTCAAAACGCGCTTTGCGGGCTGGGTTTACCGAAGTGGTACCTTCAATAACGCCAAACGCACCGTTCTTGAACTGCAGTATGGCAACGGCTGTGTCTTCCACCACTATGTCGCGGACCAGGTGATCGGCTTGGGCTACGACGCTTTCTACATCGGAATTGGCCATAAAAAGGAGGAGGTCGATGCCGTGTACGCCCTGATTCATAAGGGCGCCGCCGCCGTCGAGTTCCCAGGTGCCGCGCCAATCGGCGCTCTTATAATACTCGGGGCTGCGGTAGTACTTCATATAAGCATCGCAGAGCACCATTTTACCCAATTTGCCTTCACCGATGATTTGGCGAGCGAGTTTATTATTCGCAAACGTCCGCATTTGGAAAACGCAACCCAGTTTGACGCCGGAGTCTTTGCAAACTTGGATCATGCGGTCGATTCTCTCTTTAGTGATCTCGATGGGCTTTTCGCTAAACACATGCTTGCCGGCTTTGGCTGCGGCCTCGGCTACTTCGAGGTGCAAACCGCTAGGGGTGCAGATGGAGACTACGTCGATGTCGTCGCGTTTCATCATTTCGTTATAATCGGTATACCAAGCGGCAGCTCCATAGGTTTCAGCGCATTTCTCCGCTCGTTCCGGGATAATGTCGCAAGTGGCGATGAGTTCCGCATCCGGTGCGGCGGTTATGGCTTTACCATGCGTGCTGGAGATGACGCCACAACCAACGATAGCCCAACGTACTTTCTTTGACACTGTTCTTCCTCCCTAAATTAAGCTGTATGACCTGGGCGTCCGGCCATGCGCATCGTGTTTCATGGCTTATCCTACACGGCTTGGGGCGGCCCTGACGAAAGTCGCTTCACTAAAGTTACGGGTAGTACGGTGTTTTCTATGGTATTTCCGCCTAGCAGCTCTGCCAAGCCTTGCATGGCGACCTGACCAACGTGGCGCTTTGGATGATCTACGGTTGTAAGCGGTAATTCAATTTGGTGTGAGAATGATGAGTTGCCGAATCCCACAACCGATAGGTCTTTCGGTATCTGCAAACCTAGTTCTCTTGCCGCACGCAATACGGCGAGCGCCACCACATCGGAGGCGGCGATTACTGCTGTAGGTCGAGTCGGTGACTTGAGCAATTGCCGCGCTATTATCAGGCTCTCATGCCAATCCATTTTCGGCACCTGCGTATAGTAGAACGGAGCGTCGGCAATGCCGTATTCGGCCAACGCTCGCCGATAACCAACTCGACGTTGTTGCCAGTGCCGATGATCCACATACATGTAGGTCATCCGCCTGTGTCCCAGTTCCAAAAGGTGCTTGGCAGCTACATAACCACCTTCTTCTTGATCAATTAACACAGAAGGAACAGATGTGCCTTCTGGAGTAACCAAAATGGTGACCGTCGGCAAGGTGCCTTGGAGCGTACGCGTACGCTCTGTGGGATGAGCGGTCGGCATCCAAATCAGGCCATCGACCCGGCGTCCGATGAGGGTGCTTAAAGACCGCTCTTCCTGCTGCGGTTGATCATGGGTTAAGTAGATTAAGCAGCCGTAATCCATTTTGGAGGCTATATCCTGCAATCCCTGAACAACCTCCGGCATGAACGAGAATGCCAGATCGGGAATAAGTAAGCCGAACTGCATGCTCCGCTTGCTCCGCAAAGCTCTGGCCGGCACGTTAGTGATGTAATTGAGCTCGGCGACAGCTGCTCTGACACGTTCTCTAGTGCTCTCACTTACCTTATTTGGGTAAGTGCCATTTAGAACACGCGATGCGGTAACTCGCGATACGCCTGCCAGACGAGCTACATCGTCGAGGGTAGGCACAGTGGTTTCCTCCTACATAATCAGCGCGGCGGCTGCACGGTCTACATACAAGCATGCACATTCGTGCGTGCGCATGATAGATGCTGGACATTCCGTAGAGATGGGTCCTGTAACCGTGCGCCTAACCGCATCCGTCTTCGTAGGTCCGGGCACGATGCAATACAACGCCTGAGCCGCCATAATAGCCGGAATTGTTAGCGTGAGCGCATGCGTAGGTACATCGGCTAAGGTGGGGAAGCACCCGTCATTAACCTGCTGATTGCGACAGATTTCGTCCAGTTCCACCACTTTCACCATGTGGGGATCTTGGAAATCGGCTACAGGCGGATCATTGAAAGCGATGTGACCGTTTTCGCCGATGCCGATACACGCGATATGGAGCGGGTGTTTGGCCA